>DASRVB010000156.1:0-16461 GCA_035687725.1 Gemmatimonadota bacterium
TATGAGCCTCGTGATCCGCGGTGCGGAGATCGTCACGGCGGCCGACCGTTACGTCGCCGACGTCAAGGTGAGCGGCGAGACGATCGCGGCGATCGGCGCCGAGCTCCCGGCGGAGTCCGGCGACGAGATCGTCGACGGCTCGGACCAGTGGCTGATCCCCGGCGGGATCGACCCCCACGTCCACATGGCGCTTCCCTTCATGGGAACGGTCTCGATCGACGACTTCGAGAGCGGATCGATCGCGGCGATCATGGGCGGGACGACGGGAATGATCGACTTCGTGATCCCCGCCAAGGGTGAATCGTTGCTCGAGACGCTCGAGACGTGGCACGAGAAGGCAGCGGGCAAGGCCGCCCACGACTACACGTTCCACATGGCGGTCACCGACTGGAACGACCGGATCGCGCGCGAGATCCCCGTCGTCGTCCGCGACCATGGAATCACGTCATTCAAGATCTTCATGGCGTACAAGGGCGTCCTCGGCGTCGACGACGAGCAGATCTTCCACATCCTCGAGGCGACCCGGGACGCCGGGGCGTTCGTCAACGTGCACGCAGTGAACGGCGACGTGCAGCTGCTGCTCGCCGACCGCTTCGCCGAGCGCGGAGACACCGGAACCCGCTGGCATGCGCTCGCGCAGCCGCCGCGCGCAGAGGGTGAGGCCACGGGTCGGGTCATCGACCTGGGCGCCGTCGCTCGCCAGCAGGTCTACATCGTCCACGTCACCTGCGACGACGCGATAGATCGGATCGCGGCCGCACGGGCCCGGGGGGAGCCGGTGTGGGGGGAGACCTGCACCCAGTACTTGCTCCTCGACGACTCGCTCTACGATCTGCCCGACTTCGAAGGCGCGAAGTACGTGCTCTCGCCGCCGCTCCGGAAGAAGCACGACCAGGAGGCGCTCTGGAACGCGCTCGCAACCGACGCGATCTCGGTGGTGGGGACCGACCACTGCGCGTTCGACTTCGCCCACCAGAAGGCGATGGGGAAGGACGACTTCCGGAAGATCCCCAACGGCTTCATGGGGCTCGAGGAGCGGTTGCCACTCCTGCACACCCACGGTGTGGCGACCGGACGGATCACGGCGAACCGCTGGGTCGAGCTGTGCGCGACGAACCCGGCCCGGATCTTCGGGCTGTATCCGCGGAAAGGCACGATCGCCGTCGGCTCGGATGCCGATCTCGTGCTGTGGGATCCCGCCGCCACGGGAACGATCTCGGCGGGGAGCCACCACTCGCGCTGCGACTACAACGTCTACGAGGGATTCGAGACCGTGGGCGCGCCGACGCGCGTCTGGGTGCGGGGCGAGCTCGCGGCGTCGGACGGGGAGTTCGTCGGCACGGCAGGACGCGGGCGGTTCGTCCCCCGCCGGGAAAGGCCGGTCAGGGACGTATCTCGAAGCCTCTTCCGTCACGATCGCGGTAGGTCTCGAATCCCCGCCGATCCAGCGTGAAGACGATGCGGGTGCGGATTTCCTCGGATAGCGCGATCAGGGTGGCGTCGGCGAAGTCCGCCGGCAGATCGGCGTAACGAGCGAGAATCTCCCGGCAGCGGGACAGGGACGGCAGCGAGGAAGGAACGATGGTCGCCGCCCCGCGAAGGAAGAACTCCAGGCACGCATCCCTTCCACCATGCGCGCGACCGAGCAGATGCATCGCCTCGGTCAGTACCGGCTCGGTCGTCAGGAGAATACCCGCGTACTGTTCCAGCGACGCCTTCACAGAGCCGTGGGCTTCGTCGTCCCGATGCAGCAGAGCGACGAGGACGCCCGTGTCGAGCAGGGCCCGGCTACCGGCGATCAACCAGCATGTCCTTGAGGTGCTCGCGGTGACGGCGGCCGAGATCCGGAGGCCCGCCATACGCCAGTCCTACCAGGTCCCGGACCCGGTCGATCGGCCTGTCATCGGGTTCCAGGGCTTCGGGTTCGAGATACGTCAGGATCGCCCGCCGAACGAGCGCCGAGCGGCCGACGCCGAGCTCCGAGGCCAGGCCGTCCAGCCGGTCCAGGACCTCTTCGGGTAGGCGGAGGGAAATCTGTCGTTCCATGGGATGCAAATGTATCCCAAACGGGATACGGAGTCAAGAAGACCGGTCGCTAGTGGGTCGTCGCCGCGCGCATCGCGGCCAACCGCTCCCGCTGTTCGGGGGTGAGTGAGGCCAGCGCCACCGGCCGGTAGTCGCGCCAGGCTTCGGCCGCGGCCGCATTGAACGCCGCCGGGTCGATCGCGCCCGACTGCACCTCCTCGAGCGCCGCTCGCACGCGGGCTGCCGCATCGTCGCAGGCCGCGGCCACGCGATCCACGCATGCTTCCGGCAGCAGCAGCCCCACACCCCGTGCCGCGGCAGGATCGTCGGGATTCGCCCAATCCAGTGGCAGCCCCATCCGGGCGTAGGGAAGCGCGACGTTGTCGTTGACGAATGTCCCGGCGGGATTCTCGAGCCCGGTCCAGGCGTGGAGCATCGTCAGCTCGGTCCTGCCGTCGCCCGCGCCCAGCTTCCCGCGCTCGCGCCGCCGCTCGACGATCCGCTCGAGGAGCGGCCGGCCGATCGCCCTGGCCGCGGCCATCTGGTCGACGTGGTGGACGTGCCAGTGGTCGGCATCGCCGGTGAAGCCCTCCGGCAGGGGCTCGCCGGGCCGGCGGTAGACGCTCCACGCGACCCCGACCAGGCGCTTCTCGCCGTCGATCGTGGCGTAGATCAGGGTCGAGGGGCGCTCGAGATCGAGCGGCTCGCGGGACCCGCCGGGGAGGAACCAGTGCTCACCCATGAGCGCGTTGCCGGGGCCGCGGTCCCGCCCGAAGTGGCGGTAGCCGTCGGCGACGGCCGCGGCATGGTCCTCGTAGCGCGCGACGGCCGCGCGGACCGCATCGAGTTCGCTCGAGGCGTCGGGGCCGAGAGCTTCGGGCGCCGGTGACCCGTGCCCGTGCTGGGCGCGCGCCGGAGCCGCGACGAGGAGAGGGACGAGGAGGACGATGGCGCAGCGCATGGTCGAAGCTTGGACGGAGCCCGGCGGGCCCGCGTTAAGCCGCCGTTTCCATGCTATACTCCGGAAGGAGGTACGATGTCCGGACGAGAGCTCCGCGCCACGCTGCCGATCGCGCTCCTCGCGCTCTTCGTGGCCGCGACGTGCGCCGACGAGTCGACGCCCACGCCGCCCGACGAGCGGCCGGGCGGCAGCCTGTCGGGCTCCGTCGTCCGCGACGGGATCGAGTACCGGGCCGACGTCCTCGTCATGGAGTCGTTCCCGGTCCAGCTCTCGGGTAGGGCGACCATCAGGAACACGTCGGGCGACTCCCGCACCATCACGTTCCCCGACGGATGCGTGGCCCTCATGCGGGCGTACCGGGTGGAGGGAGGCGGACCGGTCTGGGATCAGGCGGGAGACCTCGCCTGCACGATGGCGCTCGTGCCGGTGGAGCTAGGCACCGGCGAGGAGCGAGAGATCCCGACGCCGACGGCGTCGGCCTATGAGATCCTCGGAAGCGAGCTCCCCGACGGCGACTACCGGATCGCGGTCTACCTGCGGCCCGTCGACGGCGCGGAGGTGGAGATCGAAGCGGGCACGACCGAGCTCGCCATCCCGCGCTGACATTCAGCCCGCGAAGCACCCCAGTACGAAGAGAAACGCTAGGTGGCCAGCGGCTCGGGCGAGCCCATGCCGGGCCGCCCGTCCTCCGTGGGCCTTCCATCCCCGTTGGGCATGCCGTCCTGCCACCCCTCTTCGGGGTAGGTGGTCAGATCGTGAATGACTGCACAGCGCAGACAGAAGACGGGGAAGCGCCGTTCACCCAGCGGGAGGGCTTTCACCCACTTCATGCCGGTGTCCAGGATGTCGCCCGAATGGGGACAGCGCGCGAGCAGTCGGACCATTCGAGACGCCCCAGAAGCCGGTGTGGGGGGCGATCAGAATTGAGCGCGAAAAATCTAACTTTATCATAACTGGTCAAACATTTCAAACTGTGTGCAGAGTGGCAACGGGACCGCGAAACCCCGAGCCGCCGCGGATCGTTGACCTCCCCGGGACGGCTTCCAACCATCGAACCGGAGGACACATGCGCATTCGCCTTTCCGCCCTGATCGCGGCCACCGCGATCGCGATCCTGCTGGCCGGCTCCTCGCTCCTCGCCCAGGACGCCCAGAGCCGGCTCTGGGACGGCGCCATCGCGGGCGACACACTGGCCATCCGCCAGGCGCTCGCCGACGGCGCGAAGATCGATTCCCTGGATGTCCGCCGGAATCCCAACGGGCGGATGGCGCTCAACTGGGCCGCCTGGCACAACCGGGTCGACGCCATCGAGATGCTCCTCGCCATGGGCGCGCCGATCGAGGCCGAGAACCGGACCGGGTTCAGCGCGCTCCACCACGCCGCGGAGGCGGGCTCGATGGAAGCGGCCCGTGCGCTCCTCGCGGCCGGAGCGGACCCCATGCACGCCAACAAGGCCGGTCGCACACCGGCAGTCACGGCGCGCGAGCAGGGGAACGACGAGGTGGCGGGGCTGATCGAGGAATCCGCAAAGTCCGCCCAACAGTAGTCCACGCCGCGGCGTGATCGCCGACTGAAACGCCCGCCCCGCCCGCGGGGTTCCAACCGCAGGTCCCTGACCGACGACTCACTGGCGGAAAGGACGGTGCGGTTGCACGACCGGCGGGGAGAGTTCGAGTCGATCTACCGCGAGCACCATCGGCGCGTCTATGCGATCGCCCTGCGCTTCGCGCGCGATCCCGAAGGCGCCGAGGAGATCGTCCAGGACGCCTTCATCCGCGTCTGGCGCTCGCTCCCCTCGTTCAACGGGAACAGCCGCCTTTCCACGTGGCTCCACAGCGTGGCTGTGAACGCGGCGCTGGATCGCGTCAGGAAGCGCTCCCGCGCGGAGTCGCGGATCGACCGCGACGTCGATCTCGATCTCTACGTGCGCGAGATCGGGCGCGCCATGCCGGCAGCCGACGTCGATCTGGAGCGGGCGGTCGCGGCACTCCCCGACGGCGCGCGCGAAGTGGTGCTGCTGCACTACTTCGAGGGATTCCCGTGCGCGGAGATCGCGGACCGGCTGGGAGTGGTCGAGGGCACGGTCAAGTCGCAGCTCCACCGGGCGCGGCAGCTACTCAAGGAGGCATTGGAATGAGCGAGACGGATCGGGATCGGGAGCTGGAGGCGCGGCTCGCCCGTGCTCCGCGCGAGGCCGAGACCGCGCGAGACCTGTGGCCTGACGTGGCGCGGGCGATTGTGGCAGAACCGCCGATCGCGGGTGAGTCGCCTATAGCGGTGGAGCCTGCGACGGAGTTTGGAGCCCGCGGCCGGCGTTTCATGCCGCGCCTGCCGCTCCAGATCGCCGCCGCCCTCGCCCTGTTCGCCGGCGGGGTTCTCGTCGGGCAGAGGTGGGGCGAGACTTCGCGCGCGGAGACGCCGGCACGGATCCCGGAGGGCCCGCTGGCCGCCGCTACCGAGGTACAGCGTGCGGGAAGCGCGTACGTCTCGGCGCTCTCGCGCCTGGACGAAAGCGCTGCACCACTCGAGCGCGAGCAGGGGGTCGACGCCGCGCTCTCCACGCTCCAGGGCGCCGCCTGGGAGCTCGTGCGATTGCGGCCGGATGATCCTCAGGCTGGACGCATCCTGTACACGGTCTCCGAGGCGCGGGGCGACGGCGAAGGCCCCACGGTGCGTTTCTGAGGACCCCGATTCGATACGCTCGATCGATACGAGGAGGATGACATGATCGGACGGACCATGGGAATGACCGCGCTGGCGCTCGCGCTCGCCGTGCCCGCGCTCTCGCAGGAGAGCGCATGCCCGCACGGGCGTCGTCCGGCGGGAGATCTGGGGATCCAGGAGCTGCGCTGCTCCTCCGGGCGCTGCGTGCGCGGATTCGCCTTCGAGGACGGACGACTGATCCAGACGTTCACGACCGAGCCCAGCGTCCATGAGCTCGAACCGCCCGCCGACGCCGTGCTCGAGGAAGGCGACATCCTGGTGTCGGTGGACGGAAGCCTCAGCACGACGACCGACGCGGCTCGGCGGCTGGCGCGCGTCGAGCCCGGCGACCGCGTGCGCCTCACGATCCGGCGCGACGGAGTGGAGAAGGAGGTCTCGGTCACCGCCGCTGCGACCTGCGACCCGGTGCACCGCAGGGTCTTCGCGCTCGATTCGGAGGCCATGAAGAGGTGGGGCGACGCGATGGAGCACTTCGGCGAGAACCTCGAGTTCCGGTTCGAAGGCCTCGAATCGCTCGAGAAGCTCGACTGGGGTGAGCTCGGCCGCAACCTCGAGCTGCACGTCCTGCCCGACCTCGAACACTTCGATTTCGACTTCCAGTTCGACTTCGACAGCCTGGATGGCGGACTCCTCACCCGTGTCGATCCACCCTACGAGCTGGGCCTCGAGCTTACGTGCGGTTTCTTCTGCGGCTGGCGACGCGGCGAGGGCGACGCGGTCGTGTGGCGGGGGCAGCATCCTCCGAAGGTGGCCGGCGTCGTCGAGGGCGGACCCGCCGACCGGGCGGGAATCCGGGAGGGCGACGTGCTGCTGCTCCTCGACGGGCACTCGTTCGTCGGCGAAGAGGGGGGCCGCGGACTTGGTCGGCTGAGCCCCGGCCGCCCGCTCACGCTTCAATACCTCAAGGGCGGCGAGACCCTGGCCACGACCACGATCACGCCGCGAGCGCCGACAGCGCGGTAGCTCGCACGATGATCGCGCCGCGAACGCCGATGGCGGGCTGACGCACCGCGAGGCGGCGGACTCGGGCGAGCCGCGGCGCGGGTCGCTACCATACGGGCGTGGCGCGCGAACGGGTCCTGCCCCGCAAGTACACGCTGCTCCGGGTCCTCGGCCTGCCGACGCGGGTCTTCGTCCGCAAGCTTCGCGCGCTCTTCTCGGAGAACGAAAACGCGCTGTTCTTCATCGCCGTGTGCCTGGTCGGCGTGCTTGGCGGTCTGGCGGGCGCCGCCTTCCGCTGGCTGTTCCTGCTCGCCGCGACCGGCTTCTGGGGCCGCACCGGGCAACTCCTGGAGGTGGCGGCGAGCGTTCCGTGGTGGATGCGGCTCCTGGTTCCCGTGTTGGGGGCCGCGCTGGCTGCCGCCGTCACGCTTCTTCTCGCGGCCCGGCGCGAGGAGCGGGCCGGGTTCCCCGACATTCTCGAGGTCGTCTCGATCGGCGGGGGCGAGACGATCCGACTGCTACCGTCCCTCAAGCGGTCCCTCGCCTCGCTCATGACTCTCGCGTCGGGCGGCTCGGTCGGGCGCGAGGGACCGATGGGGCAGATCGCGGCGGCCATCGGCTCCCGTCTGGGCCGCTCCTTCCACTTCTCCGAGGACCGCGTCCGGATCCTCGTCGCGGCCGGCATCGCGGCAGGGTTCGCGGCCGCCTACAACACGCCGATCGGCGCCACGCTGTTCGTCCTCGAGGTGATCATCGGCTCCTTCAACATGGTCTTCTTCGGCCCCGCGGTCGTCGCCGCGGCCGTCTCCACGCTCGTCACTCGCGTCTTCGCCGGTCCAGGCCCCATCTATCCGCCCGGCGCAGAGTACGCGCTCGTCTCTGCGTGGGAGGTGGGCCCATACCTGGTGCTCGGCTTCCTGGCGGGCCTGGCGTCGGTCCTGTTCCAGGCGACGATGGGGTGGACGTACCGGATCTGGGACGGCCTGAAGCTGCCTCTCCTCGCGCGGATGCCGCTCGGAGGCCTCTGCGTGGGCGCGCTGGCGGTGCTTTGGCCCTACGTCCTGGGGAACGGCTACGAGACGATCAACCTCGTGCTCGCCGGCCGATTGGCGCTGGGCCTCATGGCCATCCTGTTCGTGGCCAAGATTCTCGCCACGACGATCACCCTCGCCTCGGGCGGCTCCGGCGGCGTCTTCACGAGCACGATGTTCGTGGGCGCCGTGCTCGGCGGCGTATTCGGCCTCCTCACCCACGAGGTAGCGCCCGGCCACACGGCTGGATCGGGAGCCTATGCGCTGGCCGGCATGGGCGGGATCATCGCAGGCACGACCCACGCGCCGTTTCTGGCGATCATCATGGTGTTCGAGCTGACCCAGAACTACGGCATCGTCCTGCCGCTCATGCTGACGTCCATCACCGCCTACTGGACGGCGCGCGCGATCCGGCCGACGTCGATCTACACCGAGGAGCTCAAGCGCCGCGGCATGCGCTGGGAGGGAACGGCGCAGGAGCGGCTCATGCGATCGCTCACCGTCAAGGACATCATGCTGCCGGACGTCACGCTCTACCCGGCGGATCTCCCCCTCGGGAAGGTCCTGGACGTGTTCCAGAACACGCGCGCGCTCCAGCTCTACGTGGGCGACGAGGAAGGACGGCTCCTCGGAATCGTGGACCTGCACGAGGTCAAGCGCATGCTGGGCGAGGAGCCGGCCCCGTTCGTCATCGCGGCCGACCTCGTCAGCGAGATCCCCGTCGTCTCACCCGACGACTCGCTCGTGGAGGTCAACGAGAAGCTCTGGTTCCGAGAACTGGGGCACCTGCCGGTCGTCGACGAGGAAAGCCAGAAGTTCCTGGGGATCGTCACGCGAAGGGACATCCTCGGCGCCTTCGACCGCGAGGTGCTGCGCCGGAACCGGCTGCTGGCGAAGGTCCGCGCCGTCGAGGGAACGGGGTTCGACTACTTCGAGTTGCCCGAGGAGAGCCGTATGTCGCGGATCCCCGTGCCAGCGGAGTTCGTGGGGCAGACGTTGGCCGAGGCGCAGCTCCGCGCGCGCCACGGGATCACCGTGATGGCGATCCAGCGGATGGACGCGGCCGGCCGCGAGCACCGGATCGCCCCGCGCCCCGACACCCGGCTCATGCGCGGGGACATGCTGGTCGTTCTGGGGGAGGAATCGGCGATGGAGCGACTGGAGCGGGAGTGACGCAGCGTGAGCCGTGACCGGGTAGCGCAACGCAGGAGAGTCGAGTCAGCCCTCCCGGATGGGCTGGCCACAGGTGAGGCGATGTCCATCCGGGGTGGCCAGACCGAATTCCCTGAGTCCCCAGGGCTTGTCCTCCGGTGAGGAGTTCACTCTGGCGCCTCGCGCCGCTACTTCTCGATAGTACTCGTCCACGTCGTCCACCAGCAGATACGCGAAGTAGGAGTGATCGCCCAGCTCGCCGGCGGGGCGCTCGCCCGGACACTCGCCCAGCATCACCTTGAAGCTGTCTCTCGAGAGGAAGCTCCATCCGGCCGCCGCGATGGGGTCGAGCGTGAATCCCAGAACATCCACGTAGTAGCGCGTCGACTTCTCGAGATCGCGAACGGCGAGAACGCAGCGGGAATCGACGATCTGGGCCATGTGCTCCTCTCGGTTCAGGCCGTCCGCATGAAGCGCCAGAGGCGCCTCAGGCTCGGTCGCTGGCCCATGGCGAGCACCGTCACGCGATAGATGCGACCGGCGACCCACAGCGTGCCCCAGCAGGTCAGCGCGAGGATCGCGGCCGCCAGGAGCGACTGCGTCCACGGGATCGCTCCCAGGATGGCGCGCAGCGGCACGATGATCAGCGAGGTGAAGGGGATCATGCTGGCGACGACCGCCAGCCGGCTTTCGGGGTCGTTCATCACGCCGAACGCCATCAAGAACGCGACGATCAGCGGGACCATGGCGGCGAACTGCATGTTCTGCGCGTCCTGTCCCGATGTCGCGAGCGAGCCGAGCGCCGCGTAGATCGAGGCATAGAGGAAGAAGCCGCCCGCGAAGAAAAAGACGTAGATGAACGCGGCCGACAGGGGCAGGTTCGGCATCGCTGGCGGTTGACCGCCGATCGCCCGCACGATGTCCTCGCCGAATGCGGCCACGACGGCCGCCACGGCGACCCAGATCGCGACCTGGAGCAGGCACGCACCGCCGATCCCGAACACCTTCCCGGCCATGAGTTGCTCGGCGCGGATCGAGCTCAGCACGATCTCGACGACGCGGTTCTCCTTCTCCTCGCGGACGCCCCTGAGCACGTTGTTCCCGTAGAGGAGGATGATGAAGTAGATCACGAAGACCGCGATGATCGCCGTCATGATCATCGCCTCACCGGAGGCGGCCGCGCCGCGGCCCTCGGCGGTCACCTCGCGCGCCTCGAAGGGGGTGGGGCGCAAGGCCTCGGACAGAGTCGACGGGTCGATGCCCGCCGCGCGCAGCCGGGCCTGGCGCACCGCGTCGTCGACCGCCGAGCGGACGCTCCGCACCTCGCGCATGTTGGTCGCGTGACGCGCGTCATAGGTCGCGCTCTCGCCGGCCGGCAGACCCGGCGGCAGCCAGACGTATCCGTCGATCTCCCCGGCGGCGGTCAGCCTGGCCATCTCGGCCCGCACGGAGTCCGCGTCGCCGGGTGGCGGTGCCACGACACGAGTGGCGAACGCCAGGTCTTCCGAGTCGCGGATCAGCTGCTGGGCGACCGCGCTGCCCAGGTCCGTGCGCGTCCCGTCGATCACGACGACCTCGCGGGTGCCGCCGGTGTCGGCGAAGATGGCCGGCAGGATGATCCAGCCGGCCATGATCGCCGGCCCGAACAACGTTCCGAGCAGGAAGCCCTTGGTGCGCGTCGTGGCGAGGAACTCGCGCTTGACGATCGTCCACGTCCTAGACAAGCGCGCCCTCCTCGATGGGCCGGGTCCCCACGCGCTCGATGAACACCTGCTGCAGCGACGGCTCGACGACCTCGAAGCGGGTGAGGCCGACCCCACCCTGCACGAGCCGCGCGAGGAGCGCCCGCGGGTCGGCGCCGTCGGCGAGCGAGAGCTCGATCGCGTGACCGTCCTGGTGGAGTCCCGCCACCTCCGGCGCGGTGCGCACCGCCGCCACCGACTCCGGTGTCCAGGGGTCGAGCGTCAGCCCGACGTGGCGGCCGCCGTGCTCGCGCTTGACGCGCCCGACCTCGCCCTCGACGACCGCGCGGCCGTGCGACAGGATGCAGACGTGATCGCAGAGCCGCTCGGCGTGCTCAATGATGTGGGTCGAGAACAGGATCGTGCGCTCCGAGCGACGGATCTCTCCGATGATCTCCCGTAGCGCCTGCTGGTTGATCGGGTCGAGGCCGCTGAATGGCTCGTCGAGGATGACGAGCTCAGGCTCGTGCACGACCGCGGCGATGAACTGGAGCTTCTGCTGCATGCCCTTCGACAGGGTCTGCACGCGGTCGTCGGCGCGCTCGATGAGGTCGACGCGCTCCAGCCAGCCGTCGATCCGGGGGCGGGAATCGCGGGGCGACATCCCCTTGAGCTCGGCCAGGAACGTCAGCACCTCGCGGACCTTCATGCGCGGATAGAGGCCGCGCTCCTCGGGCAGATAGCCGATCCGGTCCCGCACCTCAGGGCCGGGCTCTTCTCCCAGCACGCGCACCTCGCCCGCGTCGGGCTCCTGGATCCGCAGGAGCGTCCGGATGGTGGTCGTCTTGCCGCTGCCGTTGGGACCGAGGAGTGCATAGGTCGCGCCGCGCGGAACCACGAGGTCGAGGTCATCGACGGCGACCGTGTCCCCGTACTCCTTCCGGAGACCGCGGATCTCGATCGCGGGGGAGCTCACTGGTGCGGAGTCGCCGGTGCTGGAGCTCAGCCCGTCGCGCCCTGCGCATCGGCGGCGCGGGCGCCCGAGGGATCAGGGCCGCCCGGGACGCGGGGGACTCCCGGATCGTGGGCGCCGTCGTGCCCGGAGATCTGGGGGCCGCCGGCGGGCTCGATCGCGTACACCCTGCCCGCGAACGCGCGCGCGAACGCATCGGCGACGGCTTCGACTGGCGGCTCCAGAAAGGTGTTGACCTGGGGCCGCGGCCGGAACGCGCCGTGGACTCCGCTGCCGGCCGCGTCGAGGAACGGCGGTCGCTGCGGGTCGATCAGGCCCTCGGCCTCGAGCAGGAGCACGAGCTCGGGATCGTCTACGTGGAGCGCCACCTGCCCGTGGCGCGGGAGATCGTAGAGCGCGCCGGCGGGAACGCCGTCGTCGCCGAGACGCCGGATCGTGTAGCGGGGGAGCTCGGGCATGGTGAAAACCTAGCCGCTCCCTCCGCGGCGCGCTCGCGCTCCTCGTGGTTCGTGACGCTGGCTCCCCCGCCGCAGCAACGAGCGGCCGTTAGAGCGACTTCAAGAACTCCACCAGATCCGCTTTCTGCGCGGCGCTCAGGCTCAGCCCCAGGAACGCGTCGTAGTGCTCGACGACGTCGGCCAGCGTCGCCGCGCTGCCGTCGTGGAAGTAAGGCGGATGCTGCCATGCGCCGCGGAGCGGCGTCGTGCGGTACCCATCCGTCGTGCCGCGTCCGGCCAGCACCGGATCCATGCCGGTCTCCGACGGCGCATGGACGCGCTCGCCGGCGTCGGTGAAGGTCGGCGGCACGTGACAGTCGGCGCACGTCCCCTGGCCGCCGAAGACGACCTGGCCCCGCGCGGCCGCATCGGCGTCGAAGCTTCCCGCGGGAGGCGCGGGCGCCGGGAGCGTGAGCTGATAGGCCTGAAGGTCCGGGAGCTTCGACGTCACGAGGTCGGGCGTCGCCCGGATGTCGATCCCGAGCTCGGGATCGAAGAAGGACCCCTGGGAGTGCATCTGCGTCACGGCGACGTACGCGTTCCAGTAGCTCACCGGACCCTCGCCCGTGAACGTCTCGACCGGCACGTCGGCGAGGCCGTAGGCCGGCGGGATCATCGACGGGTCGTTGAGGCCGTCGTGGTTCCAGTACGCGTCATAGCGGCCCGGTCCCCAGGACTTGAGGACCATCTGGACGGCCGGGTCCTGAAGCGCGGGCGAAAGCGAGAGGATGAGCCCCGGGTCGAGGTCCCGATTGGGGTAACCGTCGAGACGGCGTCCGATGCCCTCCTGCACGGAATCGTCGACGTCGGAATGGCAGAGCGCGCAGGTGACGCCGACCCGCTGGATCGTGCCGTTCTCGACCTGCGCCTTGAGTCCCACGACGGCGTCGAGCTCGAGGAGCGCGACGGTGGTCGCGGGATCGGTGAGATCGACCTGCGACAGGATGCCGGGCGGCAGTGCGTCCGCATCCACCTTGAGACCGACCGCCAGCGCTGTCAGCGGGTCGACGGCGCTCTGGATGACCTCGTGCATGCGCAGGGTGTCGGTCCAGAAGCGCTCGTCTCCGAACGTGTCGAAGCGGAAGATCTGGCGGCCCGCGACGGGATTCCCCGGGGGAACCGGGTCGCGGCTGGTGGCGAGATCGCTCCCGCCGTCGTCGCAGCCCATAAGAAGGGCGGCGAGCGTGAGCATCACGATGACGAATGTCTGGCGAATCATGCGACTTCCCCCTGCGGCAGGCGCCCTTCGAGCTCGCTCTTCTTGACGGGCTTTGCTTCCTCGATCAATCGCCGTGCGTTGTCGACCTGATCCCAGGTGTTCCAGAGCAGCACTCCCCGCACGCGGTCCTTCGCGAGGTAGTAAACCACACCTTCCCGGAAGGGCTCCTTCCAGTCGGCGAACGTCTCCAGACGTGGGTCGAGCTCGCCCACCGCCTCGAAGCCGAGATCGAAGAGATCGGAGTAGAAGAAGGGGAGCGCTTCGTAGGGGCTCGGCGCCCCCGCCATCGCGAGACCGGCCGCCCGTCCCATCGCGTCCGCGTTGCTCTCGTGTTCCACGCGAATGCGCTTCCCGAGAACCGGTTGGTGGAAGCTCGCCACGTCCCCGGCCGCGTAGACGTCCGGCGCGGACGTTCGCAGGAACGAATCGACCTCGATGCCGTCGCCGACCGCGAGTCCGGCGCCCCGCGCCAACTCCACGTTCGGCGATATACCGATACCGACGACCGCGACGTCGGCCTCGAACTCGCCTCCGCTCTCGGGCCGGATGACGACGACCCCTCCGCGCTCCTCCACATCCACATTCCCTTCCGTCCGCACTACGACGCCCTGCTGGCTGTAGTAGTCGACGAGGAAGCTCGAGAGATCCTCGGGGAAGAGGTGCGTGCCGAGACCGTCCCCGCCGACGAACAACTCGACCTCGCGCTCCTGCATGCGGAGCGCGGCGGCGATCTCCATGCCGATGAATCCGCCTCCCACGACGGCGAAGCGGAGCGGCTCCGAGGCGAGATCCCGCAGCCGGCGGTAGTGGTCGAGCGTCCGGTAGTAGAGGATTCGATCCTTCGACTCTCGGTCGTCCGAGCCGGGCAGCCGACGCGGGGAGCCGCCGGTGGCGATCAGCAGTTTTCCGTAGCCGAACGCGGTTCCGCGGTCGTCGGTCACGCTCGAAGAGCGCGGATCGATGCGCTCGATTCGCCTCCCGAGATGGAGGTCGGCCGCGGCGGTCTTCACGTCGCGCCAGATCGCGCTTTCGGGCTTTCCCTTCCAGAGGGCCTTGGTCAGAGGTGGTCGGTCGTAGGGTGGGTGGGGCTCGGCACCGAAGACGCCGATCGTGCCGTGGGGATCGGCCTCGCGAATGGCGTGCATGGCCGTGTCCGCGGCCATTCCGGCGCCAATGATGAGGTGGTCGTAGGTCGACATGACGGCTCCTTGTCTGCAGTATGGTCTCGTGTTATTGTAGTTTGAACTTATGAAACTGTCAAATGGCCTCGGCAGGATCCTCTGGCTGCCCATCGAGGGCGTGGCGGGAACACTCTCCGAGGCGGAGATTCGACCGGAATGAAGCGACTCGTCGTCGTACTGATCCTCGCAGGGGTGGTCGGCATGTTCGCGTGGGCGCTCTCGCGCGAGCAGACGCTCGCCTCGCCGCTCGTGGGCAAGGCCGCGCCGAGCTTCTCGATGCCGCTCTACGCGGCGGACTCCACGCTCTCCCTGGCGAAGCTCCGGGGCACACCCGTCGTGCTCAACTTCTGGGCGTCCTGGTGCCTCTCCTGCCGCGACGAGGCGCGCGTGCTCGAGGGCGGCTGGCAGCGCTACGGACCGGAAGTCGCCTTCGTGGGGATCGCCGTGAACGACGAGTCGGACGCCGCAAAGGAATTCATCCGCAGATTCGGGAAGACGTACCTCCTGGGCGCCGATGTCGACGGCTCGGCGGCGGTCGACTACGGCCTCTACGGCGTACCCGAGACGTTCTTCATCGGACGCGACGGCACGATCCTCTCGCGTCACATCGGCCCGCTATCGGCGGTCGACCTCGACCGCCGGATCGCCGAGCTGAAGGCCGGGGTGACCGGGAAGACCGGGGGCGACCCGGGCGCCGTCCAGCCACTGACGATCGAGGGCCCGTGATACGCACGTCTCCGCGGAGACGCAGGGGTAGGAGCGGGCTTCCGGTCGTGGCGCTCGTCGCGGCGATGGCGTGGATCCTCTGGACGCCGCCGATCCGGGCCCAGGAGGCAACGCCGGAGTCCGCCCCCACCGATGATCCGGCGTCGATCCCGCTGACGCCCGCGGAGGAGGAGCTGGCGGCGGAGATCGAGAGCGAGCTCAAGTGCCCGGTCTGTCGCAGCCAGTCCGTCCGCACCTCGCGCTCGTTCATGGCCGAGGACATGAGCCGCCAGGTGCGGCGCATGGTGGCGGAGGGGAAGTCGAAGGAGGAGATCCGCGAGTACTTCGTCTCTCGCTACGGCGACTACATTGTCCTGGCTCCGCGCAAGGAGGGGTTCGCGTGGACCGTGTGGCTGCTGCCCTTCGCGCTCGTCCTGGGCGGCGCGGCCACGATCTTCGCGCTTACCAGGCGCTGGAAGTCGCGCCCGCCGCCCGCCGCGCCGGCGGCGCCGACATCGCAATCGCCATGGATGAAGAGACTCGAACGCGAGCTCAAGGAGACCGAGTGAACACGGAGAATGCTGCGCCCGCCGGTCGCGGGCCACGGATCGGACGTCTCGCGATCGGCATCCTGCTCGTCGGGGCCGCGCTGTCGTACCTCGTCTACGCGGGGACAAGGGACAACCTGGTCTACTACTACGAGGTCGGCGAGGTGCAGGCCGCCGCCGCGGCGACGGACGGCCGGATCCGCGTATCGGGGGACGTCGTCGAAGGCTCGATCGTCAAGGACGAGAAGGCGCGCGAGATCCGCTTCGCGATCCGGGCCACGAAGGCCGACGGCGAGGAGCAGAGCGAGCGAGGTGCCGAGTCGATCCCCGTGGTCTATGCGGGTACGGTCCCGGACATCTTCCGCGAGGGGATCCAGGTCGTCGTCGAGGGGGAGATGGCATCCGACGGGACGTTCGAGGCGGAGACGCTTCTCGCCAAGTGCCCGTCCAAGTATCAGGAGGCCGGGCAGTTGAGCGCCGAGCCGGCGCCTGCCCCCCGCTCCTGACCGCCCTGCCCGCGCGGGGCGACCTGGCCGGGCCCGCGCCGCTCCTTCGCGTCGAAGGTCTGACCCGCCTCTACGGCTCGCGCTTCGCGCTCGACGACGTGTCGTTCGATCTCGAGGGCGGCGACTTGCTGCTGGTCCTTGGCCCCAACGGCGCCGGCAAGACGACGCTCCTCAAGCTCCTCGCGCGACTCGCCCGACCGAGCGCCGGCCGCGTGTGGCTGGGCGGCGAGGACTGGCTCGCCGCGCCGGCCGAGCGGCAGCGCCGGATCGGCGTCCTGTCCCACGCGAGCTATCTCTACGACGGGCTGACCGCGC
>DASRVB010000157.1:0-18086 GCA_035687725.1 Gemmatimonadota bacterium
CCCTCCACCATACTCTGCTCGAAGTGCTGCGCGAGGAGTTGGGGCTCACCGGCACCAAGCACGGCTGCGAGCTCGGGGAGTGCGGGACCTGCACGGTACTCGTCGACGGCCAGCCGGTCCTCTCCTGCCTCGCGATCCCCGCCGCGCTCGAGGGGCGGGAGGTCACGACCATCGAGGGAATGGAGTCGGCCGTCGGGCTGCACCCGCTGCAGCAGGCGTTCGCGGAGCTCGGCGCGGCACAGTGCGGATACTGCACGCCCGGGTTCCTGCTCGCCGGCAAGGCGCTCCTCGAGGAGACGCCGCATCCGACCCGCGCCGAGATCGTCGATGCCCTGGGCGGGAACCTCTGCCGTTGCACCGGCTACCTGAAGATTTACGAGGCCGTCGAGCTGGCGGCCGCGCGGATGCTGGGCCGTCACGTCGAGGCCCCGCACGTGGCGCTCTATGGCGAAGCCTGATCCTCCGAGCCATGGCGCTGGGCCGTTGGCGGCGCCGGAGCTCCGCGTCGTCGGCCGCTCGCTGCCCAAGGTCGACGCGGTCGCCAAGGTCACCGGGCGAACGCGCTTCGCCGACGACTTGTTCCTGCCGCGCATGCTCCACTGCAAAATCCTGCGCGCGACCACGCCGCACGCTGAAATCCGGTCCATCGACGTCCGCGCAGCGGCGGAGATACCGGGAGTGGCGGCGGTCCTCGTGGGAGCCGACCTCCCGATCCCGTATGGCATCCTGCCGGTCAGCCAGGACGAGCACACGCTCTGCCTCGACAAGGTCCGCTTCATCGGCGATCCGGTCGCCGCGGTCGCTGCCGTCGACGAGGAGACGGCGGAGCGAGCCTGCCGCGCGATCGTCGTCGAGTACGCCGAGCTCGACCCCGTCGCATCGATCGAGGACGCGCTTCACGCCGAGGACCCCCGCATCCACCTCTACGGCGACGGGCACAACGTCCACAAGGCCGTCGCGATGGAGTTCGGCGACGTCGATGCCGCGCTGGCGGAGGCGGACGTCGTGCTCGAGGACACGTTCTTCTACGAGGGGAACACCCACCTGCCGATGGAGCAGCACGCCGCGCTGGCGGACTGGCGGCCGGACGGCAAGCTGACGCTCTGGTCGTCGACCCAGACCCCCCATTATGTCCACCGCGCGCTCGCCCGCGTCCTGGAGCTCCCCGCGAGCCGGATCCGCGTCATCGCCACGCCAAACGGCGGCGGGTTCGGCGGGAAGAGCGATCCGTTCAACCACGAGATCGTGGTGGCCGCGCTGTCGAGGCGTACCGGCCGGCCGGTCAAGATCTGCCTCACGCGCGAGGAAGTCTTCTACTGCCACCGGGGACGGCATCCCGTGTTGATGTGGGTCAGGACGGGGTTCCGGAAGGACGGATCGATGACCGGCATGCACTTCCGGTCGTTCCTCGACGGCGGGGCCTACGGGAGCTACGGGGTCGCTTCGACGTACTACACGGGCGCGCTCCAGACCGTGACGTACCCGGTGCCCGCGTATCGCTTCGAGGGGCTGCGCGCGTTCACGAACAAGCCGCCCTGCGGTCCCAAGCGCGGGCACGGCACTCCCCAGCCCCGATTCGCGCTCGAGGTCCAGATCGACAAGGCCGCCGAGCAGCTGGGCCTCGATCCCGCGCGCATGCGGCTCGACAACCTGCTCCCGGCGGGCTCGGTGACCGCCAACTGGATCCGGGTCGGCTCGGTGGGCCTGGGCGCCTGCATAGAGAAGGTCGTGGCGGCGTCGGGCTGGAACGCGAAGCGCGGTCAGCTACCCCCGGGGCGCGGCATCGGCCTCGCGTGCGGGAGCTACCTCTCGGGGGCGGGTCTGCCGATCTACTGGAACGCGATGCCCCACTCGGGCGTCCAGCTCAAGCTCGACCGGGGCGGCGGCGTGACCGTCTTCTGCGGCTCGACCGACATCGGGCAGGGATCGGACTCGATTCTCGCGTACATCGTCGCCGAGGTCCTGGGCGTCGATCCGTTCGAGATCGAAATCGTCACCGCCGACACGAGCCTCACGCCCGTCGATCTCGGCTCGTACTCCTCGCGCGTCACGCTCATGAGCGGCAACGCCGCTCTCCAGGCCGCCGAGCGCGCGCGTGAGCTAATCGTCGGGGCGCTGGCGGAGAAGTGGATGGTCCCCGCGGTGCGGATCGCGCTCGCCGATGGGCATGCGCTCGACGTAGAGGACCCCGAGCGGTCGGTCTCCTTCGCGGAGGCGGTCGTCGTCGCCGAGGCGAAGCACGGGACGATCGGCACCGTGGGCTCCTATACGCCGCCGGCGTCGCCGGGCCGCTATAAGGGCGCCGGCGTGGGGCCGAGCCCGGCGTATTCCTACTCCGCCGCGGTGATCGAGGTGACGGTCGACTCCGAGACGGGCGAGACGAAAGTCGAAGAGGTCTGGATCGCGCACGACATCGGCCGGGCGATCAACCCGGTGGTCGCGATCGGCCAGGTCGAGGGCTCCGTGTACATGGGTCTCGGAGAGGCGCTGATGGAGGAGATGACGTACCGCGGGAATCGCAACGTCGTCCACCGCCACCCGTCCCTTCTGGAATACAAGAGCCCGACGACCCACGAGATGTGTCCCATCCACACGTTCCTCGTCGAAGATCCCGATCCCAACGGGCCGTTCGGCGCCAAGGAGGTCGGCCAGGGGCCACTGCTCCCGATCCCGCCCGCGATCGTCAACGCGATCCACGACGCCGTCGGCGTCCGGATCGACGAGGTGCCGGTGACGCCGCAGAAGGTGCTGGCGGCGCTGAAGCGCAAAGCGAAAGGGGAGGAGGCGCGAGAGGGGCCGAAGGGGACGCCGGAATTCGCCTGGCCCGATCCTGTCCGCGTGCCGACGCCCGAGGCGGGAGGCGACGGCCGGGCGGTGGACGATCCGCGCCACATCGGGGCTGGCGGTGTCCGCGGTAGCGTCCCCGGCGGGAGCGTACCGGGAGGCGTGCCGGCATGATGCGGCTCCCGCCGTTCGAGTTCCACGCGCCCACCTCGACGGCCGAAGCGGTCGCGGCCAAGGCCGCCGCACCGCCGGGAGCGATGTACGTCGCCGGCGGCACGGACCTCTACCCGAACATGAAGCGCCGGCATCAGGAGCCCGAAGCGCTGATCGCGCTCCATCGTATAGCGGAGCTCAAGGGGATCGAGGAGCGCGCGGACGGCGGGCTCTCGGTCGGGGCGACGACCTCCCTGACCGAGGTGCGCACCCATCCCGCGGTGCGCGCGGGGTACCCCGCCCTCGCCGAGGCGTGCCGGCTGATCTCGACACCGATCCTCCAGAACATGGGGACGCTCGGCGGAAACCTCCTCCTCGATACGCGCTGCAACTACTACGACCAGAATTACGACTGGCGGAAGTCGATCGAGTTCTGCATGAAGAAGGACGGCGCGATCTGCTGGGTCGCGCCGTCCTCTCCCCGGTGCTGGGCGGTCCAGTCGGCCGACAGCGTGCCGCTCCTGGTCGCTATGGGCGCCGAGGTCGACCTCCTGGGGCCTGGTGGCGAGCGGCAGGTGCCGGTCGCGGCGCTCTATCGCGACGACGGGATCCTCTACCTCTCCAAGCAGCGGGACGAGCTTCTGACCCGCGTGCACCTGCCCGCGCCGAACGGCTGGCGCGCCGTCTACCGCAAGGTGCGGCGCCGCGGGGCGTTCGACTTCCCGGTCCTCGGCGTCGGTATCTGGGCCCGCTTCGCTCCCGACGGATCGGTCGAGGATGCGCGGGTCGTGCTGGGGGGCGTGGGCTCCGCGCCCGAGGCCGTCGTGGGCGCGGCGGAAGCGCTGATCGGCGGACGGCTGGACGACGATGCGATCCAGGCGGCCGCGCAGGCGGCGTGGAAGGCCGGGCGGCCGCTCGACAACACCGACTTCACGATCTCCTGGCGGAAGGAGATGATCCGCCCGACGGTGGCCCGCGCCCTGGGAGATCTGCGAGACGCCAGGTGAGCGTCGCCGGCATCGTCCTCGCGGCCGGACGCTCCTCGCGGATGGGCGAGCCGAAGGCGCTGCTCGAAGTCGACGGCGGAACCTTCCTCGATCGCGCGATCGACATCCTCGTAGAGGGCGGGTGCGACACCGTCACCGTCGTGCTGGGTCCCGAAGAAGGCGGGGGGCGGGCCGGTGAGATCGTCCGCCGAAAACGCGCCCTGCCGATCGAGAACCCATACGCAGACGCGGAGCAGATCGACAGCCTGCGGATCGGCCTGGAGAGTCTTCCGGAAGACGCAGAAGCCGCGATCGTGCTTCCCGTCGATCATCCCCTGGCCCAGGCGCGAACGGTCCGCGAGCTCATCCGCGGCTTTCGCGCGAGCGGGCTGCCGATCATCCGCCCGGTATACGACGATCGGCCCGGACATCCGGTTCTCTTCGCGCGCGGCCTCTGGAGCGAGCTGGTGGAACCGGATCTCACGGAGGGTGCACGCCAGGTCGTCCACCGCCACGCCGCCGAGATCCTCGACGTCGCGATCGGCGACCGCGGCGTGGCAGTCGACATCGACACGCCCGAGGACTACCGCCGGGAGGTGGCCCGGTGACCGGCCGCTTCGACGTGGCCGATGCATTGGCCGTCGCACGGCGCGCCATCGCCGAGGGCAGGGAGGCGGCGACGGCCGTCGTCGTCGAAGCCGGGGACCCGTCGCTCGTGGGACGGCGGCTGGCGTGGGACGGATGCCGCCACTTCGGCGATCTCGAATCTCCCGTGACGACCGAAGCGCGTGCCCTGCTCGAGTCCTCGACCGGACCGGGCTGTCACTCGCTCGCGGGCGGCATCGAGCTCTACGTCGAGCGCTGGGTGCCGCCGGCCGACCTCGTGATCGTCGGCGCCGGCCACGTCGCTCAGCCACTCGCCCTCGTAGGGAGCATGCTCGACTTCCGGGTCACCGTGCTCGACGACCGCCCCGAGTTCGCGACCCGCGACCGGTTCCCCGGCGCCGATCGCGTCCTGGTCGCCGATTTCGCCGACCCGCTGGCCGGCATCGAGGTCGGGCCACGGACGAGCCTCGTCCTCGTCACGCGCGGGCACCGCCATGACTACGACTGCCTGAGGCAGCTGGCCCGGCGCGGCGTCCAGCCGCGCTACCTCGGCATGATCGGCAGCCGGCGCCGTGTCCGGGCCGCCTTCGAGCAGCTCGCGGCGGAGGGCGTTTCCGCCGACTGGCTGGCGCGCGTCCACGCGCCGCTGGGGCTCGACATCGGCGCCGAGACGCCGGCCGAGATCGCGATCGCCGTGGCGGCCGAGATCGTCCTCGTCGCACGCGGGGGAAGCGGGCGGCCACTGTCCGAACGGGCGCAGGTCCTCAGGCACGTGAGAGCCCTCGCCGTGGCACCGGCCGAGGGTCCGTGAACGAGACGTCCGACGTGCTGGACGCGTTCGCGGCTGCGGTTCGCGCGCGGCGCCCCGTCGTCCTTGCGACGATCGTGCGCGCGCGGGGGTCGACGCCGAGAGGCGTGGGCAGCCGCATGGCGATCGAGCCCGACCGCATGGCCACGGGGACGATCGGCGGCGGGTGCGGTGAGGCTCAGGTGCTCGACGAGGCGCGCGCGGCGATCGCGGAGAGGCGCGCGCGGGTCGTGCGCGTCGACCTCACGGACGACCTCTACTCCTGGAGCCCGGCGGTGTGCGGCGGCCGCTTCGACGTGCTGCTCGAGCCCTGGGTTCCGACCGACCCGGACCGCTGACCGATCCGCAGCCGCGACGTGGCCAGGAACACCTCGTTGAGGAAGATCAGGAGCGCGGAGATCAGGACCACCATCGCGGCGATGAACAGCCAGCCGACGAGCAGTTCGAGCCCCACACCGAGGAACGCGGACAGGAACAGGGCCGCGATCACCGTGCAGACCAGCAGCGCGCAGAAGGTCCCCAGGCCGATGGCCCAGTTCATGAGCTTCGCCCGGCGGGCGAGGACCTCGAGGTCCGCGCGGTGCTCGGCAGTGGCCTCGGCGCTCTCCTCGGATCGCCGCTCGAGCGTCCTCGCGCGATCGATGATGCGCGCCAGCCGATGGGCGAGGAGCGAGAGCAGGGCGACGACGCCCGTCACGAGGAACACGGGCGCGATGGCGAGCTGGATGGCGCGGACGACGGCTTCGAGCTGAGTAGGCTCCATGGCTCTCCTGGCGCGTGCCGGCTCGGGTGGCTCTGGGAGCGGGGGACCCCGCGACCTCGTTCGGAAGTAGAATAGGGCCGCTCCACCTCCGGGCAACCAACCTCTTCCTTCGGAGACACGCATGGCAATCCGCGCCGCCCTCGTCCTAGGCGCGGCGGGCATCCTCGCCGCCGCGATCTTCGGACTGTTCTTCCGCTCCGCCCGGACCACGCGGGACACGATCCAGGTCACGGGGGCAGCGACCGAGCCGTTCGAGGCCGACGTCGTCAAGTGGTCGATCACGATCAGCCGCCAGGTTCCGACCGACGGTCTCGGCGAGGGGTATGCCGCGCTCAGGGGCGACCGCGCCCAGGTCGTTCAGAGGCTGACCCAGGCGGGCGTGCCGGAAGAAACGGTCAACGTCCAGCCGGTGACCGCGAACCCGCGCTGGGACCAGTTCGGCACGCAGGTCGGATTCAGCCTGGATCAGGGGCTGACGGTGATCTCCGAGAACGGGGGCAGGGAGCTCGAGGCGATCGCGCTCGATCCCGGGCCATTGCTCGAGAGCGGCGTCGTCCTGCAGTACTCCCGGCTCGAGTACTTCTTCTCGGGGATCGACGAGCTCAAGCACACGCTCCTGTCTCAGGCGACCGCCGACGCACGGCGCAGGGCCGAGGAGATCGCCGGGGGTTCAGATATGACCATCGATAAGATCGTCTCGGCCCGGGCCGGCGTGTTCCAGATCACGGCGCCGTTCTCGACCGAAGTCAGCGACTACGGCGTGCACGACACGTCGACGCGGGAGAAGGAGATAACAGTCACCGTCCACGCCACCTTCTCCGTTAAGTAGGCGGGATGTTGAAAACGGCCCATATGCGGCGCTGCCCTCCTCGTTCTTCCTGCGGCGTGGGATTCACCACGCCTCGGAAGAGCCTCGTCGGGCTCCTTGCATCTGGGCCGTTTTGAACATCCCGCGGTCCGAGCCGCATCCGTGAGCGCGGGTGGGTAATGCTGTTTCTGGTGACCAACGACGACGGGTATTTGGCGCCGGGTCTAGGCACGCTGTCGCGGGCCTTGGGGCAGTTGGGCGAGGTCGTCGTCGTCGCCCCGGATCGCGAGCAGTCGGCGACCAGCCATTCCCTCACCCTCCACCACCCGCTCCGGGTTCGCCAGACCGACGAGAACCGCTACCACGTCGACGGGACGCCCACCGACTGCGTGATGCTGGCCGTAAACGCGATCCTGAACCGGCGGCCCGACTACGTCTTCAGCGGCATCAACCACGGAGGGAACATGGGGGACGACGTCTCCTATTCGGGGACCGTCTCGGCCGCCTGGGAGGCGACCCTGCTGGGCATCCCCTCGGTCGCGATCTCGCTCGTGCATGCCGACGAGCGGTGGCTGGGGGGCTACGAGGGTGTAGTGCGCCGGCTGGCCCGCATGATCGTCGAGGAGCCCGTGGAGAAGCTCTTCGCATCCTACACGCTGCTGAACGTCAACCTGCCGGACCGCGACCCCGACACGGTCGAAGGCGTGCGGGTGACAGCGCTCGGGAAGCGGGTGTACTCCGATCCCGTTGTCGTCGACAAGGATCCGCACGGCAAGACCTACTACTGGATCGGCGGGGGGGAAGCGGTCTGGGAGGGCCCCGAGGGATCGGACTATCTCGCGGTGGAGCGCGGCTACATCTCCATCACCCCAGTCCACCTCGACCTCACCAACCATCGCGTGATCCCGGACCTCGAGAAATGGGAGTCCGTATCCCTCCAGGGCGAGGGGTGAGCGTTGCGGCGCGGCCTGCACAAATCGTTCATAGCTGCACGAGATTGTTTACAAATGGAAAGAAACCCCTATAATCGTGCCAATCCACAGTTCTCAGACCGGGACCTGAAGCATGGAGGAAAGCGCCATGGCCATGAAGAAAGCGGCCAAGAAGCCGGCCAAGAAGAAGGCGGCTAAGAAAGCGAAGAAGGGCAAGAAGAAGTAGTCTCGAATCACCGGCACCAAACGAAGGGCCGTCCGATCGGGGCGGCCCTTCGCGTTTGGGGACTCGCCGCGATCCGAAGTGCCCGCGGCTCGACCCATTACCCCGCCCACCGGTTTGCCGTCCCCGGGTCGCCGGCGTATTTTCCGGTTTCCTGCCGTTTGTCTTTCCGTCGGGGAGTAGCTCAGCCCGGTAGAGCACTACGTTCGGGACGTAGGGGTCGCAGGTTCAAATCCTGTCTCCCCGACCACGAAGAAGCGCGCGGAGGCCGTCGGCCACCGCGCGCTCGTCGTTTGGGCATCGGGATACCCCTTCTCGGCAAATCGCCGGCCGTTTCAGAACGTCAGCGTGAGGCCTCCCAGCGCGCGGCTTCCGATCACCGAACCGCCGAAGAGCTCGATGTGGTCCTTGTCGAGCACGTTGCTCCACACCAGGTTGAGCCGCGCCCACTCGTTGACGACGTAGCCCCCGTTCAGGTCCACGGTCGCGTAGCCGGGGACGTGGCCGGCGAAGACGCCGGCCGCCCAGTCGAATCCCTCCTGCATGTGGACCGAGCCGCCCAGGCTCCAGCGGTCCAGGTTGTTGAACGTGAAGCCCACGTTGCCTTTGTGCTTCGGCGTGTTGGGGAGGAGCGCGTCGCCCGCCAGCGTGCTCTCCTCGACGTCGAAGTCGAAGAACGTGTAGTTGGCGAAGACTTCCCACTTCACCGCCGGCTGCACGGTCACGCCGAGCTCGACGCCGCGCTCCGTCACCCGTCCGGCGTTGGCGTACGAGAGCACGTACTCGAGCGTGCCGTCCGGCTTGAGCACGAGGAGCGGCGCGACCGCCGCCACCGCCCCCGTCGTCAACGCCTGCAGGACCGCGGGCGCGAACGGGGCCAGCTGCGGCGAGGCGAACGCGGGCTGGAACGCCACCAGGTCCTCGACCGTGTCGAAGGGCTCGAAGGCCGGATTAACCCGCGGGAGGAGATCGGTGACGAAATCCTCGATTTCGTTGAAGTACACGTCCGCGGTCGCATACGCCCGGCCGCCCATGAGCGCGCCCTTCCAGCCGACCTCATAGCCCGTCAGCTGCTCGGCGGTCAGCTCGGGGTTGCCGCGCGCGACCACCGGGGTGGGCACGAAGTTGAGGGGCAGGTCGATCGGCATGCCGAGCTGCGCGCTAAGCGCCGCTTCCAGGCCGAGCTCGACCTGGTTGAGCGGAATCACCGGCCCCGCAGCTGCGCGCAGGAACATCTCGGAGTAGTTCGGCGTCTGGAACGCGCGGTTGAAGGTCAGCCGCAGCGAATTGCTCTCGTTCGGGCTGAAGACCACGGCCGCCTTCGGCGAGACCTCGTTCTGGTCGGACTCGAGGACCGAGAAGTGATCGAACCGCGCCGCGGCCAGCAAGTTCACCTTCGGGTGGATCTCGTACTCGACCTGGCCGAACAGGCTCGAGATCGTGTCGTCGTGCTTCTCTTCCATCAGCGTGCCGTCGGTGTCGACGGAGATCCAGCGGTTCGAGCCGCCGGCGATCAGGCGCAGTTGCTCGTCGGAGGTATGCCAGTTGGCCTGGCCCTCGACGTGGAACAGGTCCGAGGCCTCGAGCAGGACCGCCCCGGAAGCGAGCGCCGTCTGGTTGTTGCCTTCGCATGTGTCGCGCGGGACACAGAGCTCGGTGAAGGCGCCGAGCGGAGGCGGAGCGGGATTTCCCTCGCGATCGTTCGCCCGCCGTCCGCTGTACCAGCCGAACACCGTGAACCGGTCGGCGGCGTACTGGCTGCGCGCCCATGGCCGGTTGGCACCGTTGATCTGGACCCGGCCGATGCCGGTCACGAAGATCTCGTTCTCGGTGAAGGTGTCGCCGCCCTCGGCGGTCCAGACAGAGCCGTTGTCGAAATTGTAGTCGAGCCGCGCGCTTCCGTAGAGGGAGCTCACCGGGTCGTCGATGATGCCCACCGTCTCGACCGGCAGCGGCCCGTAGGTGATCTCACCCTCCTCGAAGTTGCAGGCGCGGTCCGTCGGGGCGCACGTGCCGACCGCCAGGTCCCGCGTGCGGGACTCGGACCACGTGTCTCCGACACGCACGTAGCCGACGTTCGCCTTGTAGCCGACCGCGCCGTCCGCGGCTTCGCCCGCGTGCCGGATGTCGAAGCGCCCGGTTCCGCGCTCGCCGCCCGAGGTCGCGATCTTGGTTCCCACGATGTCGGCAGGAGCAGGAGTCGAGATGTTGAGCACGCCGCTGAAGGCGTTGGCGCCGTAGAGGGCCGAGCCGGGGCCGCGAACGAGTTCCAGCTTCCCGAGGTCGTCGAGGGGCATCGAGAGCGCGGTCCACTCCTGCGACTGCAGGAAGCCCAGGCTGCGGTCGATCCCGTCCTGGAGGACCAGCACGCGCCGGTTGAGCGACGAGTTGAATCCGCGCGCGTTGATGTTGAAGTCCTGTACGCCGCTCTGGACCACGTCGATGCCGGGCTGGTTCTTGAAGAGCTTCGGGAGCTGGCCGTGCGCGGCCTCGCGCTGGACCTCCTCGGGGGTCACGACGCTCACCGCCGCCGGAGCCTCCACGATGCGGGTCGGTCTCCGGGAGGCGCCGATGACCGTGATCGCCCCCATCTCCACGAATCCCGCCGGAAGGGCCACGTCGACCGTGACCGTGCCCCCGCTCGAGACGTCGACCTGCTCGCGGACCGTCTCGAACCCCAGCATGGTGACGACGATCGTCCGGGAACCGGCGGGAACGTTGGGCAGGCTGTACGTGCCGCGCTGGCCGGACACCGCGCCGATGCCCGTGCCCTCGACGACCACCTGCGCGCCCGCCACGGGTCCGCCGGTGGAGGCCTCCGTGACGGTTCCCACGATGCGCCCGGCGTCCTGGGCGGCGGCGGAAGACCCGAATGCGAAGGTCAAGGCAAACGCGACGAGGATGGACCTCTCGAGCATGGATGCGCCGAACTCGGATGGAATTCGCATGGCCTCCTCAGGAAGATGTTCGACCCTGACGAGCGACGAGTGAAGCTGCGCCTATATATGCACCGTTGAGGATAGGATGCAACAATGGTTATTTTGGGTCCGTTCTGCAGGTAGCCGAGGCATGGGGAGGGTGCATGGACACGCGGAGATGCGTCGTCCGTGGACGCGTCCAGGGAGTGGGCTTCCGATGGTTCGTGACGCGAAACGCCGAGGAGCTGGGCGTGCGGGGGACGGTCCGCAATCGCGCCGACGGCGCGGTCGAGATGGTGCTGCAGGCGGACGATCCCGCGCTCTTGGAGGCCATGATCGACCGAGTACGCAGGGGGCCGCGCGGGTCCCGCGTCCAGGAAGTCGAGTGCGAGCCGATGGAGGAAATATCGCGATACGCGCGCTTCGAGGTGGTCCGATGAGCAGTGTTCGACGTGATTGGCGCGGGATCGCGACAGTCATGACGACTGCGCTGGCCGCGTGCTCGCCGGTCTATTCGAGTGGCGTCGCGCCCGGGGTCGCGCTTCCGGGGGTCTCGGCGGCCCGCACGTCGCCCGAGCGACCCTCGGTGCCGGATGCTCCCGATACCAGGGTGGCCGGGCCAGTAGCGGCCCGGCCAGACGCAGATCGGCCGGTCGGCGTGCTGAACCCCGCCCTCGTCGATGCGCTAGAGAGCCTCGTCTGGCCCCTGGCGGCCGACGGGACAGGGCTCCTCAGCTCGAGCTACGGAGATCGCATGCACCCGCGCAGCGGCGATCAGCGATTCCACACCGGACTCGACCTGCGCGCGCGCGAAGGGACTCCGGTCTACGCCGCGGCCGATGGAATCGTCTCGCTCAGCGGTTCCTCGGGGGCCTACGGAAATGTCGTTCTGCTCGATCACGGTGGGGGACTGCAGACCCTCTACGCGCACCACGAGAGGAACCTCGTAGGGGTCGGAGACGCAATTCGCCGTGGTCAGCCCATCGCGCTCGTCGGCCACACCGGGAACGCCACCGGCGACCATCTTCATTTCGAGGTCCGCTGGAACGGCGGGACCGTCGACCCTCGAACCGTTCTGCCGCACCTGGCGGGGGATCGATGAGCGCGAGGCCGGCCGAGGCGAGGACCCGCCTCGAGGATCGGCTTCGGAAATCGATCCGCGACATCCCGGATTTCCCCAAGCCGGGAATCGTCTTCAAGGACATCACGCCGCTCCTCCTCGACCCCGATCTCTTCCGCGACTCCGTGGGAGCGCTGGCCGACTGGGTCGCCGAGCGCGACGCCAGCAAGGTGCTCGGGGTCGACGCACGCGGATTCCTGTTCGCGGGCGCGGTGGCGGATCGCCTGGGCATGGGCCTCGTGCCCGCGCGAAAGCCGGGCAAGCTCCCGTACAGCACCGTGAGCGAGTCGTACGACCTCGAGTACGGGGTCAACACGCTAGAGCTCCACACCGATGCCGTGCAGCCGGACGAGCGCGTCGTGATCGTCGACGACCTCCTCGCCACCGGCGGGACCGTCAAGGCCGCTTCGCGACTCGTCGAGGTGCTCGGCGGTTCCGTGGTCGGTCTCGCGTTCGTGATCGAGCTGGGGTTCCTGGGCGGGCGCGCCAGGCTCGACGGGTACGAGACGATGAGCCTCGTCACCTTCGACTGACCCTGCGCAGTCCGGGAAGGAGCGATCGGTCCGTGCCCGGCGAATGGCTCTCCCGCGCGCTCCTTCTCGACCCCATGGCGATCCCCGGCGATTCGGCGTGCTGGGCAGACGCGCGTGACCTGGGAATGGCGCGGCTCCCGATCCTACTCGGGTGGCGGCGCGCCGGGGGCGCGCTCGTGACGGGTACCAGCGAGGGCGTGGCAACGCGCGAGCTATGGACCGAGTCGAGCAACCTGGCGGAGTCCACCGCCCGCTGGACGGGCGAGCGGTGGGACGCGGCCTTCCGCACGTTCTGGAAACAGGCGAAGCCACCGCTGCGCCGGGCGCTCTCCGAGCGTTTGCCGCTCCCCGACGACGTGTGGACGCTCGAGTCGTGGGCCGCGGCCGTGTGGGGCTCGTTCGCCGGACCGGTCGAACCGCCCGCAGTGGCGGTCGTCGGAAGCGAGGTCTCCGAGGAAGTTCTGGCCTCGGTCACGGTGGCGAGCGGCGCCGGTCGCGCGGCGGCGTTCGTCGTCGAGCCACTCGACGCCGAGCGTGAGCGGATCCGCTGCGCCCTGGTGGCGGGTGATCTGGATCCCGGCCCGCGGCGCGCGCTACCCGGTGAGCCCGAGCTCGTCAAGCGCCACGGGCGCATCGGGATCCCGGCGGACGAGTCCCTTACGCTCATCGACGCCGTCGAGCGGGTTGCGCGGCGATCGGGTGCGACCGCCACATGGTCGCGCAGGGACTGGGTCCGGTTCGAGGGTGCGCATGGATCGATCCGGGTTTTCCCACGCGACGGCGGGGCATGGCTCCAGCTGGCGGGCGCCGACGAGGGCGCGCTCGCAGGGCTGCGGTACCGGCACGGCCTCCCACTCGCACTGGAGGGACCGCCGGACCCGCCGCCGGGTGCCCACCTCTTCCTTCGAGACGCCGCCTCGCTCACGCCTTCGGTCGAGGCCATGATCCGGCAATGGCTGCGTGGAGCGGCCTGAAGGGACGCGAGCTCATGAGGTCCGCGGACGCGGCCTACTCGGACTTGCCGTGAACCCGCTCGAAGGCGTCCGGGTCGTTGATGTTCTGGAAGACCCGCTCGGCCCCGTCCCCGAGCAGCTCTCTCGCGTCGACCTCCACCGCGCCCGCCTCGTCGAGGACTTCCCGGACCCGGCGAGCTCCGCCGGCCAGAGCCCGTTCGCACGCCGTCGCCAGATCGGTACTCCAGACCGCGAGGAGCGGATGCGCCTGTCCGTCGAGGAGGGGCACGATCGCGGCCGCATCCGGTGAGGCTGCGAGAAGCGCGGGGAAGAGGGCGGGATCGGCATACGGGTAGTCGCAGGCTGCGACCGCGACCGGAACCGTGTCGGACGCACCACCGATCGCCGCCAGACCCCGGGAGAGCCCCGCCAGCGGACCTTCGCCGGGCCGCTCGTCGTCCACCCGGTGGTACTCGCCCGTTGGGAGCGCCTGCCCGGGCCGGGCAGCCACCCACACTTCCGCGGCGATCGGAGCGAGCCGCTCGATGACCCGCAGCAGGAGCGGGGTGCCCTCCCAGACCAGGCCCGCCTTGTCGCGCCCCATCCTCCGGCTGTATCCGCCGGCGAGGACGAGGAGGGGAAAGCGCTGCGCGGCGTGCATGCCGCAAGATACGGCCCTTACCCGATGGGCCGCAGGCTGTTAGTTTCTGGGCCGATCATCAGCATTGAGTCGCGCCCGGGCCCGAGGGCTCGCCGACGGTCCCGCATCCGCCCCCGTAGCTCAGGTGGATAGAGCAGCGGTTTCCTAAACCGCGTGTCGTGCGTTCGAATCGCGCCGGGGGCACCACTCGTCCCGATCTCAAGGTGATTCTCCTATAATGAGCCGTAAGCGTCTATCCAAGAGTCAGTTGAAGCGCGACAGGTTCGTCGAGCGGACGTTCGACTGGGCGCACTGGGCTGAAACCCACCGGCGCGAGATGGTGGGGGCGGCCGTGGCCCTGGTGCTTCTCGCGGCCGGCTTCTTCGTGTACCGCAACGTCTCGCGCGGCGCGGACGAGGAAGCGTCCCGGGACTACATGATGGCTCGCCAGGCGTACTTCGCCGCCAACTACCAGCTCGCCGTGAGCGACCTGCAGGGCTACCTGGATCGCCACGGCGACACTGCGTATGCCGACGACGCGATGCTGTTCCTGGCCGAGTCGCAGCTCCATGCCGGCCAGCCGGCGGAGGCCGTTGCTACCCTCGAGGAGATGCTCGACGCGCACGGCGGCTCGCCCCTCGCCGACAACGCCCGCCGCCTCCTGGCCGCCGCCTATGGACAGGCCGGACAACTCGACCGCGCGGTAGAGAAGTATCGCGAGGCGATCGAGAACGCAGAATTCGACGAACAGAAGGTGCAGCTCCGTGGGTCGCTGGCCGAGCTCTACGTTTCGCAGTCCCGGAAGGCCGAGGCGGTCGAGGAATACCAGGCGATCGTCGAGCTGCAGCCGGAGAGCCCCGCCGCCGACGAAGCTCGCCGTGCGATCGCCGAGCTCACCGTACAGCCGCTGACGGGAAACGCGAGCAATGGGACGTCCCGGGAGCAGGTGGCGGACGGATCTTCGCCCGCCGACAGCGCGACTCCCTAGAAACCGGGCTGCTCCACTTCCATCCAGGCCGGCGCGAGGGCCTCGGTCACGAGGGAGAACTCCCCGTACTCGACCGCCTCGGCCGCATTGACGTGCACGTCGCGCTCGACGAAGGCCGCGACCCGCTCCGGCTGCTCCTCGATCATGCGGACGAATGTTTCCGCCAGCTCCGGATCGAACTGGGTTCCCGCGTTCCGGCGGATCTCCTCCCGCGCATAGCCCAGTCCTTTGACGCGATTCTGATAGGGCCGCTTGCTCACCATCGCGTGAAAGGAGTCGACCAGGCTCACCACGCGCGCCCCGAAGGGAATGTCCTCGCCCCGGAGGCCTTCCGGGTAGCCCTTTCCATCCCACCGCTCGTGATGGTGCCGGATACAAGGCACCGCGCTGCTGAACGGCTTCAGCGGCTCCAGGATCCGGGCGCCGATCTCCGGGTGCTTGCGGACGATCTCGTACTCTTCCCGCGTCAGGAATTCGGACTTCTGGAGGATCTCCTGGGGCACTCCGAGCTTGCCGATGTCGTGTAGCATGCAGGCGACTCGGATCGTTCGCCGGTCGGTGTCGTCCAGCGTCAGGTAGCCGAGGAAGAGGTCCGACAACTCGGCGGCCTGCTGCAAGTGATGGCGGGTGTAGGTGTCGCGCGCGTGCATGGCGGTCGTCAGGCTCTCGATGACGTCCTCGATGTTGTCGATGATCTCGTCGTCGGTCGTGAACAATGACAGCCGTTCGCGGATCTCGGCGATGCGGGGGTCGTCGTGGCTGAAGTGGCGCTCCAGCGACACCGACGTGAAAGCCTGGACGAGCTCGCGTTGGAGGTCGTCCGCAGAGCCCTGCCGATGTAGGTGGTCGTACACCGTGATCCGGTTGCGGCCGCGGTACTTGGAGTAGTAGAGAGCCTGGTCCGCCTGGTGCACGAGGTCGCGCGGCGTCGTGGCGTCGTAGGGATAGGTGACCAGCCCGATCGATGCCGTGACCGGGACATCCAGGCCGGGATGCTCGGATTCGGCGATCGCCGCGCAGATGCGCTCGGCCACCTTTTCTGCCCGATCGATCTCCGCTCCCGTCAGGATGACCGCGAACTCCTCGCCGCCATACCTCGCGACGAAGTCGATCTCTCGTACCTGTTCGGTGAGGATCTTCGCGATGCTCTGGAGGACCGCATCACCGGCCAGGTGTCCGTAGGCGTCGTTTACGCGCTTCAGGTAGTCGATGTCGATCATCAGGAGTGAGAGGGGCCGCAGCTCGCGCTCCGAGCGCGCGACGTGGAGATCCAGCCGCTGGTGGAACGCCCGCAGGTTCCGAAGCCCCGTCAGGGGGTCCCGCGAGGCGGCCTCCTCCATCTCCGCGTACCGCTCCGCGTGCTCGACCGCCCTCGCTGCCGCATGCGCCATCAGCTGGCAGAACGCCAGCTCCTGCCGGCTGTACTCGATCCGCACGCGGTCGTTGCGGATGTAGAGGACGCCGCGCGGCTGGTCGCCGACGAGGATCGGCGCCACGAGGATCGAGGTCCTCCGGATGGGCCGGCGGAAAAGGAGTCCGCCCCCGGGGTGCCGCTCGCGTCGACGGACGACGATCGGTCGCTGGCGGGCCAGCGCGTCCGAGACCTCCGGATGCTCAGGGAGATCCACGAACAGGTCCTGTTGGAGCGGGTGACCGAGGTCCGCGGCGGCCACGACGCGTCCGACTTCGGGCTCGTCCGTGAGGGCGATCATGGCCACGCGATCAGCCTGGAGGAGCTTCGCGACGAGCTCGACGAGCCGCCGGTAGACGGTATCGACGTCGAACGTCCCCGCCACCAGCGCCGAGATCTGGAGCGCGCTGTCGAGCAGGTCGCCGGTCGCCTCGTGACGGGAGAGCTCTTCGGTTATCTGACCGACCGCGGCCGCCGCGACGAGGAGGATCACACCCTGGAGGATCAGAGCGCTGGGCTCGATTGCGAACTCGCCCCAGCCATGGCCCGAGGCGTAGAGCGGCACCTGCGCGAGTGCTCCGCCGGTGGCCACGGTGATCGACCAGCGGACATTGCGGGCGAACGCCGCCAGAAGGATCGTTACGAGGAAGAGCGGCAGGTACAGCGAGCCGCCCTCGCGATAGATCGCCACGAAGGCGCCGAGGAGGACGAGCTCGGCGAGCGTGAAGACCGGCAGGAGCCGCGGCCGTTCGAACCATTGGCTGGGGACGAAGGGCAGGACCAGGGCGGTGGCCGCGTACACCGACCAGAGGCATACCGCCGCTACCCGGGCCGCCCCCGGATCCGGCGGATAGCTCCACAGCAGAACGCCCGCCGCCGCGGCGGCGCACAACCGCAGCGCAACGAGCGTGGCCTTTGTAGTGGGAGTCGTTGATAGCTGCATGGTTGTCGGAGGGATGCTTGTGGCAAGGCACGGGCCATCGAATGGGCAAGTGGGGCCGGCCTGGGGGTTTGGCGCTCTCTCCGACCGAATGTCGCATAACGTATATTATGTAAAGCTACGTATCTGTCAGGGAGTCTCGGGCCCTCCAAGTCGGCTTCCCTTCCCTCCGCACGATTCTTGCTCAGCGGTTCCGAGACAACCCTTTCGATGATCCCTTGACGGGACGACAGCCGAGGTTCGACTATGCCTCATGAGGTCATGAGCAGACCACCGGAGGTCCTCGATTGAGGTGGCGGACTATCCAGAGGCCAGGACCCGACTCGTTTGGATCGTGGAGCCCAGCCGCCGAGCCGTCACGGAGTACGATCGCGAACAGAAATCCGCGTGCTGCAGGACGAGGCATCCCCGAAGGAGTCGAAATGAGTGGCGTCGAGACGATGCTGACGATCGAAGAGTTCGAGCGCCTTCCGGAGAGCGAGGGGCGGACGGAGCTCGTCCGCGGACGGCTCGTCCGTGA
>DASRVB010000158.1:0-12003 GCA_035687725.1 Gemmatimonadota bacterium
TGCGGGAGGCGGGTGTGTCCGCGCGGGGAGCAAAAACCCGTGACTGAGGAACTGCGGTTCGCCTAGAGCCGGATGCGTCGCAGCAGCTGCGCATTCAGGGCGACGATCACGGTGCTCGCCGACATGAGGATCGCGGCGACCGCCGGGTGGAGGATGATCCCCTGCCCGGCCAGGACGCCGGCGGCCAGCGGGATGGCCACGACGTTGTAGCCCGTCGCCCAGCCGAGGTTCTGCACCATCTTTCGATAGCTCGCCTTCGACAGCTCGATGGCCCGCGGGACGTCCCGGGGATCGCTCCGGACGAGGACGATGTCGCCCGCCTCGACCGCGACCCCGGTTCCGGCGCCGATCGCGATCCCGACGTCGGCGGTGAGTAGCGCCGGGGCATCGTTGACGCCGTCGCCGACCATCGCGATCCGGCCGCCGAACGCTTTGAGCTCGCGGACTCGCTCGACCTTTTCTGCGGGAGAGACCTCCGCGAAGACCACGTCGATCCCGAGCTCCCTGCCCACCGAGTCGGCCACGGTCTGCGCATCTCCCGTCAGCATCGCCACGTCGATCCCCTGCGCGTGGAGACGACTCACCGCCTCGTGCGATTCCGGCCGGATCTCGTCGGCGACCGCGAGCGCCGCCAGCGGGCGCTGACCCTCGAGCAGATAGACGACGGTTCGCCCCTCGGACCCGGATTCCTGCGCCGCCGCGGCGAGTTGCGGGGGCAGCTTCACGCCGTGCGCGGCGAGGAGTCCCGGGCCGCCGACGAGAAGCTCGCGGTTCGCCACGCGCGCCCGCACCCCTTTTCCGGGGATGGCGAGGAATCCCGTAGCCCGGGGCACCTCGAGCCCACGTTCCTCCGCGCTCCGCACGATGCCGAGGGCGATCGTGTGCTCGGAGTCCCGCTCGACGGCGGCCGCGAGCGCCAGGGCTTCGTCCTCGGCGACCCCGGCCGTCGCGATCCCCACCACGCGGAACTCCCCCCGCGTCAGCGTGCCCGTCTTGTCGAAGACGACCATGTCGAGCTCGCGCGCCAGCTCGAGCCCCCGGCGGTTTCGCACGAGCAGCCCGCCCCGTGCGGCGAGCGTGGTCGAGATCGCGATGACGAGGGGGATCGCGAGCCCCAGCGCGTGGGGGCAGGCGACGACGAGGACGCTCACGAGGCGCTCGACGGCGAACGCCGGCTCCGATCCGAGGACCAGCCACGTCATGAGCGTCACGACCCCGGCTCCCAGCGCGACGACCGTCAGCCAGAGCGCCGCCCTGTCCGCCAGATCCTGCGCGTGGCTTCGCGACTTCTGCGCCTCACCGACGAGGCGCATGATGCCGGCCAGCGCGGTCTTTTCCCCGATCTCCGTGACCTCGAGCCGGAGCGAGCCCGCGCCGTTGATCGTTCCGGCGATGACCGCGTCGCCTTCGCCCTTCTCGACGGGACGGGACTCTCCCGTGATCAGGGCTTCGTTGACGTCGCTCGCCCCCTCGCGCACCACGCCGTCGGCGGGAATCGAAGCTCCCGGCCGGACGAGCACTAGGTCTCCCACGCGGAGCGCGTCGACCGGGACCTCTTCCATGTCCTCGCCCGAGATGCGGACAGCGGTGTCGGGCAGGAGCTCGGCCAACTCTTCGAGCGCCCCCCGGGCATGCGCGATCGACCGCATCTCGATCCAGTGTCCGAGGAGCATGATCGTCACGAGCGTCGCCAGTTCCTCCCAGAGGGGCATTCCCGGGAAGCCCAGCGTGACCGCCAGGCTGAACCCGAAGGCGACCGCGATCGCCAGCGAGATCAACGTCATCATGCCGGGAAGGCGACGCTTCCACTCGCGCCAGGCGCCCTCGAGGAACACCCACCCGCCGTAGAGGAAGACCGCGGTCCCGAAGACCGGCGCGATCCACTGCGAGCCGGGGAACGCGGGCACCTGAAATCCGACCAGGGGGGCCAGCATGTGGCCCCACACGACCGTGGGGATCGTCAGCGCGAGCGAGACCCAGAACTTCCGCCGGAACATCGCCACGCTGTGACCGGCATGCGCGTCGTGACCGGCGTGCGGGTCGTGCGCGCCCGGATCGATACCTCCATGCGCTTCATGCCCGTGCGCTGCGTGCGCGCCGTGGATCTCGTTCGCGCCGTGTTCGGCATGCGAAGCGTCGCGATCGGCGGTCGGATCTCGGCGCTCGTGGTGGGTGTGCACCTGCGCTACTCCTTCGTGAGGTCGAGCCGGGATTGTAACTCCGACCGGCCGTCCGCGCGCGGGTGCGAACGATTGCTGCCGGCACCGGACGCGCGTTAGCGTTCCCCCGATGATCGGCCGGCGCTTTCTCACACCGCTATGCCTCGCCGCGGCGATCGGGATTCCCGCATGCGAGCGCGGCGATGCTCCGCCGCCTGGTGCCGGACCGCAGGCCCCGGTCGAATCGCTGACCGTGCGGGGGATCTTCGCTCCTCCCGGCCCCGACGGGGAGCTGCTTCGAGAGGTTACCTGGCGGCCGGACGGGAGCGCGGTCGCCTTTCTCGCGCCCGCCTCACGCGACTCGGTGACGGGGGATGAGGTGCTCGCCCTCTGGCTGGCGGACCCGGCGACCGGCGAGCGCCGGCGCCTCCTCGGAGTCGAGGACCTGCTGGGAACCGAGCGCCAGACGTTCGGCGAAGCCGAGGAGGCGCTGCGCGAGCGCCTGCGCCTCTCGGCCCGGGGCGTCACGTCGTATCAGTGGTCCCCCGACGGCAGCCGGGTCCTCGTCCCCGTCTCGGGCGACCTGTACGAATACGACGCTGGAGCGGGCACGACCCGGCGTCTGACCGACACGCCGGCCCCCGAGTTCGACCCCCGCTATTCCCCCGACGGCACCCGGGTAGCGTTCGTGCGGGAGGGCGATCTCTGGCTCCTGGACGTGCGGACCCGGGCGGCGCGCCGCCTGACGACCGGAGCGAGCGACAGCGTGTCCTACGGCGTGGCGGAGTTCATCGCGCAGGAAGAACTGGGGCGGCGTCGCGGCCACTGGTGGTCGCCGGACGGCAGCCGGATCGCGTTCACCGAGGTCGACGAATCGGACGTGCCGGTCTTCGCGCTCGCCGACTATCGCGACGATTACGGCGGCCTCACCCGGCAGCGCTACCCGCGCCCGGGAGACCCGAACGCGACCGTGCGGCTGTGGGTGGCGCGGGTGGACTCGCTGGCACCCTCCGACTCCGTGGCTCCCGCGGTCGGCATCGACATCCCATCGGGTCCCGACTGGTACCTGACGAGAGTCGCGTGGCGGCCCGATGGCGGAAGGCTGGTCGTCCAGGTCCTGCCCCGGAGCCAGAACGAGCTGCGGGTGCTCGACGCGGACGCGGCGACCGGTGCGGCGCGCACGCTGTTCGTCGAGCGGGACGACGAGTGGGTCGCCGTCGGCGACGACCCTACCTGGCTTCCGGACGGCGGGTTCCTCTGGACGAGCGAGCGCTCCGGACGCGAGCACGTGTACCGCTACGACGCCGGCGGGCGTCTCGAGCATCCGGTCACCGCCGGAGACTGGTCGGTGGCCTCGATCGCGCACGTCGACGCCGAGGGGGGCTGGCTCTACTTCACCGGCCACGTCTCTGGACCTTTCGAGCGGCACCTGTACCGCGCGCGCCTCGACGGATCGGCTGCGCGGCCGACCGCGGACGGCGAGGCGGGCGGCGGGGGAACACAGACCGCGACCCCACCGCTTCAGCGCGTCAGCCGCGAGCCCGGCTGGCATCAGGTGACCTTCGCTCCCGACGCCGCGCGCTACGTGGACACGTGGGCCACGGCCACGCGCCCGCCCTCCGTCGCCACCCGCGACGCGGACACCGGAGAGCGGCTCGCGTGGATCGAGGAGAACGACCCGGGGCGACTCGCGGTCTACGGCCAGGTGCGGCCTGAGTTCCTCTGGGTGCGCCCGATCGACGACGACGGCGGGATGCGCGAGGACTCGCTGCCCGCGATGCTCTACCGGCCGCGAGACTTCGACCCCGAGCGCCGCTACCCGGTGCTCGTCTATACGTATGGCGGCCCGGGCTCGCAGACGGTCGTCGACGACTGGCTGTCACGCGGCCGGGGACTGTGGCACCAGCTCATGGTGCAGCGGGGGTTCCTCGTGTGGTCGTGCGACGGGCGCGGGACCGGGGCGCGCGGCAAGGCGTGGGTGGAGCTCGTGCACGAGCGGCTCGGGATCCTCGAGAGCGAGGACCAGGCCGCCTGCGTCCGCGCCCTGTGGCGAAACGAGCCGGCCGCCGACTCGACCCGCACGGGGATCTGGGGCTGGTCGTATGGCGGCTTCATGGCCGCCCGCGCGCTCGTTCAGGAGCCGGAGACGTGGGCGGCTGCGGCGGCCGTCGCGCCGGTCAGCGACTGGCGCGACTACGACACCGCCTACACCGAGCGGTACATGGAGCTGCCCTCCGAGAACCAGAAAGGGTACGACGAGACGTCTGTCCTCAACGCTGCCGAGGCGATGGCGGACCCGTTCTTCCTCGCCTGGGGCACGACCGACGACAACGTCCATCCGGTTCACAGCGAGCGCCTGGTCGATGCGCTGATTTCGGCCGGCCACGCGCCCGAGGTCCACGTGTTCCCCGGCCGCGGCCACGCGATCGGCGACCCGCCCGCGCGCGTCGCGCTCTTTACCGCCCAGACCGACTTCCTCACCCGCCACCTCGGCGCCCCGACCGCTCCAGCTGCCCCCACCGACCCGGAGTGATCCGGTTCACGTGGCGCCGCGACCATGATCGAGGGAGCCGAGGCCGCCTACGTCACGGCCGTGACGATCGGCGCGCTCCACGGAACGGAGCCCGGCCACGGTTGGCCCGTGGCGGCGGCGTATGCCATGAGTCGGCGACGTCCATGGTTCGAGGGAACGCTGGCGGGACTCCTCATCGGCGGGGCCCACCTCGTCTCCTCGCTCGCGGTGGTCGCCCTCTTCGCGCTGCTCGACCGATGGGTGGACCTCACGGACACCGCCTGGATCGGTCCGATCGCCGGAGCCGTCCTGATCGCCATCGGGATCGTGCAGTGGCGGCGCGGTGCGCATTCGCACACCGATTCCGGCAGGCCCGGGCAGCGCAATGCAAGGGCCCGTGATGGCCTCTGGGGGATCGCGGCCTTCGCGTTCGTCCTGGGCTTCGCGCACGAGGAGGAGTTCGCGATCGTCGCTCTCTGTGCGGGACGAGCCAGCTGTTGGGGCGTAATGGGGGCGTACGCGCTCACGGTCGCAGCGGCGATTCTCGCGCTGACGCTGCTCTCCATCACGGCCCTCGGAACGCTCGGTGAGCGCGTAGAAGGCTGGCACCACGCTCTGCCCCGGATCAGCGCGGCGATCCTGATCGCGATGGGGATCGCCTACATGAGCGGCACACTCTGACGCGCGGCTCGATCGGCCGACCCGGACTCAGAACCGCCGAGTGAGGTAGAGTCCCGCCCCGGTGGCGCTGAACGCCCCCGTGACCGAGCGCACGTTGTCCAGGTACGCCGCGCGGGCCACCAGCGACCAGTCGGTCGTGATGCCGAACGTCGCTTCGGCGGCGAGCTCTGCGCTGCGCTCGAAGTCCTCGATCTCGTCGTCCCGGAAGGCGCCGATCCCCCCTCGTGCCGACAGCCCGTGCTGGTCACCGAACTTCCAGTACGTGGACACGACCCCGAGGTGCTGCTCGTAGCGCGCCGGATCGTAGTACCCGCTGTCGGTGTTCTCGTCGAACCACAGCCAGCGGCTCGCCACGCCCAGGTCGACGTTGACGAGCTGCCGGCGCAGGACCCCGTCGCTGACCGCGACCCGCGCTTCCCAGCGGCCGTTGTCGTCGCTGTACGACTCCCGCGAGCCCAGGGCCTCGACCGTCCAGCCGATAGCGGGCGACCAGCGGAGCTGCGCCCGGCCGGCCGTGCGCTCGATCCCGAGATCGAGCGCGCGCGCCGAGACGTCGAAGAAGTCCCGCACGGTCGACAGCGTGATCCCCACGGCATCGGACGGCGCCAGGCGCGCGACCGCGAGCCACGTGAGGAGCTCGGACCCGTCGTCGTCGATCCAGGCGCCCCCGATCCTGCCCTCGATCTCCCCGACCGCGCCGAGTCCGTAGACGAGACCCGCGTCGACTGCCCTCTCGTGGACCGTCGCGTCGCCGGAGACGGGCGCCAGCCCTGAGCCGGGCTCGGACCGTACCCGCGTGTCGCTGCCAGAGGCGACGAGCTTCGCCGCGGGCGAGAGCTCCACGCCTGCCTCGACGCCGTACAGATCGTGGCGCACGTCGTCGGAGTCGTCGTAGTACTCGTAGCGTGACCGGGCGAAAGAGCGGATCGGCGCCATGACGTACGCCCGCACCTCCGCCGTCCGCGGGTTGGCCGCATCGATTCCCGCGAGCTCCTCCACGGATCCGACGGCGTCGCGGCGGCGGCCGGCGTCGGACAACGCGAGCGTCAGGACCAGCCGCGCCTCGTAGTCATCGGGCCGTTCCCCCACGAGCGGCTCGAGGATCTCGATCGCCGCGCGGGGACGGTTCCCGGTGACGAGCGCGCGGCCGCGCTCGACCCGGTAGTCGACCGTCTCGCCGAACCGCTCGCGGTACCCGTCGAGGACCTTCAGCGCCGCGCGCGCGTCGCCGCGCCAGGTCTCCTGCCGCGCCAGCTCGATCGTCGCGACAGAATCGGCCGGCTGCCGCCTCAGATACTCCCGGTAGTGCCGTATCGAGACCGCGGTTTTCCCCTGCCAGGCCGCGATCCTGGCCAGGCCGAGCTCGGCGCCCGGCTCTCCGGTCAGCTCCGCGATTCGCCGGTGGCTGTCGGCCGCCCGCTCGTAGTCCCCAGCCCAGGACGCTAGCTCGGCGCGCGCGCGGAGGTGCTCCGCGTCGTTCGGCTCGAGCTCGACCGCCCGCTCGATCGCCTCCAGCGCCGCGCGCGGGTTGTCGCGAGTCGCCTCGATGCGGGAGATCCGGACCCACAGGTCCGCACGGCCCCCCGCGCGCGCGGCCTCCTCGTACACGGCGATGGCGGCGTCCAGGTCCCCAGCCGCTTCGGCGGCCAGGCCCGCCGCCGGCACGGCTGGCTCCTGGGCGTACGCCACGGCGACCGGCGCCCAAAGAACGAGCCACGCGGCGAAGAGCGCGGCCCTCACTTGCGCCATTTCCGGGTGCCGAAGATCCAGAGGTCCGCAGCGAAGCGCATCGACGTGACGAAGTCCCACATCAGCGACACGTACCGGATCGGGGTGATCAGGAGACACTTGAGGAAGTACTCGACCCGCTGGCCGGGTGAGGAGATGGCCAGTAGGGAGGAGGCGAGCAGGATCTCGGCGACGATCGTCACCAGCAGCGCCTCCCACCATCCGAGCAGCATCATGATGATGATCGCAGCCGGGAAGAAGAGCTTCTCGACGACCCCCATGAGGAGCACCCACCCCATGGGCCGCCCATGGCTCTTCGTCACGTCTTCGCCGAACGCCTGACGGTACGGCTCGGCCACCCGCCTCCGCTCGTCGTAGGAGCGTACCCTGTTGCGACGCCAGTCGCCATTGATCAGGCGGCGCATGGACTTGAACGGGCTCCACATGAGCGAATCGAAGTAGAACGCGCTCTGGAGGAACGCCGAGGACCAGAGGTAGAGCTGCTTGTGGAGGCGTTGGAACTCGGGCTCCTCGGTGCGGGCGACTACGTCCTGGAGCTGGATGTTCCGGTGCCCCTCGTTCAGCGACGCGAGGCCCAGGAACACGTCCTCGGAATTCGTGAGGTCGTCGCCCATGATGGGCTCGTACTTGTCGAACAGGTTCTCGACGTACTGCCTGCGGTAGGCGACCGCGCACCCGATCGGGCCCGAGATGGAGCCGAAGAACGTCATCTGGCCGCGGTAGATGAAGCGCTGGAGATAGGCGTACAACGTTTCCCGGTAGAGGTTCGTGATGCCGCGCAAGAAGCGTCGCAGACCGCTCTTGTCCTCGTAGACCTTGCCCTCCGGATGGTTCACCAGGAAGCGCTGCATGGCCGTCGTCTTGCCGAACCGATCGCGGTCGCGTGCCCGCTGCGGCATGATGATCCCGCAGGCGCTCGCGATGCCGACCGCCTTGTACAGCTCCTCCACGGTCCGCTCGATGTAGTTGTCCGACTCCAGCACCGTGTCGGCGTCGAGTATGAACTCGACGTCGGAGTCGAACTCGCGGGCCTGCCGCTTGAGCGTGGGCGTCTTTCCGATGGGCTTGCTGCGCCGGATGGCCAGCAGCTCGAGCCCGTTGACGTGGCAGAACTCCTGGGCGAACTCCACCGTGCGATCCAGGCTCCCGTCGTCCACCAGGATGATCCGCCGCGGCTGCATCGTCTGACGCGCGACCGAGGCGAGCGCGAGCGTGATGTTCCGCTCCTCGTTGAGGCAGGGGATGACGACGTCGACCTTCGCCTGGCGATAATCCTCGGCAGGGACTGCGATCGTCTTGTCGGGGCCCCGCACATACCCCACGAGGCTGACGATCGTATTGGGGCTGATTACGAAAAGCGGATATACCGCCATCAGCCCGTGGCCTTGGATCCTTCGGCGATCGGCCGTATGGCGGCAAGCAGATCCGTGATCGTGTCTTCGAGAGTGTGCTCGGGCTCGAAGCCGACCAGACGCTTGAGCTTGTCGAGGGCGGGCTTTCGGTGGCGGATCCCCATGAAGCCGTGATAGTACGCCTCGCTGTCCGGCACGAAGATCACCGGGGAGCTGCTGCCGGCCATCGAGCGCACGAGGTTCGCGAGATCGAGCATCGTGATCGCGCGGTCGTTGCCGACGTTCACGATCTCGCCCTCGGCGGCGTCGCTCTCGCAGAGGAGATCTATCGCGCGCACGGTGTCGCCGACATGGCAGAACGAGCGCGTCTGCAGCCCGTCGCCGAAGACCGTCAGCGGTTCGCCCAGAGCCGCCTGGCGCACGAAGCGGGGAACGACCATCCCGTAGCGGCCCGACTGGCGCGGGCCGGTGGTGTTGAACAGCCGCGCGATCGTCACCGGCAGGTCGAACGATCCCGCGTAGGTAATGCCCAGCGCCTCTCCGGCCAGCTTGCTGAGCGCGTAGTTCCACTGTGTCTTGGCGGTGTCGCAGTGGACGATGAGCGCGTCGGTCTCGTCCAGCCTGTGGGTTCCGACCGGGCCGTACACCTCGGAGCTGGAAGCCACCAGCACCCGCGGTCGGGAGCCGGCCTCGACGGCACAGCGCAGAATGCGCTCGGTGCCGGCCACGTTGGTGGACAGCACGGCCTCGGGCTCGGCCAGGACGCGGAACATCCCCACGACTGCGGCCATGTGGTACACGCGGTCGGCCTGCGCCAGCGCCTCGGTGAGCCCCCCCCAGGTCAGGATGTCCGCGCGGTCGAAGCGGAACTGCCCATAGTCCCGGAACGGCGCGACGTTCTCCAGCGTGCCCGTGCTCAGGTCATCGACGCAGTGGACCTCGTCTCCCCGCTCGAGATGGAACTCGGCGAGATGGGAGCCGATGAACCCCGCGCCGCCCGTGATCAGGACCCGCACGGCTCAGCTCCCTCCGCCGGCCCCGTGGCCTTCCCCGCTCCAGGCATAAACCTGGTAGCCGTCCACGATCTTCGGGGTCTCCTGGAATCCCTCCCGGTCGGTGAGCGGCTCCACCACGGTCTTGGCGACCGACACGCTCATCGGCTCGGCATGCTTCTGCATGTGTCCGGCGATGTCGATGACCCGGTCGCTCACCTCTTCGAGCGGCACGTCGTCGTCCATGTAGACGTATCCCGAGTTGACGCCGCAACGCACGCGGAAATCCGACTTCATGAGCTTGACGTCGCTATTGAACTGCTTCAACCCGCGGATCACGTCCTTCCCGGTCTTCACGGCCGTGTCGATGTTCGAGAAGCAGGCCATGATGCCGTCGGGGGTCCAGGCCACCTTGATGACCCCGTTCGCCTTCAGGATATCGTCGACGAACGTCTTGTACTGCTTGAAGTCGTATTCGATCGTCTCCTGGTCCTCTCCGATCTTCATCTTGGTCGAGTCCACTATGTCGATCGACAGGAAGGCGAGCTCGCGACCCATGCCGGAGAGCTTGCGCTTGGTCTCGGCGAAGATCCGCAGCAGCTCCTCGCGGTCGCCTTTGGTGCCCTCCTTGAGGGCCTCGAGCTTGGCGTTGAGCGACGACGTCACGGCGGAATCCTTCGCCAGGCCCATCTCCTGCTGCCAGCTCTCGACCTTGCGCTTGAGCTTCAGGTAATCGGCGCGCGCGCCGAAGAGTCCCCCCACTCTCGCCGCGGCGATCTCGATGAGCAGGAACCCTCCGACCAGGATCCACATCGTGCGATCGGCTCCCGCGATATGGGTCGGCACATATTGCTGCACCTTCGCCCCCAGCCGCGCCCGGGCCCGCGCGCCCAGGTCCACCGCCTTCTGGAGGTACTCGTACTGGTCGGCGTTCTCGACGTACTGGAGCGGATACGGGAGGATCATGAGGATGATCAGCACCAGCGCGCCGATCGCGACCAGGCGGGCGAACCAGGACGCCATCAGGAACGGGATGGGGCTCATCTTCGTCCAGCGGGCTTCGTGCTCGGCCATGTGCAGGTCCTCGTAGGGGGCGACTCGCCGTCGCGGCGAGGAATTTCCCCCCGGCGGGCGCGGGGCCTGGGACCAGGACGCTGCCGGGGGAGCGGTTCGAGCCGGTCTCGCTGGAGCTGATCGCGCTTTCGGGAACGTGGAATTTAGCAACTTCGGGCTCCTTTTTTCATCCCCCGGACGCACCGCGCCCGGTGCAGGGGAATTCCAGGGGGATTGGTGCAAGGGATGTGCCGCCGCTTCAGTCGCGGATCGTGATCTCCCGCCGGGCGCGCCGCGTAGGGACACCGGGCCACTCCACTTCGACCTCGACCGCGTATCGGCCGGGCGACAGGTCCGGCAGCTCGAGCGCGACCGCGCGGGGCACGGCCCGCGCGTCGGCGGGGAGGGTCTCACGCCAGCGGAGCGCGCCCGGATGCGCTTCCCGCTCCCGCACCGAGACCGAGATCGTCACCGGTCCCGCGGGAATGCCCTGCGGGGGATAGGCTTCCCAGAAGATCCCGAGGCGCTCGCCAGGGACGGCGACGGTCGAGCCGCGGGCCAGCGGGATGGCCTCCGCGAGCGTCGCGGGCAGTTCGTCCGGAGACGTCAGGAGGAGCAGGTCGGAAACGGCCGGCAGCTCGGCGCTACCGGCCGGGAGCTCCAGTCCCCCTCGCCAGCGCGCGGCGATGCCCGCGATCCGGGCCTCGACACCGACCACCGCCCGCGGCCACGGGACATCGACCGAGAGGGCCCCTCGGGCTGCACCGCCGGAGCCGGGCGTTTCGACAGATCGGGTGCCGGAACCGCGCGCTTCGACGAACGGACGATCGGGGCCCTCGGATGCGAAGACCCCCGCGCTCGCGCGCGCTTCGGCAGCGACCGAGTCGGGCATGACGTCGCGTGGGATCTCCCAGCCGACGACCAGGACCGCGCCCGATCCGCGGCGGAAGCGGGCGATCTGCGGATCGAACCCCACGAAGCGGTCCGCGTACGACGGGGCGTAGGTGGAACGCGGGGTCGGGTCCTCCAGCGGCCAGTCCGCAGGCGCCGCGACGGCGGGATCGGCGATCGCGGCGAGATCGGGCAGGAAGCGCTTCGCGCCGGGCGGATCGCGCGCGACGACCGGCGGCCGGCCCGCGCCGCCCAACCTTCCCACGTCCCCTCGCGCCAGCTCCCAAGCCGCCGGCCATCCGTAGCGCACGAGCAGCTCGCTGAGATCCCGGCCCCAGGAAACGTCGTACGCCGAGGCGGCGCCCTCCTGCATCCTGTCCCAGGTGCGCCGCGCGAGATGCTCGGCGCGCCGCTCGTTCCCCGGCACCGACCAGAGCGGGTCGGCGGCCCACCACAGCCGGGCCGCGAACGCGGCGCGTCCTCCCGGTCCGAGGCTTCGCCAGACCGCGCGCGCATCGCCGTCCAGGAGCGGCTCGACGTCCTCCCAGTGCTCGCGCTCGGACGCCGGCATCGCCGCCAGCGCGCGTTCGAACGCGCGCTCGGCCCCCGCGAAA
>DASRVB010000159.1:0-2309 GCA_035687725.1 Gemmatimonadota bacterium
GGAGAGGTAGGCGATCGAATCCACTTCGGGGTAGGCGGCGATCTCGCGCATGAGAGCGGAGGTCTCGGTGGGATCGGTGCCGTCCACCAGGTAGGCGATCACCTCGACGCGCTCCTCCACGTCGGCGAGCACACGGTCGATGTTCGTCCACACCAGGCCGAAGACGGACAACGTGTAGAGCGCGAACGCGATGGTGGCGATGGAGAGGGCGGTCAGGAGCGGCGAGCGGCGGAACGCGAAGAAGGCTTCGCGCGACGTGTAGGCCATCAGCCTGCCGCCCCGCCGTTCGCCGTGTCGCGGACGATCCGGCCCTCATCGAGCTCGATGATCCGCGCCCGCGGATGCTCCCCCAGCAGCGTGCGGTCGTGGGTGACGAGCAGCACCGCCATTCCGCGCAGGTTGATGTCCTTGAAGACGCGCAGGATGTCGAGCGCGACCTTGGGATCCAGGTTCCCGGTCGGCTCGTCGGCAAGCAGGATGAACGGATCGTTGACGAGCGCCCGCGCGATCGCGACCCGCTGCTGCTCGCCGCCCGAGAGCTCCGACGGCAGGTGATCGGCCTTGTCCGAGAGCCCCACCGCGGCCAGCGTGCGCAGGACCTTGGGGTTGATCTGCTCCGCCGACGCGCCGGTGACCTCGAGTGCGAAGGCCACGTTCTCGCGCGCGGTGCGGTTCTTGAGGAGCCGGAAGTCCTGGAACACGATGCCCAGCCGGCGGCGGAGCGCGGGGATCTCGCGGGTCCTGATCTTGTCGGAGGCATACCCCGAGATCCGGACCGTCCCCGCCGTGGGCCGCTCCTCCATCGTCACGAGCTTGACCAGCGTGGTCTTGCCGGCGCCGGAAGGGCCGGTGACGAAGGTGAACTCTCCCTTGCGAAGGTGGAACGAGACGTCCTGCAGCGCGTAGCCGGTGCGGGGATACTCCTTGTGCACGTTCTTGAACAGGATCATGCCGGGGGTCGGCGGCTGAAAACGGCCCACCTTCGGCGTTGCGACTCGCCGAATCGGGACCGTTTTGAGCCGCCTCTGGTCACGGCGTCAAGCGCCCTGGAGAGCTTGCTCCGGGGACACGCGGATGTCGACGTACACCTGGTCCTGCAGTCGATCGACGAATGCATCCTCGGCCCTCTGTTGCTCCAGCTGGCTCCTCAAGCGCGGGGCGATCTCCTCGAACGTCAGCTCCTCGCCGCCCCCCGAGCCGCGGGCGATCAACACGCTGAACCCCGTCGGCGTCTCGGCCACGCCGGCGCCGCCAAGCTCGAGACCCTCGAGCGCGCTCGCGTAGACGGGCGGCACCTGACCGCTGCCCAGCTCGATCAGCGCCGCCGCGGCGGAATCTCCCGGCATCTCGATCGCCTGCAGGCTGTCGACGTCGGCCCCTGCGTTGATCGCCGCCACCAGCTCGTCCGCGCGGGCCCGGGCGGTCGCGCGATCGATGTCGGAGCGCTCGAACGAGAACAGCACGTGCCGCACGCGAACCTCGTCCTCCCCGCGCTTTTCGAGCACCTGCAATATGTGGTAGCCGAACAGGGTTTCCACCGGGCCGACGAGCGCGCCGGGCTCGTTACCGAAAGCCGCGTCCTCGAAGGGCTCGACCATCCGCCCGCGCCCGAACCAGCCGACGTCCCCGCCGGTGTCGCGCGAAGCAGGGTCGTCGGAGTGACGCATCGCCGCGCTCGGGAAGTCGACGGTTCCGGCACGCAGGGCCGCGAGCACGCTGTCAGCTTCCGCGAGCGCGGCGGCGCGCACCTCTTCGGAGGGCACCACGAGGACCGGGATCTCCTCGAACAGGACCGTCGTCGGCGTCGTGCCGAACGCCTCCTGATTCTCGTTCCAGTACTCGCGCAGCTCCTCCTCGGTCACCGGCCGCGGCAGGATCTCCGCGCTGTGGAGATCCAGGTACATCTGGCCGGCGAGCTCACGCCGCTTCCGTTCCATGATGTCGGCCCGATACGCGGCGAGGCTCCCCCACTGGCTGTTCGTCAGCAGGCGCAGGAACTCGGCTTCGTTCGGGAAGCGGGAGCGGATGCGCGCGATCTCCTCGTCGGCCTCTTCGACGATCCGGTCGCCATCGACCTGGACCGCAGTGTCGCGCTCGGCGGCGGCGAGAATCACGAGGTTCCGCACCATCTGGTCGAACGCCTCGGTGGCCAGCTCCCGCATCTCCGCAGAGGCGGGATCGACGCCGAGTTGCGTGGCCAGCACCTCGGTCTGCTCGCGCCACTCGGACTCGAGCAGCAGGTTGCTTCCGACCACCGCCATGATGCGGTCTCCGCCCGCAGCCTGCAGCGCAACCGCGTCCGGGTCCGG
>DASRVB010000160.1:0-3978 GCA_035687725.1 Gemmatimonadota bacterium
ACCGACCGCCTGCTCGCGCTCAAGCGCTGGGCGATCGGCGGCGCCGCCGGCGCGGAGATGAGCGCGCAAACCGGCGCGGCCTCGGGCGCGGGCCTCATCGCCATCACTGCATCGGCGGCCTCCCTCGCGGAAGCGGTGGCCGGAGCTGCTATCGTCGCCGACCCTCCCGCGCCGCATCCCGGACCCGCGTGGCCCGACCGCGCGCAGTGGATCGTCGTCCTGGACGGAGGGATCGGGCCGGACGAGATCGTGCTGGGGGAAGAGCTCGCGCCCGCGGCGGCCAGGGAGCTGCTCATCGTGGACACGGGCGCCGGGTCCGATGCGGTCCTGGCCGCAATCGCCGAGGTGCGCGAGAAGTGCGCGCGAGCCTGGGTCGCGTGCGCGGTCTTCAGCCCGGTGCGCGCCTGGAAGGGACGGGCGGGCCTTTCCGCGGCAGCCCGCGAGGCCGTCCGGGTCGCGATCGCCGACGCCAGCGAGGCGGTCTTGATCGTGTTCTCCAACCCGCGTATCGTCAGCGAGCTCGAGGTACCATCGAGCGTCGTCTGGACTCTCGGAGAGGCGCCCGCGAGTCAGCGAGCAGCGATCGATTTCCTGCGGGGCTCGCTTCCGTCCCACGGACGACTCCCGGTGCGCCTGAACGTCGACCGTTGAACCTTCTCCCCCAGACGAGAGTATGAACGGCATGCCGCGGATACCGATGGTCCGATTCCTCTCTTACTCGCGCACCCGCCTCGCGTGGGTGGCCCTCGCGCTGGTGGCGGTGGCGCCCCCGCGTGCGTCGAACGCGCAATCTTCCGACGACGATACCTTCGCCGTGCCCGTCGGCCTCGAGCGCGCGGTCGAGTTCTGGAAGCGGGTGTACGGAGAGTGGAGCGAGGACCAGGTAACGTTCCACGACCGGGACGACCTGGGCATCGTCTACCTGACGATCGATCAGAAGAAGTCGGAGACGCCCGCCGGCTACCGGGCGAACGAAGCCGCGCAGGAAGCGATCATCGACCGCTACCGCCGGATACTGCTCGATCTCGCCACCCGGAATCCCGATCCGCGGACGTTGAGCGGAGAGTATCGCGAGGTGTACGACGCCTTCGGCGAGCTGGGGAATCCCGCGCGCTGGCGCCAGGCCGCCGACCGCATCCGCGTACAGCGCGGCCTTCGGGAGAAGTTCCAGCGCGGATTGATCCACGCGGGACAGTTCCGGGAGCACATCCTGGAGATCTTCCGCGAAGAAGGCGTGCCTGAGCAGATCGCGTGGCTCCCCATGGTCGAGTCGACGTTCAACATCGAGGCGCGCTCCAAAGTGGGCGCCGCGGGGGTGTGGCAGTTCATGCCGGGGACGGGCCGCCTCTACATGCGCGTGGACGCCACCATCGACGAACGGCTGGATCCGATCATCGCCGCGCGCGGCGCCGCCCGGCTCCTCAAGCACAACTACCAGGGACTGGGCTCGTGGCCGCTGGCCCTGACCGCCTACAACCACGGCTACTATGGGATGCGGCGCGCCGTCCAGCAGGTCGGCACCAACGACTACATGACGATCCGCCGACTGTATGACGGTCCCGCGTTCGGCTTCGCCAGCAAGAACTTCTATGCCGAGTTCCTGGCCGCGCTCTACGTGGCGGAGCACGCCGAACAGTATTTCGGCATGCACGATCCGTTCCGCACGCTCGAGTTCGACGTCGTCTCGATGCCGGTCGCGATGCCGCTACGCGACGTGGCGAGCTCGGTGCAGGTGGAAGCGGACCGCCTCTGGAGGCTGAACCCCTCTCTCACCGATGACGTGTGGTCGGGCCGCCGTGCCGTTCCCGCCGGCTTCCGACTGAGGGTGCCGCCGGGATACGGCCGCGAAGCGCCGCTCCAGCTGACGTCCGCGGGGGCGAGCAGGGACACGCGCTCGGCGCGGTCGTCGTCCGACACGCCCGCGACCGCGAGGGTTCACACCGTTCAGCGGGGAGACACGCTGACCTCGATCGCGGCCCGCTACGGCCTGTCGGTGGGAGAGCTGATCGCGCTCAACGATCTCGACGACCGCGACGTGATCCGGGTGGGCCAGCGCCTGGTGCTCTCGAGGTAATTCCCCGCGTCGTCGCGGCGCGCCGCCTTACGACTCGGGCTCGGTGAACTCCACTTCCTCGACGGACTGCCGCGTCAGATAGGCGCGCTCCAGGTTGAGCGTCCGGTTCAGAGGATCGGTAGGGAAGAGGAAGAAGCCGGGATCCTCGGCCCGGTAATCGTACGTCAGACCCACGAGGACCTCGCCCCACGTCGTCCGAACCCGCGCCGCGCGGCCGCCGACCGACGGCGGACGCGGCATGGGGGACAGGTCGTCCTCCGGCTCGTACCGCCGCTCGCGGCCGAATGCGAAGTCGCGCACGAAGAACACGGCCAGAGTCTCGCTGAGCCGCACTTCCAGCTTCTCGCCCGTCTCGCCATCCGGGCCCGCCACCTTGAGGTGGAACGTCACGTCGATGGGGTTGAAGATGCGCGAGAAGCCCTTGACGCGCGTGCCGTCGGCGAGCAGGACCACGACCCGGTTATCCATCGATGCTCCGCTGCGAGTGCTCGTTCCTCGTCCGGCGAAAAGAGCTCCGACCCGAATATAGCCCGCTCGCGCGAGCAGGGAGATGCACCTCAGCCTCCGCGAGTCGACCCGGTGGAGGGCAGGAAATCCACCCGCGCCACGGCCTGGCGGGTGAGGTAGGCGCGCTCGAGGTTGAGCGCCCGCTCCAGCGGCTCGGTGGGAAAGACGAAGAACCCCGGCCGTTGGGGCTGGTAGCCGTACGTAAGGCCCCGCAGGACCTCGCCCCATCTGGTGGTGACCTCGATCGCCCGCCCCCCGGCCGAGGGTGGCGCCGTCATCGCTGCCAGATCGCTCTCGGGCTCGTACCGCTTCTCCCTGTCGAACGCGAAGTCGCGCACGAAGAAGACCGCGTCCACGTCCGAAATCGCGATCTCCCGCTGCTCACCGGTCTCCCCCTGAGGTCCGGCCACCACGAGGTGGAAGTTCTGACGCATGGGATTGAAGTCGCGCGAGAACCCCTTGAGGCGGCTTCCGTCGGACAGGAGGACGATGATCCGCGTCTGTATCGTCGTCATAGACAGCTCGAAGATAAATGCGCGCTCGATTTCCCGCCCGATCCACAACCGCTATGTTGCGCCGCGAATGACGGCCCTTTCCTCCTTCTTCGCGCAGCTCCACTGGCTCGACTGGGTGGTTCTCGCGCTGTACTTCGCCTTCTCGCTCGGCGTAGGCCTGTGGTTCGTGCGGCGCGCCGGATCGTCGACCGCCGAGTTCTTCGTCTCTGGCCGGAACCTGCCCTGGTGGCTCGCGGGGACATCGATGGTGGCCACGTCGTTCTCGGTGGACACGCCGCTGCTCGTGACGGGCTTCGTCCGCACGCAGGGCATCCAGGGGAACTGGATCTGGTGGTGCTTCGCGATCGGCGGCGTGTTCTCCGCGTTCGTGTTCGCGCAGCTGTGGCGCCGCACCGAGGTCATGACCGACGTCGAGCTCGCGCAGTTGCGGTACTCGGGCCGGCCGGCGGCCGCGCTCCGCGGGTTCCGCGCCGTCTACATGACCCTCTACGCGAACTGCCTGACGATGGCCTGGGTGATCCTCGGCATGGTGAAGGTCTTCGAGACCGCCTTCGATGTGGGCACTCTCGAAGCCACGCTGTTCGCGACCGGCATCACGCTCGTGTATTCGATGCTGTCCGGGTTGTGGGGGGTGGTAGTGACCGATCTGGTGCAGTTCGCGCTGGCGATGGTGGGCGCGATCGTCCTGGCGGTGTTCGCCATCGAGGCCGTGGGCGGCACATCCGCGATGATCGAAGGCATCCGCGCGAGCGGAAACTCGGCGGCGCTGGAGTTCCTGCCGCGGCTCGAGGGCGGCGGCGAGGGATCGACGGGAACGTGGTGGGGCGACCTCCTGGCGTGGTCGGCCACTCCCGTAGCGACCTTCCTGGTCCTCATCACGTT
>DASRVB010000161.1:0-3127 GCA_035687725.1 Gemmatimonadota bacterium
GACGACGTGATAGTCCATGATCTCGCCGCCGACGATGGCGTCGTGCTGGAGTCGCTCGATGCCGAGAGCCCCAATGCGCGGGGTTCCCGACCCGTTCTCCAGGGTCAGCATCTTGACCTGGCCGGAGCCGAGGTCGATCGCGACCGTGCCTCGCGACTTGCCGAACATCGATGCACCCTCGCCTTGCGTGGCCTGAAGGATTTCTGACCTTTGTCAGAAATCTGACACACTTCCGGGACGCCCGGCAGATTGCGCCTGGAGTCTAAAAATCCCGGATTGTCACGCGCTACAGCATGAATCTCCGCGCGCTTGCGGATGGGGGACTGCGAAGAGGCGCAAGAGTGGTGCCAGACTTCAGATCAAGTGGAAGCGCGCCGGATCAGCGGATCTCCCGCCAGCCGACGACGCGCCAGGCGGTGACGTCGGGGTCGGCCCAGACCTCTAGCTCGCGCGCGGCGCTCCCCGCTGCTCCGCGCGACAGCAGATGGAGTCGGCCACCGACCGGGAACCATCGGGTCGTCCAGGATCCTGGCGGCCCCGTTCCCATTACGCTGTCCGGGGCCGCGGCCCGCAAGGGGTCCCGGCGCAATGCTGCCAGGGCCTCTGCGATTCCGGCCTCGGCGGCCCCCAGAGCCTCCGCATGCTCCCGGTGCCGGACCGCGAGCCGCAAGTCCAAGACCGCACCGACCGAGGCCGAGAGTGCGAGCGCACTGAGCGCGACCAGGGCCCAGAGGACGACGACGAGCGCGCTGCCGCGCGAGCTCCGGACCCATCCGATCACGGGTTTCTCCGCGTCGCGGCCCACTCCACCACCGGCGGCGCGGCGCCATCGGCATCGGGGAGCGCGAAGCGAAGGACCGCGGTCCGCGCCGACGCAGGGGACGGACTCGGTCCCAGGTCGATCCCCGCCGCGTCGAGGAACGAGAATCGGCCCGAATCGGGCCATGCCGCGGCGATCCGCGGTCCTCCGTTGATCCCCCGACGGAACACACCGGAAGCGATCGCGTACGCGAGACGCTCATTGGGGTTCGATGCCGTGGGCAAGAGCGCGCCATCGCCGTTCCAGTCGGCCGAGAACTCCATCGTGTCGCCGGCCAGCCAGCTCACGCCGGCGCCGGACGACCCGGCGGGATCGTAGCCCGCGCCACGCCAGTCCGCCGCCCACTGGGTGACCGCCGCGCGCGATTCCTGCCACGCCGCCTCGGCGGCGGCGATGCTCGCGACCGCGCGGTTTCCGGCCGCGCAGAGCGCGAGCGCGGCCCCGGTCACGACGAATCCGATCGTGGCCGAGACCAGGAGCTCGATCGACGTCGTACCGGCGCGGCCCCCGGGAAGCGGCGTGCTCGACGCGTGACTACGGCTCACAGCCGACGGTGTCCGTGACGGCACGAAGGCTCGAGAGCGAGGCAGCCGGCGCTCCCCCGTCCGCCGGCGCGACCGACACTCTCGCGGACTCCACGCACTCCGGCAGCGCGCCCGTCTCCCACGCCAGGGTCCCGCGCCACGCGCCCCAGGCGATCGCGCTCGCTCCAGATCCGTCTCCTCGCGCCGGGCCAGCCCGCCAGTGCTCGAGCCAGGCCTCGGCCGCGGCGAGCGCGAGCCCAGAGGAGGCCGCCAGCCGGCGGGCCTTCTGGGCCTGGGCGATCCCTCCCGCCACGGCGAGCGCGCCGACCGTGAGGAGGAGCAGCGCAACGACGACCTCGACCAGCGATTCTCCGCGCGCGGTCACAGGCTCGACACCGCGCCGCTCGGCGCCACGCGGATCGCGTGCCACTTCCCTTCCGGGTCCCAAGCCGGCCCGATCCAGGTCGTGCTGTAGAGGTTGGTCGTACCGCGGACCGTGAAGGGAATCGACTGGCGGTTCGCGCTCGTCCGGATCGCGACGGAATCGGGGACCCGCCGCGCCATGAGCACGGCTCCCACGCCATCGCGCGCCTCGTAGGCGCCGACCACGGTGTCGATCGCGACCGTGACCGTGGTTCCACGGAGGATCGCATCCATCCGCACTCGGACGAGATCGGCGCGCAGCTGACGCGCGGCGCTCATCGCCGCGTACCGCCGGCTCGCCCGGCCCAGATCCGGCGCCGCCGCGGATAGCAGGACGCCGCCCACGAACAGCACGATGAGAAGATCGACGAGCGAGTGGCCGGAGCGGGCAAAGGATCGGCGCATGGATGCTCTCACGAGGGCGACGCAGCGGGCGCGCCCGAAGGGTGCAAGGGGCGGGCCGGATACCATACAAGAGAGGGGGCCGGCGGGGACTACGCCGCGGTCGCCGGAAACCGTCGGCTAATCGACGGTTGGATCGCTACTGGAAGGAGCCTAGCAGATGACCACGGCCCCGTCCGCGGAGGACAGGCACCAGCTATCGTCGCTCGCCGCGTGGTTCGCCGACATCTCGTATCCGCCGTCATCGGCGGAGGTGACCGTCACGGTCACGTTCTCCGTTCCGTCGAACCCCGCGTCGAAATTCGTCTGATCGGCGTACGTCTGATTCGTCGCGTAGTAGTTCTCCTGGAAGATGGCGGCGTTCTTGAGGTCGCTCTTGGAGGCTGCGTCACCGGATTTGGCGCGCATGAACGGATACGACGCGAGCGCGATGGTCGCCAGGACGCCGATGACCAGCATCACGATCAGCAGCTCGATCAGCGAAAAGCCCTTCTGGTTCATCCGCTTCGCCCCCCGGAGGTGTCTGTCTCTGAGCCCGCCCGTAGATATGCAAGGTATAGGCCACATCATGATGCCCAGCCGTGGTCAAACCGGTCACCTCTCGCCCTTCCATGACGAGAACCGTCCGCCCCGATAGATCCAGACCTCCTTGCCGGGCATCTCGCGTACCAGAACGCGGTTGTGGGCCCGCAGGTCCCGCGCGAAGACGAGGGGTCCCGAGAGTGTCGGGTCGTTGTCGGCCAGGTGCGGGGTGAAGAGGGAGTAGCCGGCCTCGTCGTATCCGATCTCGTCCAGGCACTCCGGCGTCAGCCGACTACCGGGCCGGAACCGCGCCGTCGGATCCCCGGCCACTTCGACCAGGACGAGCGAGTCCCGCCCGACCGTCGCCACGGCCAGCGCCGACTCGACGGCCGGTGGGCTCCACGACTCCGCCCGCGCGCGCCGGACGATCCCGTCG
>DASRVB010000162.1:0-3165 GCA_035687725.1 Gemmatimonadota bacterium
GACGACGTGATAGTCCATGATCTCGCCGCCGACGATGGCGTCGTGCTGGAGTCGCTCGATGCCGAGAGCCCCAATGCGCGGGGTTCCCGACCCGTTCTCCAGGGTCAGCATCTTGACCTGGCCGGAGCCGAGGTCGATCGCAACCGTGCCTCGCGACTTGCCGAACATCGGATGCACCTTCTTGCCGTACGTGGCCTGAAAGATTTCTGACCTCTGTCAGAAATCTGACACACTTCCGGGACGTCCAGCAGAACGCGCCTGGAGACTGCAAAGCCCGGATTGTCACGCGGTGAAGCCTGCATTGCCCGCGCGCTTGCGGATGGGGGATCAGCTAGGGAGCAAGAGTGGGGCCAGACTCCGGATCCCGTACGTCGGTTCGGTCAGCGGATCTCGCGCCAGTCGACCACGCGCCAGGCGGTGGCGCCGTGGTCGGCCCAGACCTCGATCTCGCGCGCGGCGCTCCCCACCGATCCCCGGGAGAACAGATGGAGCCGGTCACCGCCGGGGGACCAGCGGGTAACCCAGGATCCTGGCGGTCCCGTTCCCGCCACGCTGTCCGCGACGGTGGCGCGCGTGGGGTCGCGGCGCAACGCGGCCAGAGCCTCGGCGATCCCGGCCTCGGCGGCGCCAAGAGCGGCCGCGTGTTCCCGGTGCCGGATGGCCAGCCGCATGTCCACGACCGCGCCGACGGATGCCGAGAGCGCGAGCGCGCTGAGCGCGACCAGGGCCCAGAGGACGACGACGAGCGCGCTGCCGCGCCGGCTGCGCACGGACCGGATGCGGGGTTTCTCCTTCCCCGGCCTTCGACCCGCGATCACGGATTCCTCCGCGCCGCGGCCCACTCCACTACCGGCGAGGCCGCGCCATCCGGATCGGGGAGCGCGAAGCGAAGGACCGCGGTCAGTGCCGACGCCGGGGACGGACTCGGGCCGAGGTCGATCCCCGCGGCGTCGAGGAATGAGAACCGGCCCGTATCCGGCCACGCCGCGGCGATCCGCGGCCCCCCGTTGATTCCCCGCCGGAACACCCCTGGGGCGATCGCGTACGCCAGTCGCTCGTTGGGATTCGAGGCCGTGGGCAGGATCTCCCCGTCGCCGTTCCAGTCGGCCGAGAACTCCATCGTGTCGGGGGCCAGCCGCGTGACGCCGGCGCCGGACGTCGCAGCCGGATCGAACCCCGCGCCGCGCCAGTCCGCCGCCCACTGCGTGACCGCCGCCCGCGATTCTTGCCACGCCGCCTCGGCGGCCGCGATGCTCGCGACCGCCCGGTTGCCGGCCGCGCAGAGAGCCAGCGCAGCCCCCGTCACCACGAAACCGATCGTGGCCGAGACCAGGAGCTCGATCGACGTCGTGCCGGCGCGGTCCGCCGGAAGCGGCATACGCGACGCGCGGCTACGGCTCACAGCCGACGGTGCCCGTGACGGCGCGAAGGCTCGAGAGCGAGGCCACAGGCGCGTTCGCGTCCGCCGACCCGACAGAAACGCTGGCGGACTCGACGCAATCGGCCTGCGCGCCCGTCTCCCATGCCAGGGTCCCGCGCCAGGTGCCCCAGGCGATCGCGGCCTCTCCTGCTCCGTCTCCCCGCGCCGGGCCGACGCGCCAGATCTCGAGCCAGGTCTCGGCGGCGGCGAGCGCCAGTCCCGAGGAAGCCGCCAACCGGCGCGCCTTCTGGGCCTGGCCGATCCCTCCCGCCAGCGCCAACGCACCCACCGCGAGGAGGAGCAGCGCCACGACGACCTCGACCAGCGATTCTCCGCGCGCCGTCACAGGCTCGACACCGCGCCGCTCGGCGCCACGCGGATCGCGTGCCACTTCCCTTCCGGGTCCCACGCCGGCCCGATCCAGGTCGTGCTGTAGAGGTTGGTCGTGCCGCGGATCGTGAAGGGAATCGACTGGCGGTTCGCGCTCGTCCGGATCGCGACGGAATCGGGGACCCGCCGCGCCATGAGCACGGCTCCCACGCCATCGCGCGCCTCGTAGGCACCGGCCACGGTGTCGATCGCGACCGTGACCGTGGTTCCGCGGAGGATCGCATCCATCCGCACTCGGACGAGATCGGCGCGCAGCTGACGCGCGGCACTCATCGCCGCATACCGCCGGCTCGCCCGGCCCAGATCCGGCGCCGCGGCGGACAGCAGGACGCCGCCAACGAACAGCACGAGGAGGAGATCGACGAGCGAGTGGCCGGAGCGCGCAAAGGATCGTCGCATGAATACCTCACGAGGGCGACGCAGCGGGCGCGCGCCGAGGGTGCAAGGGGCGGGCCGGATATCGTGCGGAGAGAGGTGGCGGCGGGGGAATTACGCCGGGTTCGGCGGAAACCGACGGCCGACCGACAGTTCGATGGCTACTGGAAGGGGGCTAGCAGTTGACCACGGCGCCGTCCGCCGAGGACAGGCACCAGGTCTCGTCGCTCGCCGCGTGGGTCGCCGACATCTCATATCCTCCGACGTCTGCGGAGACGACCGTCACGGTCACGTTCTCTGTTCCGGAGAACCCGGCGTCGAAATCCGTCTGGTCCGCATACGTCTGATTCGTCGCGTAGTAATCCTCCTGCACGATGGCGGCGTTCTTGAGATCGCTCTTTGCAGCCGCGTCACCGGATTTGGCGCGCATGTACGGGTACGAGGTGATCGCGATCGTCGCCAGGACGCTGATGACCAGGACCACGATTAGAAGCTCGATCAGCGAAAAGCCCTTCTGGTTCATCCCATTCGCCCCGCGGAGGTGGGTAGCTCTGAGCCCGCCCGTACCTATGCAAGGTACAGGCCACATCATAATGCCCAGCCGTGGTCAAAGAGATCACCGCTCGGGCGTCCAGGGCGAGAACCGTCCTCTCCGATAGATCCACAGCTCCCGGCCTGGCATCGCGCGTACCAGAACGAGGTTGTGATCCCGCAGGTCCCGCGCGAGGACGAGGGGCCCCGCTAGCGCCGGGTCATTGTCGGCCACGTGCGGGGTGAAGAGGGAGTATCCCGCCTCGTCGTATCCGATCTCGTCGATGCACTCCGGCGTCAGGCGGCTGCCGGGCCGGAACCGCGCCGTCGGATCCCCGGCCACTTCGACCAGGACGAGCGAGTCCCGCCCGACCGTCGCCACGGCCAGCGCCGACTCGACGGCCGGTGGGCTCCACGACTCCGCCCGCGCGCGCCGGACGATCCCGTCG
>DASRVB010000163.1:0-3257 GCA_035687725.1 Gemmatimonadota bacterium
CGCGTCCAGACCCATCTCGCCGAATCGACCGACGAGATCGAGTTCGTGCGGCGACTCTTTCCCGATGCATCCGACTACCTGGCCGTCTACGAGCGCGCGGGCCTGGCCGGCGAGCGCTCGCTCTTCGCGCACTCGATCCACCTCGGCGCGCCCGAGTTCCGGCGCATCGCCGAGGCCGGCGCGGCGATCGCCTGCTGTCCCAGCTCGAATGCCTTCCTCGGCTCGGGGAGCTTCCCGCTCGCGGCCGCGCGGGAGACGGGTGTCGAGATCGGACTCGGCTCGGACGTGGGGGCGGGCCCGCAGCTCTCGTTGCTCGACGCCGCCCGGCACCTGTCGTACCTGGATCAGCCCGGCCCCGCGGAGATCCTCTACCGGGCCACGCTGGGCGGCGCGCGGGCGCTCGACCTCGAGGGGAAGACAGGCCGTCTCGCGCGGGGCATGGCGGCCGATGTCCTCTTGCTCGAGCCGCCGCCCGACGCGACGGGTGACCCGCTCGAGCTCTTCGTCCAGTGCGTATTCCGGCAGCCCGAGACGCGCGTCGTCGCGCTGCTCGTCGACGGCGCGGTCGTCTACGGGCGCCTTCCGGACGCCCCTCCGGCCCGTTGAGGCCGGCGCCGACCGGCCGCTAGGGCCCCGCGTACTGCGGGTCGAGGATCTGAATCTCCTGGCGCACCGCATCCCAGGACCGCTGGGTGCGGGCCGGTAACTGGACCCCCACCATCGCCTCGTCCACCGTGCGCGCGGATTCGACCAGCGCGGCGCCGGCCGCAGCCAGGCCGGGGACGTTCCCCGACGTCCGGACCACCTGCTCGTAGAGCCCGGCGGCGTCGGCGAACCCCGACAGCGCGAACCACAGGCCCACCTCGTCCTCCTCATAGAGCCGCCGGCTGTCCATTCGACCCGTCGTCGACACCCCGATGGAGGCGCGCCAGCGGTTGACGAGGTCCTGCGCCAGTCCTCGCAGATAGCTCGCCTCGTTCGGCGTGAGCGCCGACACGACGCTCACCTCCAGCCCCAGAAGTTCGGCCGTCCGGCCGTCGAGATTCCCCGTGGCCAGGACGCCGTTATCGATCTGGAACGCGAGCAGAGCGCGCTGGGTGGCATCGGTCAGCTGACCATCGGTGGGGCCGCGATAGTAGCCCCGGCCTCGCAGCGCTTCCTGCGCGGCCCGTATCGTCTCGGCGGCGGTGTAGATCGTGAACGCATCGGGGCGCCGGGCCGGGGCCCCGACCGCGTTCAGCACGACCGAGCGCTCGAGCTGAACCGCGGCTCGCGTGCCGGCCGGCAGCTCGACATCGGAGCCTTCGGACAGCATCGCGCCGATGGCGCCGAGGATTCCCGAGACCGGATCGGATTCCTGCCCTGCCCCGATCGCTCCGATCACGCCGCCGACACCCTGCCGTCCGCCGACCAGAACGACCTGCGAATCCTCTCGCGCGTCGATCTGTCGTCGCTCCGCGGGATCGGTGCTGGTCAGCTTCCCTTCGATCGCGATCGTGCTGCCGCCTGCCAGGCGCAGCTCGTCGAACTCCACGCCCAGGACGCCCGAGTCGTTGCGGGTCGCCGGCCGCACGAACGTGACCACACCGGCGATGCGGCTGCCGGCCGGGATCACCGTGTATCCCTCGACGTTCACCGAATCCTCCACCGTCGTGGTGAACGTCGCCCCCTGCCTCATGGAGGCGGAGCTCAGCCGCTGGTCGGTAGTGACCGTCAGAACCGTCCCCTCGGGTAGCAGGACGCGCTGCTGCCCCCAGACCGCGCGCGGCGCGAAGAGCGCCGACACCATTGCCAGCGCCGCGCAGGCTCTCGAAATCCGTCTCGAATCCATCGTCCCTCCAGGTGGGCGACCCTGTTCAAATCTTAGGGCGACGATGGAGCGGAGTCTGTCAGGCGGACTACACGAATGGTGGGGCTTTGGCCTGCTGGCCCGTGGAAGCACGGGCTCCGGAGAACCTAGATCCGGCGGGCAGCCACGATCTTGGAGTAGCCGAGCCGGTTGAACGGAAAGCGGTCGGCGAGCCGGCGGTCGAGGCCATGCAATACGCGGAACGCGCGGGCGCGCCAGTCGTCCCCCCGCGCGTCGGTGGCGAGCGGCGCCAGCAGGGTGAAGACGTGGATCCCGACCGAGTCCTCGACCCGGAAGCCGTTCTGCGACAGCAGCGCGGTGAGTTCGGCATGGGTGAACGTCTTCAGAGACAGGCGAACAGCATGCCCACCGTCGTCGTAGAACTCCCAGTCCCGGACCGCTCCCCCGCGGGAAGTCGCCGCCTGGAGGAAGCGCCGCGGGCTTGCCAGCGTGCGCAGGTTCCATTCGTTGTCGACGGAGAGGATCGCGCGGCCGCCGGGCCGCATCACGCGCGAAAGCTCCGCCAGCACCGCGCCGGGATCCTCGATGTGGCTCAGCGGCTCGCCGTAGGAAAGAGCGGCGTCGAATACACCGTCCGCGAAGGGCATGTGCCGGGCATCCGCCACCACCACCGAGCCGCGGGCGCCGCGCAGCTTGACGTGCGCCTTCCGGACGAGACGCGGCGAGACATCGATCCCCACGACCCAATCGGCGATCTCGGCCACCGCCCGCGTGTGGATGCCGGTCCCGCAGCCCAGGTCGAGCACGCGCCCGCGCCAGTCGGTGAGCCGGTCGAGCAGGTCCTCGGCGTAGGTCTCGTACTGAGTGATGTAGAAGGGCTGCGCGTGGATCTCGTCGTACGTCTCGGCCATCGCGTCGTAGACGCTCGCCACGTCGCGATGCGAGGAGACCCGGGAAGAGCGCGGATCGCGCAGGCGTCGGCGCCTCAGAACAGCCAGTGAAGCGAGGCCTGCGGCGCCGGGATCAGGTCGCCGCTGTCGGTCCAGTACGTGAACACCGCTTCCAGGGAGATCGCGACGCCTGGACCGAGCGGCAGCTCGACGCCCGCGCCGATTCCGAGCGCACCGCTGTCGTCCACGTCGTCGAAGACGCGCTCCGAGATCAGGTTCCCCTCGTCGTCGAACTCCACCTCGGTCTCCTCGTCGGAGCGCCGCCACCAGGCCATCGATCCGACCAGATAGACGCGCCGCCGCCCGTCGTCCGAGAGGATCCGCAGGCCTGAGACCCCGATGTCGAGGAACGAGGAGTCGCCCGTCTTCCAGGCGAGGACCGCGACGCGGTAGCCGAGCGCCGAGGGAAGGATCTCCTGATACGATATCCCCGCGCCTGACGCCATCCCGGCGGTGATGCCTACGCCCTGGTTCCGGTTGTTGTCGAATGGAATCTG
>DASRVB010000164.1:0-8675 GCA_035687725.1 Gemmatimonadota bacterium
CATCGTCCCCGGCCGGTCCCTGCCGGCTCGCGCCATCGCCTCGCCGCGCACGCGGACCAGCCTGAGCGCGTCGGCGAAGGCGAGGCTGCCGGCGGCCACGTGCGCGGTGAACTCCCCCAGGCTGTGCCCCGCGGCGGCGGCCGGGCTCACACCGAGCGAGGCGAGAACGCTGGCGGCCGCCACGCCGTGGGTCAGGAGCGCCGGCTGCGCGTTCTCGGTGGCCCGCAGCTCGTCTTCCGGTCCTTCCCAGCACAGGCGCGACAGCTCGAACCCCAGGGTTTCGTCGGCCTCGTCGAAGACCGCCCGCGCCTCCGGGTAGGCGTCGGCGAGGTCCGCGCCCATGCCGATCACCTGGCTGCCCTGGCCCGGGAACTGGAACGCGACCCGGTCAACCATCAGCAGGCCACCGGGCATATCGGCAGGACGTTCAAAATGGCTCAGATGCTAGGCGCGCGACGAGAGGATTCCGAGGCGTACGACTGTACGCCGCAGGAAGACACGAGGAGCGGAACGACGCAGATGAGCCATTTTCAACGTCCTGTTACAGAACGACCACGGAGGCGCCCCAGGCGAGCCCGCCGCCGAACGCCGTCATCAGGATGGTCGAGCCCTCGCCCACACGCCCCTGGCGGCGAGCCTCGTCGAGGGCGATCGGGATGGAGGCCGAGCTCGTGTTGCCGTAGCGATCGATGTTGACGAACACCCGATCGCGCTCCACGCCCAGCCGGTTCGCGACAGCGTCGATGATACGGATGTTGGCTTGATGCGGGATCACGAGATCGATGTCGGTTATTCGCCGGTCCGTCGAGTCGAGCACCCGGCGGCAGGCCTCCTCCATGCACATCACCGCCTGCTTGAAGATCTCCCTTCCCTCCTGCTTGACGAATTCCATCCGCTCGGACCGCGTCTCGTCGGTGGAGGGCATCGCCGCGCCACCCGCGGGCCGCCACAGGAGACGCGCTTGCCTGCCGTTGGTGCGCATGTGCGTGCCGAGGATGCCGCGTCCGTCATCGCCGCCGCGCGACACCAGCGCGGCTCCGGCCCCGTCGCCGAACAGCACGCAGGTGGTTCGATCCGTGTAATCGAGGATCGCCGACATCTTCTCCGCGCCGATGACCAGAACGTTGTCGTGCATCCCGCTCGTGATGAGCGCATCCGCCAGCGAGACCCCGTAGAGCCAGCCTGCGCAGGCAGCGCTGATGTCGAACGCCGCGGCGTTCTCGCAGCCCAGAATGGCCTGCGCCTCACAGGCCGTGGCGGGCAGCAGGTGATCCGGCGTGGCGGTGGAGAGAATCAGGACGTCGACGTCCTCGGGATCGAGCCCGGCGTCCGCGAGGGTGACCCGGCCGGCCTCGGCCGCCATGTCGGCCGTGTTCTGGCCGTCGGCGGCCATCCGCCGCTCCTTGATGCCGGTGCGCGTGGTGATCCACTCGTCGCTTGTGTCGACGATGCTCTCGAAGTCCGCATTGGTGACGATCTTCTCGGGCACCGACATCCCGGTGGCGCGGATCACCGTGGGCGATGAGCTCGACCTCACCGATCTCCTCTCTCCGCCGTAACGGCCGGCGGGTCGTCGGCAGACGCGGGCGCTCGCGTCGCGTGGTCACGAGCTCCGAAGCCGGAAACGGCGCGTTCGATGCGGTTGGCGAGATCGCGCTTCACGGCGCGACGCGCAACCAGGATCGCGTTCCGGAACGCCTTCTCGGACGAGCCTCCATGGCAGATGATCACGATCCCGTAGACACCGAGGAGCGGGGCGCCGCCGTACTCGGCATAGTCGATGCGCCGCTGAAGGCGCTGGAACGCGGGCCTCATCAGCCATGCGCCCAGCGCGGCCCGACGGTCCGCGCCGACCTCGCGACGCACTTCGCTGGCCAGGAAGTCGGCGAAAGACTCCCCGAACTTTAGCAGGACGTTGCCGGTGAAGCCGTCCGTGACGACCACGTCGACCGCTCCTCGCAGGACGTCCCTTCCCTCGACGTTCCCGACGAAGTTGAGCCCGCTCTCCGAGAGCAGCCCGTGCGCAGCGACCGTCAGGTCGTTGCCCTTCCCCGCTTCTTCACCGATCGACAGGAGACCGATCCGTGGCCGCGCGCGCCCCAGGATTTCGGCGGCATAGACGTGGCCCATGAGCGCGAATTGCGCAAGATGGTGGGGCTTGCACTCGGCGTTGGCACCCGCGTCCAGCACCAGGCAGGGGTCGGCCTGAGTCGGGAACACGACCATGATGGCGGGACGGGAAAGGCCCTCGATGCGCCCGAGAGTGGTCAGCGCCGCGGCCATGACCGCGCCCGTGTTGCCCGCCGACACGAAGGCGTCCGCGAGACCCTCCCTCTGGAGGCCGATACCCATGGCGATCGAAGAGCCCCTCTTCCGGCGGAGCGCGGACGCCGGAGACTCCTCCATACCGATGGATTCCGGCGCGTGCAGGACGCTCAGTCGCTGGGATGGGCCGCGAGAGAGCAGCGGGGTCACCCGCGACTCATCGCCTACGAGGACGATCTCGAAGTCGCGCGCCGCCTCGCCGAGCGCGGTCAGGGCGCCGGCGACGGGTCGATCGGGGGCGTGGTCGCCACCCATGGCATCGACTGCGATCCGCATGCGCGGCGGCGCTCCTTCAATAGGTCGATGAAATGCTGTACGCGTCTCGCGTTGCGACTCCGCGGCGGCGGTCTAGAACTCCTCGTCGATCTCGATGACGTGGCGGCCGGCGTAGTGCCCGCAATGCGGGCAGATCCGATGCGCGATCTTGGGCTGCAGGCACTTGTCGCACTTCACGAGAGTCGGCGCCGTGGCGTGCTTGTGCGTCCGGCGCTTCCGCTTGCGGGTCTTGGACGTTTTCCTTCTGGGGACGGCCATCTATCTCTCCCTGTTCTCGTATGGTCAATCCGACGACTCGCCCTTCGGCGAGCGAGATCGGTCCTTCCGGGACCCGAACTCGAGTCCCTCCAGCGCCTTCCACCTCGAATCCACGGTCTCGAGCGTGCAGTCGCAGGGTCCTTCATTCAGGTTCTGCCCGCACTGCGGACAGATCCCCCTGCAGTCCTCCCTGCAAAGCGGAAAACGCTCGGTCTCGAGGAACAGGCGGTCCCGCACCTGGGCGTCGAGCTCGATCCGCAGGGCGCCGCGCTCCAGCCAGACGACGTCGTCGTCGCCGGAGTCGCCGCCCGGCTTCGCGCCGCGACCGGCCTCCTGAAAGACGAGCCGGAGCGGCACGTCTATCGGAACCCGGGTCGGCGTCAGGCACCGCCGGCATGGCGCCACCGCTTCGCCGGTCAACCGGCCGATGACGACATATGTCCCGCCGGAGGGGTTGCGGACCTCCACGTCGAAGGTCAGCGGCTCGCGCATCTCCGCTTCGATGCCTTGCAGGATCGGACTCTCCCGATCGATCTCGAAGGTCTGAGACAGGAAGCCGTCTTCGAGCCGGGACAGATCCACGAACATAACAATTGAATATACCCCGGAGGTTGCCGGGTCGTCACCCCTCGGGGAAGAAGAACTCGATTTCTCGCTCCGCGTTCTCGGGAGTGTCGGACGCGTGGATCGCGTTTCGCTCGACCGACTCGGCGTAGAGCCTGCGGATCGTGCCCTCCGCGGCCTTCTCCGGATCGGTGGCCCCGATCGTTTCGCGGAGGGCCGATACGGCGCTCTTCCGCTCCAGCACCATGGGTACGCAGCGCCCGCTCGTCATGAACGCCACCAGGCTGTCGTAGAAGGGTCGCTCGGAGTGGACCGCATAGAAACGCCTGGCCTCGGACTCCGAGAGCCGGGTCATCTGGAGATCCGTCACCACGAATCCCGCCTGTTCCAGATGCGCGACGATCTTCCCGATCAGGTTCTTCCCTACGGCGTCCGGCTTTATGATGGCGAGCGTGCGCTCCGCTCCCATAGTCCCTCCTGGATGCGCGTTTCGACCGCTGGAATCAGAACTGAAGCAGCTTTCGGATCAGCGACCTGCGGCTGATGAGGCCCACCCACTTACCCTCCCGAGTGAGCGGGAGCGGATCGACGTTCTTGTTGACGATGATCGAGGCGGCTTCGTTGATCGACGCCTCGACCGGCAGGCAGAGCACCGCCTTCGACATGACGTCACGCACGAGCGTGCGGTCGGCGGACTCCCTCCCGCCGTCTTCGCCGCTGGCCCCTCCCGAGATCCGCAGATAACCCGGCAGGAACGCCTTGATCAGGTCCTTCTCGGACACCATCCCGACGATCTCGTCGCGCTTGTTCACGACCGGCAGGGCCGAGTGGCGGCCGCGGATGAGCACTCGGGCGGCGTCCGGCAGCGCCATGTCGGGATACACCCGCTGGGCGGCCGGATCCATCACGTCGAGCACCGACAGGCGCTGGACGCGCGGGGCCTCCCGGATCGCCGTGAGCGCGGCGATCCGACCGGGTTCCCCGGCCTCCAGGATCGCGTCGACCGCATCCTCGCCCCGCAGTGCGGCCGCGATCGATGCCACCTTCTCGAGGTAGCCGGCGTGCTCGTCCGGCGGCGCCGCAACCAGCACGAACAGCCGTCCACGGGTCTCCTCGCCGCTCTCCACCGGCACGCGCAGGGGCCGCGCCGTGATGCCCATCACCACGACCTCGCGGTCGATGGCGTCCGACTTGAGGTGCGGGAGGAAGGCGCCGCCACCCACCGCGATCGTGTCGTCGGCGCCCAGCGAGGTCACCTGACTCATGAACCGCTCGCCGTCGACGACTCCCGGCTGGCGGGCGGCGAACGCCGCCAGCTCGTCCAGGACCTCCGCGTAGGAAGTCGCCTCGAGCGGCGGCGATATCTGGGCCGCGTCCAGAAGAGGCTCGTGCTTCACGCGCTCAGCCAAGCGCTTCCCTCACCAGGTCCACGATGTCGGCGGGTCTCCTGGCGACCGCTATCCCGTGACTCTCGAACGCCTCCATCTTCTCCTTGGCGGTGCCCTCGCTTCCCGAGATGATCGCTCCGGCATGGCCCATGCGACGGCCCGGCGGCGCGGTCTGCCCGGCGATGAATCCCACGACGGGCGTCTCCATCTCGCTCTCGACGAACGCGGCGGCCTCCTGCTCGTCCGTCCCGCCGATCTCGCCGATCATGACGACCGCTCGGGTCTCGGGATCCGCCTCGAAGAGGGACAGGCAATCGATGAAATTCGTGCCGATGATCGGGTCGCCGCCGATCCCGACGCACGTCGACTGGCCGATCCCGGCGCCGGTCAGGTGGTGGATGACCTCGTAGGTGAGCGTGCCGCTCCGCGACACGACACCGACCGGTCCGGGCGTGCAGATCTGGCCGGGCAGGATCCCGACCTTGCTCTTGCCCGGGCTGATGAGCCCCGGGCAATTGGGCCCGACGAGCCGTCCCCCCCGCTCGGCGACGAACGGCATCGCGCGCGTCATGTCCAGGACCGGTATCCCCTCCGTGATGGCCACGATCAGCGGAACACCGGCGTCCGCGGCCTCGTAGATCGCGTCCGCGGCGAACGCGGGGGGCACGTAGATCACCGAGGCGTCCGCCGCGGTTTCCTCCATGGCCTCCCCCACCGTGTCGAAGATCGGGACGTCGCCCTCGAAGGTCTGTCCGCCCTTCCCTGGAACGACGCCGCCCACCACGCGCGTGCCGTACTCGATCATCTGTCGCGCGTGGAACGACCCGTCCCGGCCGGTGATGCCCTGCACCAGGAGCTTCGTCGAGCCATCGATGAGGATGCTCACCTGGCGCCTCCCTTCGCCAGCTCGATCGCCTTCTGCACGACCTCGTCCATCGAGTTGGTAGCGGGAAGGTCGACCGACGCGAGGATCTCGAGGGCCTCCTTCTCGTTCGTTCCCGTAAGCCGGATCACGATCGGGACGTCGACCTCGAGCTGCTCGAGGGCCGCGACGATGCCGTTGGCCACGTCGTCGCAGCGAGTGATGCCGCCGAAGATGTTGAACAGGATCGCCTGGACGTTGGGATCGGAGAGGATGATCCGCATCGCGTTGACGACCTTCTCGGGGTTCGAAGAGCCGCCGATGTCGAGGAAGTTTGCGGGCTCCGCGCCGTAGTACTTGATGAGGTCCATCGTCGCCATCGCCAGTCCCGCGCCGTTGACGATGCATCCGACCGTGCCGTCGAGCTTGACGTACGACAAACCCCTCTCACGGGCCATCGTCTCCGCCGGCTCCTCCGACGCCGGGTCGCGCAGCTCCTCGAACTCGGGATGCCGGAACAGCGCGTTGTCGTCGAGGTTCATCTTGGCGTCGATCGCCAGGAGCTCGCCCTGCTTCGTGACCACCAGCGGATTGACTTCGGCCAGTGATGCGTCGCTCGCCTGGAACGCCTCGTAGAGGCTGCGGAAGAGCCCCGCCGCCGCTCGAACTCGCGGCAGCTCGTCGTACAGCGCGAAGCCGAGCGCCATCGCCTGGTGGGTGAGGAGCCCGTAACGCGGGTCGATCTCGGCCTTGTGGATCTTCTGCGGCGTATCGCGCGCCACCTCCTCGATGTCGACCCCTCCGGCCGCGCTGACCATGAGCACCGGGCGCTGGCTGGCGCGGTCGACGATGATTCCCACGTAGGCCTCTTGATCGATATCGACCGCCGGGGCGACCAGCACCTTGTCTACCTCGAGGCCCTTTATATCCATGCCCAGGATCGCTCCCGCGGCTTTCCCGGCGGCGGCCGGGTCCGGCGCGAGCTTCACGCCTCCCGCCTTGCCACGTCCGCCCACGTGAACCTGGGCCTTGATGACCACCGGGCCCCCCAGATCGCGTGCGGCGGCCTCGGCCTCCCCCGGAGTCTCCGCCACCCGCTCGGGCGGCACCGGAAGGCCATGGTCGCGGAAGATCCTCCGCGCCTGATACTCGTGGATCTTCATGTCGTCCTTTCGATGTGGAGCGATGTGCCCGTGCGGCCCGCACGCAGGCATGCGCGGCGCGATCCCGTAACCCTCCCGGCCGCGGACCCGAAATGGGCGCCTAAGCTAGGCGCACCAGGATGCGGGTTCAACCGGCGAAGGCCGCGAGCTCACTGCCCGTTGCCTTCCCGGGGAGCCCCATCCGATACTGGATGCGTTGTGACTCGCCCCCATCCATCCGCCGTCGACGGGCTCCATCATGTGTCGATCAGGGTCCGCGACATGGACCGCTCGCTGGCGCTCTACCGGGACCTCCTGGGTCTCGAGGTCAGGACCGCCTTCGAGCTGCACGACAATCGATTCGCCATGCTCGAGGCCGGCAATGGGCGCTACATCGAGCTGGTGGAGACGCGAGCCGATCCGCGGTCGACCTCCGAGACCGACGTGTTCTGGCACCTCGCGCTCAGGTCGCGCAACCTCGAGAAATCGTTCGAAGTGGTGCGCGCGTTCGGGTGTGAGATCACGCGCCCGATCACTCCGCTCGACCTCGTGAATTCCGTCGGTGACCGTCCATTCCCCGTCCGCGTGGCGTTCTTCCGCGGTCCGGACGGCGAGGAGATCGAGCTGATCGAGGACGAGACCGGTCAGACCTGAAATCGCACGGAGGCTCAATGGGAACTCGAAACCCGCGTGTCGACGCCTACATCGAAAAATCCGCTGATTTCGCGCAGCCGATCCTGAGGCATCTTCGGGAGGTCGTACACTCCGCCTGTCCCGACGTCGAGGAGACGATCAAATGGGGGGCTCCCTATTTCGACTACAAGGGCCCGCTCTGCGGCATGGTCGCGTTCAAGCGCCACTGCGCCTTCGTGTTCTGGAAGGACGCCCTCGTCGTCGAGAATCCGAGCGACGAGGCGATGGGTCAGCTAGGCCGGATCGAGAGCCTCGACGACCTCCCCTCGAAGAAGACACTGACGGCGTGGCTGAAGAAGGCGGTGAAGCTGAACGAGCAGGGAGTGAAGGCTCCACGCAGCGTCAAGCCGCCCAAGCCTCCGGTCAAGGTGCCCGCGGACCTGAAGAGCGCCTTGGCCAGGAACGCCAAGGCGCGCGCGGCATTCGAGGCCTTCAGCCCCAGCCATCGCCGCGAGTACGTGGAGTGGATCGAGGAGGCCAAGCGCGAGGAGACGCGGAGGAAGCGACTGGCCACGGCGATCGAGTGGATGGCGGAGGGAAAACCTCGACACTGGAAATACCAGTGATCGGCTGACAGCGCCGAGCGCTAACGCGCGCTGTTCGTCGTCCCTTCCATATCGCCCGGGAGGTCTCCTTCCAGGGTGGCGCTCTGCCGATTCCAGGTGTGGATCGCCGCGCACGAAGGGCAGAAGACCAGCGACTCGATCCGCGCGAGGCGTTCGAAGGTGTCGTCGCGGACCACGACACCCGTGTCCAGCCACCTTCCGGTCCGTGGGCAACGGGCCAAGAGTCGTCTCGGGATCCCTCGCATGGCCTCAGACTAGCGAGGTCGTAGCGCGCGACATGGAAGGCCATTCCGCGCTCGAGGCGATCCGCGAGAAGACGCCGGACGTGGCGCTCCTGGACGCGGTGATGCCGGGAATGTCTGGGGTCGAGATACTCCAGATCGTACGCGACCTCGGCCTGCCGACACGCGTAGTGCTCTTGGCGGGGGAACTGGGGTCCGAGGACCTGACTGAGTCCATTCGCCTGGGCGTGGATGGAATCCTCATGAAGGACGAGGCTTCCGCCGTGCTCCTCGATTGCGTGAAGAGCGTTGCCCGCGGCGGCCGCTGGGTCTCGCTGCAACTGGTCGAGCGAGCGCTGAGCATCGCGGCGAACGGGGGC
>DASRVB010000165.1:0-10082 GCA_035687725.1 Gemmatimonadota bacterium
CCACGGAAACGACCCGGGGCGGCCCGGGCCGGGTGGTGGAAGCGCGGGCGGCGACCTGCGCGCACGCACGCGTGCGGCGGCGATCGCGGCCGTCGCGATCACCGCGCCGCCGATCAGCTTCCTGGACAGGGGCATCGGGCCCTAAGCCTAGAGAAGGCCCGAGCCCGGGGCAACTCTCAGGAGTTTTGGAAGGCGTGAATGTCGACGGAGCGCGCGCGGCGCCCGTCGAGGAGCACCTCGAAGGCGAAGGTTCCGGGCCGCGGCAGCTGGAGATTGTTGATGTCCATGATCGTCTGCGCGGTCATCGGCCGGCCCGGCTCCGCGCCCTGGAGCGAGAGCTGGCCGTTGATGTGGAAGAGCTGCTGCCCGTCCTCGTCCACGAGCCGGATCTCGAGCGGGTACGTGCCTTCCTCCCCGAGCCGCGCCTCGACGCGGAGGACGAGGGCGAGGTGGGGATGGGTGCAGGGAAACTCGGCCGCGTGGATCGAGTTGAAGATCCCCAGCAGGTTGAGCTTCCCCTCGCGGCTGACGTTCGCCGCGTCGCAGCATACGGCCAGCGTGATCTCCATGGCGGCAAGCCTACGCCCGCGTCCGGACGCCCACAAGGACACGGGTCCGGGACGACGGATGAGAGGCTAACACTGAGGACGAGCCGGGGATTCTGCGGTTGGACCGGCCCGATCAGCCGGCGAGGATGTCCAGGTAGCGGGTCCCGGGTGCGTTCGTGATCGGGGGGTTGTAGCGCCGGACGAACAGCCGCTCGGCGATCCGGGCCTGCTCGATCGTCATGTCCGCGACCCAGTGGATGAACCGGGCGCCGATGCGCTGCATCTCCTCGGCTTCGAGCAGCTCGAGAAGCCGCGCCCGGAGATCGCTGGCGCTACCCACCATGAGGACCCGGTCGGGTGTGCGGCCGGTCCCTGCGCCGACCAGGAACACGCCGGTCGTGCGGGGGACATTGAGCCGGACGGAGATCCGGCTCCAGCGGGTGAGTTGCAGGTCTTCCTTCATACGACGATTCGCTCCCTGTCGGTCCTCCGCGTTCGAGGAACTGAAAAACCCGCTCCACGCACGCGCGCGTTGCATCGCGCTGCGCTTTGCGCCACGTCCCTCGCGGGCCGCATCGGAAACGGCGTCGCCGGGACGTCGAGATTCGAGCGAGGCCGAACCGATCGACTGACGTGCGCTCGACCCCGCTCTGGCGAGACGTGCCCCATCCGCGCGCCCCGCCGTGTTCGCGGAATTCAGCCTTCGGGCCCACCTGTAGCAAGAATCGCGCCCAAAAGCTGGAGAATCGCTTCGTCCTGCCTGAGCTCCCGGATCAGGGCCGCCGGGCTGCGCGGCCCGTCGTAGACGCCGGGGACCCGATACCACTTCTCGTCCGCCGCGTCGCGATGCCGCTCGCAGAGGGCGACGAGATTGCCCGTGTCGTCTCGCCCGCCGCAGGGAAGCGGCACGACGTGGCGCACGTCGATCTCGTCGCTCGGCGACCGCTTCCCGCACACCTCGCAGGCGAGCTCGCCGGCGATCGACAGGACCGTCCGGTACAGCGCGACATCGAGCGTCATTCTTCGCGACCTCCTAACACCTGGACCAGCCGCAGTGCCGGCACAGCAGACACCCGTTCTCGCTCGCTACCGGGCTGCCGCAGTCGGGACACGAGGACATGGGGCGCGCCGGCATCGCTCCGGGTCCCTGGAACTCCTCGCTCGGCCCCGCTGCCCGCACCACGGCGTCGGCCGTGGCGCTCCCGCTCGCGCGTCCGTTCGCTTCGGGGATCGCGTGCTCCGAATCGCCGCGTCGCTCGAGGTAGCGCTCGACCGCCCGGCCGATCGCGTCAGGCGCCGACAGGATCAGCTCGCCGTTGTCCCATACGGGATTGGGCCCCGAGATTCCCTTGAGCTGGTCGACGATCGCGCGCGGATCGAGGCCCGAGCGCAGAGCCAGCGAGATCAATCGGCACATCGCCTCCGACTGCGCGGCCGCGGCTCCGCCCGCCTTGCCGAGCGAGGCGAACACCTCGCACATGCCGGCCTCGTCTTCGTTGATCGTGATGAACAGGCTCCCGTCGCCGGTCCGGATCCGCTCGGTGACTCCGCGCGTGATGGCCGGCCGCGGCCTTGGCTTTAGGCGCCGCGGTCGCGTCCCGTTCGGCGCCGCCGAGCCGTTTTCCGACGGAGTCCCATTCGCCGATCCGTTGGCCGAAGCGGAGACACCGTCCATGCCCGCGCTCGTTGACTCGGCCGGAGACTCCGCCTTCGGCGTCTCCTTCTTGTCGGTGACCAGAATCCCCTCGCGGCTGCCCTCACGGTACACCGTGATCCCCTTGAGGCCCGCCTGGTAGGCGGTCACGTAGATGTCGGCCACCGTCTCGACCGAGACGTCGTTCGGAAGATTCACAGTCGAGGAGATGGAGGAGTCGATCCAGCGCTGGATGACGCCCTGCATGCGGACCCGGAAGTAGGGATCGATGTCGTGCGCGGTGACGACGTGCTCGGGCAGCTCCTCGTCGTCGCCCCAAAGCTCCTGGATCAGCGGGTGATAGACCTTGTACTCGGTGAACGACTCACCGTCGTCCTGCTTGACGCGCCGCCTGTAGCTGGTGCAGAAGATCGGCTCGACTCCGCTCGAGCTCTGGGCGACGATCGACCCGGTGCCGACGGGCGGCACGGTGAGCACGGTCGAGTTCCGCATGCCGAACTGCTTGATCTGCTCGCGCAGATCGTCGGGCAGCGCCTGGATGAACTTCGACTGTGATACGCCGTCCCAGGAGAAGAGGGGATAGGAACCCTTCTCGCGCGCCAGATCGATCGACGTCTGGTAGGCCGCGCGGCAGATCGTCTCCATCATGCGATCGACCGCGGCCAGCGCTTCGTCGGTGTCGTACTTGATCCCCATCATGACGAGCGCGTCGCCGAGCCCCGTGATGCCGAGGCCGATCCGCCGGTCGGATGCCACGGCGTCTCTGATCTTCTCCAGCGCGTGGGCATCCATGTTGTAGTCGATGACGTCGTCGAGGAAGCGCGTGGCGGTGCGCGCGACTTCCGCGAGTTCCTCGTAGTCGAAGACGCTTTCCGCGTCGACGAACTTCGCCAGGTTGATGCTGCCGAGGTTGCACGCGGTGTAGGCGGCGAGCGGCTGCTCGGCGCAATCAAACGCCACAAGTCCATTTGTTACATAGGTTTGTGTAACATACTCCGTAAGATCATATACCGTCTCCTCGCCATCTGGGAGAAACGACTCGAACCGGGCTAGGAAGCGTTCTTGACACGGCGCGTCCGTGTACTCCGAGAGCCGATTCAAGAGGGTTATGAACTTTCTGTCATTAAGAAAGCCGATCTCTTGGATGAACGCCCTGATACTCGGTCGGCCGATCACCAGTTCGTGGCTCGGTCGGCAGTGGTACGTCCGCCCTCTAAACTCCTGGTTGCGTGATAAACGGCGGTTCGCATATATCCGGGAGAAGATTCCGAAATTGAGAAGCACTCGCTGTACGTCCTGGAGGAGCCGATAGGATACGGATGCGAGACGAACGCTCACGCTGCTTGACTGGTGTCCCACGACGGTTCCGTCCGCCGTGAACAGGCTCTGGAGCAGCCCCCGCTGGAATTCCTCCGAGGCGCGGAATGCGGCGATCGGCAGCTTGTCTGTCTTGTTGTCCGTCGTCACGCCGTATCTCTCTGCGACTAGCTTCTTCAAGCGGATCGAGCTGACGTTCGAGAGATCGCGGGTCGCGATGTTCACGACGCCGACCGGATAGCGCGCCGTCATCGGATCCTGACCGAGTATCTCGTTCACGTAGCCGGCGAATTCGGGGGCCAATTCGCGATCGCTGCCCCAGAAGCCCAGAACAGCGCCATGGCCAGTATCGTTGGTGATGTGCCCGTCGCCGATCAGCCAACCGAGCACGCGTCCTTCGGCGAGGGAGCCCTCGGTTCCGAATCCCCCCTTGTGATCCATGACGTGGATCTGGTCGCCCGGGACGAGATCCCTGGCCTCGATCCAGCCGCGCTCGGTCAGGACCTTCTGGTTGTCCGTGCAGCGGACCTCGAACCCTTCCTTGGTGGTGAGTCGGAAGATGGGCTTGTGGCCGGTCACGAAGGGGACGGAGGCGGGACCCCACTCGCCGGCACCGAGGCGAGTGTCCAGGGCGACCGTCGAAGCGATCTCCTTCTCGACCATCTCGGCGATGGGAATCATCCCTTCGGCCGTATACACCAGCGTATCGCCGGCCACGCACGGATTCGTCGACACGAGCGGGTTTGCGTACTCCACGTTGTGGTACTCTCGCATCGTGTCCCAGAAGATGATCCCGGGCTCCGCGGAGGCATGCGCGTTCTCGATGATCTTCCGCCACAGCTCGCGGGCGCGGACAGTCTTGAAGACCTGGCTGTTCCAGCGCAGGTCGAAGTCGGTGTCGTCGATCACCGCGCGCATGAACTCGTGCGTGATGAGGACCGAGATGTTCGCGTACTGCACCTTGCGGCGGCTCTGGTCGTTCTTGATCGTGACGAAGTCCTCGATGTCCGGGTGGTCGACCCGCATCGTCAGCATGAGCGCACCGCGGCGGCCGGCCTGGCTGACCGTGTTGGTCGACTCGGACAGGAGGTTCATGAAGGATGTCGAGCCGGGCGATCCGGCGACGGTCGCGTTGACCGGTGCGCCCTTGGGGCGAAGGATCGAGAGGTCGGTGCCCACCCCGCCGCCCGTCCGGTACACCATCGCGCTCTCGGTCAGGCAGCCGTAGATGCCCTCGAGGCTGTCCTCGGTGATCGGGATGACGTAGCAGTTGGCGAGCGTCGGCTTCCTGCGCGCGTCTTCGCGGCCGGCGCCGTGCATCACGCGTCCGCCGGGAACGAACTTGAAGTCGAACAGGATGCCGAAGAATTCCTCGTACCAGTAGTCGGAGTCTTCCTCGACGCTCGCCAGGGCCCGTGCGACCCGCTCCCAGAGGTCGAGCGGCCCCTCCTCGCCCGGGGCGAGGTACTTGCTGCGCAAGACATCGGCGGCCAGCGCGTCCGGGTAGTAGTCGTCCGTCCGTCGGGCCCGTTCGAGGATGTCGGCGGCGTCGGGCTCGGCGAGGAACGTCAGGTAGCGGTCACGCGGGGTTTCGGACATGAGGGACCCGTTCCTTCCTGGCTTGCTGGGGCCTGGCGGCCTGGAGACAGTGGCTCGCGACGACGGGGCGAGACGCCCGCGGACGGGGCCGGCGCGAACGCGAAAACTCGTGTTGACGACGTGCGGGACGAGGCAAAACCGAGTGTATCAGAGGCCCGAATCGATGTCAAGAAAAATGCACGATATGCTGTATTTGGGGGAAGAACGGCCACTAGATATCGTGGATAGGACGGGGAGAACGCGGGGAGATCCCGGCACCCGGCTGGGGACCGGATGAGGACTCGCTGGGGATAACCGCGCAGCCCGCAATCGGTTGACTGAAACCGTGCTCCGAAGTACCCTTGTCCGCAGATGGGAATCTTCCCGTCGCAGGGTCTTTTCTACCGTTTCTGTGGAGGAAGTATGGCGGAAGTCGCCGATATCAAGGACCAGGATACGATCATCGAGGCCACGCCCGCGGCGACCTCGAAGATCCGCGAGCTCAGGGACAGGGAAGGACTCGGTGACAAGGGTCTCCGCGTGCGGGTCGTCGGCGGCGGATGCCACGGCTTCTCGTACGCCCTCGGGTTCGACGAGCGCAAGGACGGCGATACCATCCAGCAGATCGACGGCGTCGACTTCCTCGTCGACAAGTTCAGCGCGCCCTATCTGATGGGCGCCAACGTCGATTTCGTCGACGGCCTGAACGGGGCGGGCTTCAAGATCGGGAACCCGAACGCGAAGTCGACCTGCGGCTGCGGCGAGTCGTTCACCGCATAAACCGAAACGCAGCGCCCCGATGGGCGCACACCGCTGCACTGGAAATTCAGACGCTCCCCTCGACGCCGGGGGGAGCGTTCCTTTTTCCGCGGACGAGGTCGCTCTGGCTCGACAAGTCCGGACACTGAGCCCGAGGGCGCGCCGGATCGCGGCGGTCCTCGGCACGCTGGTCATCGTGGGGATCGGTGCGTGGGTGGTGACGTTGCCGATGCGCCAGACCCGGTTCCAGATGGTCGAGCACCGGCTCGAGCGCTCTGGCCAGGAGGCCCAGATCCGCGGGCGGCTCAGGAACCGCGGCGCGGAAGCCCGGCAGGTCCTGATCGAGGCGTATCTCTACGACGCGGAGAACCGCTGGCTGGGGACCGCGCACGCGACGCTCGAGACGGCGCCGGCCGATTCGGTGGTGCCGTTCGTCGTGCCGATCGACGCCCGGCTCGGCCGGGCCCTGAAGCGGTATTCGCTCTACGCGGGGCTCGAGCCGAACCCGTTGGCGCCCGGGATGTAGGCGCTCAGGCCCCTCGGACGGCTTCCAGCACCTCGTCCGCGTGGCCGTCGACCTTGACCTTCGGGAAGACCTTCGCCACCCGGCCGTTCTCGTCGATCACGAACGTCGTGCGCTCGATCCCCATGTTCGTGCGCCCGTACATCGACTTCTCCTTCCACACGCCGTACCTCTCGCAGACGTCCGAGTCCTCGTCGGAGAGGAGGTGGAAGGTGAGCCCTTCCTTCTCGCGGAACTTGTGGTGGCTGGCGACCGAGTCCTTCGAGATCCCCAGGATGAGGGTGTCCTCGGCTTCGAAGTCGGGGAGCGAGGCCTGGAAAGCGCACGACTCGGCGGTGCAGCCCGAGGTCATGTCCTTGGGATAGAAGTAGAGGACGACCTTCTTGCCGGCGAGATCCGCGAGCCTGGTGTTTCCGCCCGCGGTCGAGGGCAGGTCGAAATCGGGGGCCCGATCGCCGGGAGAGAGTCTGGGCATGGTGGATCCTCCGGGTAGGGGTTCGTTGGGCGCGGGGTTCGAAGGTACCGTACCTTGAGCGCGTGAACCGTACCTTCGCGATCTCGCACTTCCGTTCCGCTGTCTGGCACCGCTCGAACGCGATTCTGCTCTCCACTGCGCTCCTCGCAGGGTGCGGGGCCGGAGCGGGCGATCGGGCGGAGGCAGAGCCCGCGCAGCCGGAGCTCCGCGGCACGCTCCTCGAGCCGTCGTGGGAGAAGCCCGACTTCACGCTGACCGACACCGAGGGGCGCCCGTTCGACTTCCGCGCCGGTACCGACGGGTTCGTGACGCTGCTGTTCTTCGGCTACACGCACTGCCCCGACGTCTGCCCGATCCACATGGCGAACATCGCCGCCGTGCTCCAGGACCTCGACTACGCGGAGCGCTCCCGCATCCGGGTCGTCTTCGTGACGACCGATCCGGAACGGGACACACCGGCCGTCGTGCGCGCGTGGCTCGACAGGTTCGACCGCTCGTTCATCGGGCTCCGCGGGACGAAGGAGGAAGTGGCCGCCATCCAGGCCGCGCTGCACCTGCCGGCCGCCATCCGCCAGCCGTCGCGGCCCGGTCCACTCCCCGGAGCGTACGCGGTCGGCCACGCGGCCCAGGTCCTGGCGTTCACCGCCGACGGCCGGGCGCGCGTCGTCTACCCGTTCGGGACCCGGCAGTCGGACTGGGCCCACGACCTCCCCAGGCTCGTCGCCGGCGGGCCGTGGCCCGTGTCCGCGCCGAACGCGGCCGCCACCGAAGGCTGAGCCCGTGCAGTGGTGGTGCTCGGCGCAGGGCCTGGCGTGGGCGTGGACGTGGCGGCCCTATGTGGGCGTGTGGATCATGGTTGCTGCGCTCGTCGCATGGTACGCGTGGCTGGCGCGGCGATCGGGCGGCGCGCCCCCGGCCCGACGCCTGGCATTCGCCGGCGGAGTGGCGAGCCTGTGGGTCGCGCTCGACTGGCCGGTCGGCGCGCTCGCGGCGGGATACCTGGCCAGCGTACACATGATCCAGTTCCTGCTGGTGGCCCTCGTCGCGCCGCCGCTGATCCTCCTCTCGATCCCGGAACCCGCCTGGGCCCGGCTGGGCGCCCGGCCGGCGCTCGTCGGCCCGCTCGAGCTATTCACCCGGCCGATCGTGGCCGTACTCGTCTTCAACGCCCTCGTCTGGCTCACCCACTGGCCTCGGCTGGTCGACGGGCTCATGTCGCACCAGGCGGGCTCGTTCCTCATCGACATGCTGTGGATCCTGGCGGGATTCGTCTTCTGGTGGCCGGTGGTCGGCAGGGTTCCCGCGCGGGCGCGGTTCGGATATCCGCGAAAGGTCGCGTACCTCATCCTGGCCACGGTCGCGAACACGGGCGTGTTCATCTACCTGACGTTCTCGCACCTTCCTGTCTACGCGACCTACGAGCTGGCTCCGCCGATCCCCTGGATCACTTCGCGCGAGGACCACCAGGTGGCCGGCCTCCTGATGAAGATGGGCGGCGGGATCGTGCTGTGGACAGCGATCGCGATCCTGTTCGCCCGCTGGTACCAGGCCGAGGAGGGGTCGGGGACGACCCGGCCGGAGGGGGCCTGAGCCGTACCATGGGTATCGACCTGATCGGCGTGCCCTTCGACGGCATGGGCCGACGGCCCGGACAGGCGGGTGCTCCTGCGGCGTTGCGCGCGTCGGGACTCGCCTCCGCGCTCGCAGGGCTGGACGTCGTGGACGGCCCCGACCTCGTGCTGCCGGAGGCCAGCGCCGAGCGGGCTCCGGGCACGGGCCTCCTCAACGAGACCGCTCTCCTCGCGATGACGAATGCCCTCTACACACGAGTGCGTGCGGCGCTATCCGCGGATCGGTTTCCGCTCGTCTACGGCGCCGATTGCTCCGTATTGCTTGCCGCCGTACCTGCGTTACGGGATGTCGTCGGCGACGCAGGCCTCGTGTTCGTCGACGGCCACGAGGACAACACTCCGATGGATGTCTCGCGCGACGGAGAGGCGGCCAACATGGAGATCGCGCTTCTTCTAGGCCTCACCGGTGAGCAGGCGCCGCCTTCGCTTCGCGCGCGTCTGCCCGCGCTGTCGTTCGATGGGATCGCCATGCTCGGACCGCGCGACGAGGCCTGGCGCCGGGACCTGGGGGTCGGGACGCTGGCGGACCGGGTCTTCTTCCGTGGGGCCGACGACGTGGCCGCGGACCCGTCCGGCCGCGTGCTCGATGCCGTCCGGCATGTCCGCCGAGGAGCCCACCAATGGTGGCTCCACATAGACCTCGATGTCCTCTCGGTCCGCGAGTTCGCCGCGCGCGGAGCCCCCGGCGAGATATCGCTGCCCGGCGGACTCGACTGGCCCCAGCTGTCCGAGGTGGTCGCCGCGGCGTTGAAGGCGGGTGGATGCCGCGGGTGGAGCCTCGTCATCTACAACCCGGACCGCGACCCGGACGGTGGCGCGGCCCGAAGGATCGTCCGCCTCGTCGAGGGCGTCGCACCGCATCTGCCGTGATGCCGGCATCGGGGAACCGACGCTCCCTGCGCGCGCCGGTTGTATCCGATTTCCCGCAAAGCTAGCTTCCGCCCGATTCCCACAACGAGCACGATTGCCTCCCACGACGAGGCACGATTGCCTCTCCGCAACGAGGTGGATTGGCGAGTCCGAGCCGACTGATCCTGTTCGACATCGACGGGACGCTCCTGACCGCCGGCGGAGCGCCGCGGCGCGCCTTCCGCCGCGCCCTCATCGAACATTTCGGTACCAACGGGGACGAGGCTCGGACCGATTTCAGCGGCAAGACCGACCCCCAGATCGTCTACGAGATCATGCGCCGGGCCGGCTTCGACGACGATCGCATCGAGGCCCGGATCGCCGATCTCTTCGAGCACTACCTGGAGGATCTCGAGCGAGAGCTGGCCGGGGAAGCGGAACACTTCCTCTACCCCGGCGCCGCCGAGCTCGTCGAAATCCTGGCGGCCGATCCACGGGTCCTGCTGGGCCTCGTGACCGGCAACGTCGAGCGAGGGGCCCGGCTGAAGCTCGAGCGCTTCGACCTGTGGCGGCGCTTTCCCGTGGGCGCGTTCGGATCCGACGACCCCGACCGGGACCGGCTGCCCCAGATCGCGATGGAGCGCGCCCGCAGCCTGACCGGGCATGTGTTCAACGGTGCCGACGCGGTGGTGATCGGGGACTCGCCCGCCGACGTCCGGTGCGCGCGCGCGGCCGGGGCGCTCGCAGT
>DASRVB010000166.1:0-3973 GCA_035687725.1 Gemmatimonadota bacterium
CGCCGCGGTCGCCGGCATCGGCGGGGTCGCCGCGGCGCTCCTCGGCTCCACTTCGGTCGCCCTGGCCGGAGTCGCGCTCGCGCTCATGGTGGGGACGGCGCTCATGCTGCACCGGACCGGCCGCCTCCGGCGCCGGGACGAAACCCTCCGCAGGAAGCGTGTGGTCTACGAGGAGCTCGACCGCATCGCCGCCGAGCTCGAGAAGGAGCTCGAGGGGATCCCGCGAGGCCGCACGCTCTCGATCGCAACGCTGGACGAGCGCCGCCGTGCCTTCGAGGCGCAGCGCCAGGCGGTCGAGAAGCTCGGCACCGCGCGCGCCGTCCTCGAGGAGGAGCTGGCCGATGCTTCGCGCACGCTCCCCGGCGGGAACTCGGCGGAGGAGGTCCTGGCCCTCTGCGCGGAGGCGTCCGAGCAGATCCGCACGGACATCGCGCGCGCGCAGCTCGAGATCGAGGGGCTGGCCAGGATCGACCTGCCACCGGACGTCGAGCCCACGCCGGAGTCGGTCGATGCCGCGTTGGCCCCGCGCCGGGCCGAGCGCCGGCGGCTCGCCGAGGAGGCGCGGGTCGCCGAGACGCGGCTGCTCCAGGAAGGGACCGGGCAGGAGAGCGCCGTCGCCCTCCGCGACGAGCTCGAAGCGGCCCAGCTGGCGCGCGCGGCGATCGATCGGGAGGCCCGGGTGCACGAGGCCGCGTACGCGCTGATCCGTGACGCGTACGAGGAGTTCCGCGAGCACGACCAGGACCGGCTGGTGGCGGCGGTGTCGCGATCGATGCAGCAGCTGACGAGCGGCGCGGTCGGGCCGCTCGAAGCGCCGGGCCCGCTCGCGGAGGCCGCCGTGCGGCTCCATGGGCGGCGGGTCGAGCTCAGGAGCCCGCCTCTCAGCTACGGGGAGCTCCACGCCGCGCTCGTCGCCGTCCGCCTCGGGGCCAGCGACTTCCACGCCCGTTCCGGCATCCGGCCCCCGATGATCGTCGACGAGCCGTTCGCCTACCTGGACGTCGATCGCGCCCGCCAGCTGTGGGGGCTCCTGTGCGCGGCGGCGCGCGAGCGGCAGGTGATCGTCGCCACGCAGGAGACGCTCACGCTGGATGCGCTCGGCGTCAGCCCCGACGTCCGGCTGGAGCCGCGCGTCACGCGATCCGCTCCCCCAGCAGAAACGTCTCCATCCGTCCCCGCCCCTTGACGTCGATCGCCCCGCGCGCCGTCAGCGCGTAGCGCGCGCGGAGCCGCTCGCCCGCGCGAGCGGTGAGCTGGACCCTGCCCGCGACGCCCTGGCTCTCCATCCGGCTCGCCATCGTGACGGGGTCTCCCCACAGATCGTAGATGAACTTGCGCTCGCCGATCACGCCGGCGACGACAGGGCCGGTGTCGATCCCGATCCGGAGGACGACGCGCTTCGCCGAGAGGCGGGCGCGATCGGCCGCGACGGAGAGCATCTCCACCGCCGCGTCCGCGACCCGCTCGAGGTGGTCGGCGCGCGGGACCGGCACGCCGCAGACCGCCATGTATGCGTCCCCGATCGTCTTGATCTTCTCGAGCCCGTGCCTGTCGGCCACCTGATCGAAGGCCGTGAAGAGGTCGTTGAGGAGCGTCACCAGGTCCTCCGGCGCCATCCCCGACGAGAGCTCGGTGAAGCCGACCAGGTCCGCGAAGAGCACCGACGCCTCCGGAAAGCGGTCGGCGATCGGCGCGGGGTCGGTCTTGAGCCGCTCGGCGATCGGCGCGGGGAGGACGTTGAGGAGCAGGCGCTCGCTCCGCTCGCGCTCGCGCTCGAGACCCAGGCGGGCCAGGAATCCGTCCCGCGCGTAGCGCTCCAGGTTCCAGCAGGCGAAGCCGCCGATCAGCATGCACGTGACGAGAAAGAGCGCCGCCATCGAGGGGTTGTCGTACGCGTGGACGCCGCGGCTCACCACCGCCGCGTACGCGGCCACCATGACGACCGTCGCCGCCAACGCCACCGGGAACCGGATCCGGAACAACGTGAACGTGCCGACGACCGCGAGCCCGATCCCGGGATAGAACGGCACATCCATGCGGTCCCCCACCGTGGCCATCATCGCGAGCATGCCGAAGGCGGCCGCCAGCCCCCCGAGCGCCAGGACCTCCGAATGGATCTTCTCGAAGACGGGGTGCCAGGTCAGGGCCAGGTTCACCGCGAGGACGATCACGACCGCGAGCCTGAGCGGCCATACTTCGCCCACCGTGCCGGCCCGCAGATCCAGCACCAGGTAGCCCGTGTAGAGGGCGATCACCAGGATCGTCGTCGCGCGGGCGGCGCGGATGGAGGAGCGGGCGTACTCCGCGCGGAATCGGGACTCGCGTGCGTCTTCGGGGAATCGCAGCGCGAGCGGCCGGATCGTCGTGCTCACGGGGCCGCAGCCGCTCTCGCAAGACCGCGCCGTCCCGCCAGCAGCCAGGTCCGCATTCTCCCGCGGCCCTTGACCTCGATCTCGCCCCGCTCGACGAGCTCGTAGCGTTCCGCCAGGCGGTCGCGCACGGCTTTCGTCACCTGGATTTCGCCCGGCACGCCGTGCGACTCCATGCGGCTCGCCGTCGTCACCGCATCCCCCCACAAGTCGTAGATGAACTTGGTCTCCCCGATGACGCCGGCCACGACCGGGCCGGTGTCGATTCCGATGCGTATCGGCAGGCGCGACTCTGCGCGCATGTCGAGCGCCAGCTCCGCGATCCGCTCCACGTGGTCGGGCGCGGCCTCCGGAAGCCCCGCGACCGCCATGTACGCATCGCCGATCGTCTTGATCTTCTCGACCCCGTGTCGGCGTGCCATCTGGTCGAAGTCGGTGAAGACCGCGTTCAGCATCGTGACCAGATCGTCGGCGGGCATCCGGGTCGACATCGCGGTGAAGCCGGCGATGTCGGCGAACAGGATCGTGGCCTCGGCATGATGGTCCGCGATCGGGCCCTCGCTCTCCTTTAGCCGCTCGGCGATCGGCGCGGGCAGGATGTTGAGGAGGAGCCGCTCGCTCCGCTCGCGCTCGTGGGCCGCCTCGCGCTCGTAGAGGAACCCGCTGCGCGCGTAGCGCTCGATCGTATACGCCGCAAGTAGGCCGATCACGTACGCGGAGCCGAGCGCGATCCAGCCGCCGAGCGTGCGATCGAGCGTGAGTTCTCCGGCCACCGACAGAGTGACCGGCCAAACGGCGAAGAACACGGCCGAGAGGAGGACCACCGCCGGGAAGGCGAGACGGAGGAGCGTGGCAGCGCCGAGGACGACGAGCACGAGTCCGACCCAGCGCAGCTCCACCCACGGGCCGCCGATGGCGATCAGCGCGCACATGCCGATGCCGCCGACGAGAGCCGCGGCCCAAAGCACGCGCCCCCGCACGCGCGGCCAGAAGGGCGCGAAGGTCAGGCCGAAGGAGGCGAGGAACACGGCCGCCACGGCCACCCTCACCGGCCACGCCCTGAGGGCGAGGTCGGGGTCCGCCCACCGATCGACGAAGATGAACGCGACGAAGAGCGCGCTCCCGACGAGGAGCGTCACCCTCACCTGGCGCGTGGCGGATGCGCGGTACTGTTCGCGAAACCGCGACTCCAGCGCGCCGTCGTCGAAGCGGAGCGTGATCGGGTGGATGCGCACCGGCCGGGTCATCGGGCGGGAATGTGGTCCGGAGCACGGCGTACGGGGAAGGAGCGCGGCACCACTGCCGTGCCCGTTGGCGGCCCCGCAGATCCCTGTCGGAAGCCTGACAACGCCGGTTCCTTCTCCCGCCTACGATCTTTGGACGATGGCGGGGCGCCGGTCGTCTCCCCGAGGGGACGGCGCCGGGTGGAGATCCGGCAAGGATCGAGCGCGGCTTCGCCGGATCGGGCGGGGGAGAAGGAGAGCCGATGGACGGACGGATGGATCGTCGACGCTTCCTGGCAGGCGCGGGTGCGATGACGGCCGGAGCGCTGGCGTGCGGGGCGGCCGGACTCGACTTCGCCAGCCGGGCGGGGCAGGCGGTCG
>DASRVB010000167.1:0-2575 GCA_035687725.1 Gemmatimonadota bacterium
GCCCGCCTCATTCCGGGGATCGGTCTCTGCCGTTCCCCGCGCGGCCGAGATCGACGATCGTGTCGCGGACGTCCGCGGCGATCCGGCGGTACACCTCGTCCCTGCTCGGCGCGCCGTCGCCGCGATAGGCGTCCATCGTCAGCGGCTCGCCGAACGCGATCACGATCTTCCCCGGACGCGGCACCACCTTGCCCGCCGGGAGCGCGGGGAACGTTCCGCCGATGTGGACCGGCACGATCGGCACCTCGAGCTCGCGCGCGAGGAGGCCGAGGCCCGGCTTGAATGCGTCGATCTCGCCCGTCCGCGAGCGCGTCCCCTCGGGGAAGATGAGCGCCGACTCTCCCGACGAGAGGATCCGCTTGACCATCCGGAGCCCGGCCAGCGAGGCCTCTTCGCGCTCGATCGGCACGACGTTCAGGAACGTGCTGAAGAACCACCGCTTGAGCGGGGTGTCGAAGAAGTAGTCGCGGGCGCCCAGCACGTGGAGTCGCCGCGCGGCCTCGGGTCCGCGCGCGAGCTCGATCGCCGCCAGCACCGCCGGCGCATCGAGGTGGCTGGAGTGGTTGGCCGCCAGGATGTAGGGCGGCTGGGCGGGGATCCGCTCGGCGCCGCGCACCTCGAGATCGAAGTAGCCCCGGTAGAGAGCCTTGAGGCCGGCACGGAAGGAGCTGAAGAGCGCCCGGTCGAGGACCGGCCGCTCGTGGTGGGGGAGCGCCGAGCGCACGGTGGTCGTCGTGCGCGCGCGCTGTGGCCGTGCTGGCCGGGACTCTTCGGGCACCGCGCCGAGCAGCTGCCCCACCGTCTCGACCCGGGCCGCGGTCTCGTCGTCGAGCGAGACGCCGAGCGTATGGTCGAGATAGAGGAGGAGCTCGATCGCCTGCAGGGAATCGAGCCCCAGATCGTCGGCGAGTCGGCTCTCGGGCCGGACTTCCGCCGCAGGAACCCGCGCGAGGCGAGCGATCTCGTAGACGAGCGCCTGCCGGCGATCCCCGTCGCGCCCGGGCGTCCGCGCGCCCGCTTCGACCGGTGCCCGCGCCGCTTCCCCAGCGGCCTGCTCGCGCACCGCGTTCCGCACCGCGACCCGATCGATCTCGCCGCTCTCGTTCCGGGGCAGCCCGGCGGACCAGACGTGAAGCTGCTGGAGCCGGTGGTAGCCGGGGAGGTCGCGGCCCACGCGCTGGATCTCGCGCTGGATCCGCTTCTTGATCTCCTCGTCCGTCCCCTCGAGAGCCTTCGACGGCTCCACGACGCCGTGCACGTCCTCGGACAGTCCGCTCGGGACTCCGACCACGACGATCTCCTCGATCTCCGGGATCGTCCCGTAGATCGCCTCGACGTCCATCGGGTAGACGTTCTTGCCGGCGCCGGTCACGATCACGTCCTTGATCCGCCCGGTGATGTACAGGTAGCCGTCGGCGTCCACCCAGCCCAGGTCGCCGGTGTGGAACCAGCCGTCGATCACGACCCGCCCGGTCGCCCCGGGGTTCTGCCAGTAGCCCTTCATGAGGCTCGGCGTCCGGACGATGATCTCGCCGACCCCGTCCTTGTCGGTGTGGAAGAGTCGCAGTTCGACACCGGGAACCGGCTTGCCGCAGGATCCCTTCCGGCTCTGGTACAGCGGGTTCACGGTGAGGACGGGCGCGGTCTCGGTGAGGCCGTATCCCTCGTAGATCTGGATCCCCATCGCCCGGTATGTCTCGTAGAGCTCGTCGCCGAGCGCGGAGCCGCCGCTCACCAGGAACCGCAGCCGGCCGCCCAGCGCCTGGTGGACGCGCACGAACACCTGGCGTCCGATCGACCGGTCGAAGCGCCGCTCCCACGAGCGTGCCAGCCGCTTGCCCGTCTCCATGAGATTGCTTCGGAGCTGCGACCGCGAGGCGCCGAGGACGCGTCGCTCGATGTCGTCGCGAAGGAGCGCGTAGAGGGTGGGGACGCCGAGCATCACCGTGGTCCCCGTCTCGCGCATCGTCTCGATGACGACCTTGGGCTTCAGCGACCGCGCGTAGGTGACGGTGCAGCCGCGGTAGAGCGGCGCCAGGAACCCGCACGTGAACTCGAGCGCGTGGTAGAGGGGCAGGACGCTCAGGAACCGGTCGTCGGCGGTCAGCGGCAGCGAGCGACTGACACCGAAGAGGTTCGAGAGGAAGTTCCGATGGGTGTGCATGGCGCCCTTGGGATCGACCCCCGTGCCGGTCGTGAAGATGATCGACGCCAGGTCGTCGGGCCCCGGCGGATCGAAGCCATCCGCCACCGCGGCGGGCCGCGTCGGGTCGGTGGAGCGCGGATACTCCGGGCGCGCGAACGGCTCGCATTCCGAGTCCACGTCGAGGAGCGCGACCGGCTGCGCCGCGCGCTCGTTCCGAGCCAGCTCCTCGTCGGTCAGCCGCGCGAAACAGCCGCGGGACGCCAGGATCGCGCGCGCGCCGGTGAAGCTCGCCACCGACCACACCTCCCGGTGCCACGTGCGGGAGTCGAGCGGCACGACCACGAGCCCGATCGCCGCCGCGCCCATGTAGGCCACGCCCCACTCGGGCTGGTTCTCGGACCACAGGACGACGCGGTCGCCCTTCGCGTA
>DASRVB010000168.1:0-23418 GCA_035687725.1 Gemmatimonadota bacterium
GACCGGCTCGACCGCGGTTCCGCTCTCGCGGCCGGCGGGCTCGGCCTCGCGGGTCGCCAGCGGGTCGTCCACCACCAGTCGGTCGTCGTTCGCCGGCGAGCGGGACGGTGAGCGCACTCCTTCGATCGGGTTCGCGACCGGCTTGCCGAGCGACTCGACCGGCGTGCTGCTCCCGCGCGAGTTCGACGCCGGCGCCGATCCCGCGCTCGTCCACGGGTATCTGCTCTACCTGCCCGCAGGGATCGAGAGCCGGAGCTGGCCGCTGATCGTCTACCTGCACGGCCGCTCCCTCCGCGGCGACAACCTCTCGCTCCTGACGCGCTACGGGCTCCCCGACCGGCTCCAGGACGACGCAAGCTTCCCGTTCATCGTCGTCGCGCCGCAGCTCCCCGGCGACCAGAGCTGGACCGACACGGATCGGCTGACCGCCCTCGTTCGCGACATCGCGGCCCGCTATCCGGTCGACCGCACGCGGATCTACCTGATCGGCTACAGCATGGGGGCGGGCGGCGTGTGGCGGGAGGCGGTCGCGCATCCGGACCTTTTCGCCGCCGCCTCGCCGGCCGCGGCCTGGACGCCCGAGCCGAGCGAGGAAATCGCCGCCGCACTGGAGGACCTCCCGATCCGGATCTACCATGGAACCGCCGACGAGGTGGCGCCCTTCACGCGGGCGGAGGCGATGGCCGAGTCCCTCGAGCGCGCGGGCGTCGACGTGACGTTCACGGTGTTCCAGGGCGCGGACCACGGCGAGCTCACCCACATCTACAAGGACGACGACCTCTACGGCTGGCTCCTCGAGCACGAGCGCTGACGCGTTGCTGACCGGGGCACGCCGGCTAGCTTACCGGCGGACCCGCCCCCATCGAGGAGGCCGCCGGTGACCGAGCCCGAACGCGACGAGCCGCGCAGCGAAGACCTGATCCACGACTGGAATCGCGAGGCGGGGGATCTCGTCAAGCCCGTACAGCACGTGGAGTTCGACGACGAGACGCTCCGTGACGGGCTCCAGTCGCCATCGGTTACCGATCCCTCTATCGACCAGAAGATCGAGATCCTCCACCTCATGGACGGTCTCGGGATCCATACGGCGGACATCGGCCTGCCGGGCGCCGGCCCGCGCGCGGCGGCCGACGTGACCCGGCTGGCGCAGGAGATCGCCGACGCGCGCCTGACCATCTCCGCCAACTGCGCGGCGCGTACGCTCCAGGCCGACATCGACCCGGTCGTCGAGATCAGCCAGAAGACCGGCATCGCGATCGAGTGCTGCACGTTCATCGGCTCATCCCCGATCCGGCAGTATGCGGAAGGCTGGGACCTCGACTGGATCCGCAGGACGAGCGAGGAAGCGGTCTCGTACGCCGTCGCGCGAGGTGCGAAGGTCATGTACGTCACCGAGGATACGACCCGCGCGCGGCCGGATGCCCTGGAGAAGCTCTACACGACCGCGATCGAGGCCGGCGCGAGCCGTATCTGCCTGGCCGACACGGTCGGGCATGCGACCCCCGACGGCGCGCGGAACCTGGTGCGGTGGGCGAAGCGCCTGGTCGAGAAGACCGGTGCTCACGTCATGGTGGACTGGCACGGCCATCGGGACCGAGGCTTCGGCCTCGCCAACGCGTTGGCCGCGATGGTGGCGGGTGCGGATCGGGTGCATGCCACCGCGCTCGGGATCGGCGAGCGCGTGGGGAACACGGAGATGGACCTCCTCCTCCTCAATCTCGTGCTCCTGGGTTGGCTCGATCGCGACCTCTCGTCCCTCCCGCGCTACTGCCAGCTGGTCGCCGAGTCGACCGGCGTGCCGCTCCCGCCCAACTATCCGGTCGTCGGGGAGGACGCGTTCCGGACCGGAACCGGCGTCCACGCGGCGGCGGTGATCAAGGCGGCGAAGAAGGGCGACAGCTGGCTCGCGGACCGCGTCTACTCGGGAGTCCCGGCGGGTCTCGTAGGACGCGAGCAGCGGATCGAAATCGGCCACATGTCGGGGAAGTCCAACGTCGTCTGGTGGCTGGAGTCGCGGGGATACTCCCCCGAGCCCGCGCTCGTCGAGCTCATCTTCGACCACGCCAAGCGTACCGACCACATCCTCACCGATGAGGAGATCTCCGGGCTGATCGGGGCCCACCCGATCGCCAGTCGCTGAACAATCGGCACGTCTCATGCGTACAAGAGATCGAAATGCGCACGCGCAGATCCATTCTCCGCACCCTGCTGCTCGCGGCAGCCGTGCCGCTCCTCGCCACGACCCTGCCAGGCGAGGTGCCCTGCTGCGAGCTCTCCTATAGCGTCAGGCCGGATCCCGAGGACCGCGTCGTGGACGTGGAGCTCGATATCCGCGGATTCAGCGGCGATACGCTCGTCCTGACGCGACCCAGCGCGCGGCCCCTGGTCGGCCTGCTCGGAAAGGATCCGCGGATCGAAGGAATCGAGCGCGGAGAGTGGGGCCTGGCGGGCGGTCAGCCGCGGTGGTCGTTCGCGCGGCCCGAGGGCGGGTGGGATACCCCGATCCGCGTGCGATACCGGCTGGCGATCACCAGCTATCGCCCGCTGAACGCGTGGAGCGTGGGTCTCGACGACGACATGCTCTACGCACCCTCGGAAGCGCTCTTCCTGCTTCCCTCGATGGCGCCTCTTGCCGCGCGGAATGCGCGCGTGGAGGTCGATTGGGACCTGCCGCGGGGGTGGCGCTCGTTCACCGGGTGGTCCCAGGACGTCTTCCATGGCACCCGGCAGCTCCTCAAGACGAACATCCTCGCCGGGGACATCGAGCTCCACGAAGCGAGCGCGTGCGGTCTCGACATCGACATCGCCGTGTACGGCGACTGGACGTTCGACCCCGGAGACATCGCGAGCGACATGGCCCGCCTCGCCTGCGCGGCCCGCTACCGGCTCGGTCCGCCCAGGTCCGACCGCTACGCCGTCACGCTCGTCCCCGCGCGCTTCCCGATGACGAGCGGGAACCGAAACGGGCCGAGCGCGATCGGGTTCGTCCATCTGCTGCCGGACGGCAGCCCGCCGCCGATCCGGCTCCTCGCCCATGAGCTCGTCCACCAGTGGCAGCGGTTCGACGCCGCGATGTGGTTCCAAGAGGGCGTCAACGACTATATGGGGCTCCGCCTAGCCAACGAGGCCGGACTGATTGACGACGCCGACCTGGCCGCGACGCTCGGCTCCATCGACGCGGTCTATCGCTCCCATCCCCGGATGCGGAACTGGACGTTCGCCGACGAGGAGCGCGAGGCGCAGCCCTTCGGCCCGAGCGACGAGTACCTCGGGTACCGCAAGGGAGCGCTCGTGGGCCTTGCGCTCGATCGCGAGCTCCGTCTACGGACGGGGGGCGAGATCGACCTGGCCGCTCTGTGGCGCGACATGAACCGCCGGACTGCATGGGGCCACGTCCGCTGGACGGACGAGGAGATCGCCGGGCGCGCGGCCGCGCTCGCCGGGGGGAGCATGAGCCACTTCTTCGGGCGCTACGTGGACGGGACCGAGGTCCTCGCGCCGCCGGAGCGTCTGCTGGCGAGCCTGCCCGCCGCGCCGACCCCGCCCAGCCACCCACGCGGCCTGGGAGCGATCGCCGCCTTCCTCGAGTTCGGCTGGAACTCGCTGTCCTCGACGCCGTAGTTCGCTAGCTTGCCGGGGCGCGTCGCGTCATGCGCGCGCGATTCCCCGGAGGCAGAGGATGTACGATACGATCCGCGTCGAGAGCCGCGGCGACTCGGTCGCCCGGCTGGTGCTCACGCGACCCCCGCTCAACGTGCTGAACATCGCCATGCTGAAGGAGCTCTGCGACGCGGTCGACGAGCTGGCGGGGCGCCCGGCGATGCGGGCGCTCGTGATCGCCGCCGAAGGCCGGGCGTTCTCGGCGGGAGTCGACGTCGAGGACCACGTCGGCGAGAAGGTGGGGCCGATGATCGCCGCGTTCCACGGGCTCTTCCGGCGGCTGGCCGACTTCGAGCCCGTGCTCGTGGCGGAGGTGCACGGCCACGCGCTCGGCGGGGGGTGCGAGCTGGCCGCCTTCTGCGATCTCGTGCTGGCATCGGAAGAGGCGACGTTCGGCCAGCCCGAGATCCAGCTGGGCCTGTTCCCGCCCGTCACGGCCGCGGCGTTCCCCTATTTCGTCCACGGCAAAAAGACGCTCGAACTCATGCTGACGGGGGAGCGGGTCGACGCTCGCGAAGCGCAGCGGATCGGGCTCGTCAACCAGATCTGGCCCGCGGAGGGGTTCGCGGACGAGGCCGCGTCGTTCGTCGAGCGGCTGGCGTCGCGGAGCGGGGTCGCGCTCAAGCTCGCGAAGAAGGCGTACTACGCGGGCGTCGACGTCGATTTCCCCGAAGCGCTGGACCGCGCCGAGCGGATCTATCTGCGGGAACTCATGGCCTCCCACGACGCGCTGGAGGGCATCGAGGCCTTCCGCGAGAAACGGGAGCCGAACTGGACCGACGCGTGAATCCGGGGTGTGGATGCGCGGCTGCGTGAATGGGCTCGGGTCGGCGGCGATGAGCGGGGCCGCCGCGACGGTGCTGGCGCTGGCCGCGTGCGCCGGATCCGCCCCGCCTCCCGGGGGTTCCTGGCTCCATCCTTCGTTCGGCGCCCGGCAGCTCGAAGGAGAGACGGTCGTCGTCCTGCCGGTGGGCGCCGTTTCGGAGGCGGACGGCTCGCTGCCCTCGGACTCGCTCGCGACGGCGCTCGCGCTCCGCGCGGGGGAGGCGCTCGCGACCGGTCTCGAGACAGGCGGCGCGGCGGGCCGTGCCGTGCGCCCGGTGGTCGCGATCGTCGAGCTGGGCTCGCTCTCGCCGGAGGAGGTTCGCGCCCTCTACGACCCGCTGACCCCGGCCCTGCTCGAGGGATCCCCGGGCGGAGAGATCCCCGGCGGACCCGCCGCCGGCTGGCGCGACGTCACGGACCGGACCGGGCAGCGCTACTTCCTCCTGCCGAAGACGCTCTCGATCGCGCGCCTCGAGCCGCTCAGGGTCCGCGCCACCTTAGACGCCTGGCTGGTCGACGCGGCGTCCGCGACGGTCCTCTGGCACGCTCCGGTGTCCGCCGTCAACGAGCACGCTCCTTCCGGAGCGGCCGCCGACGTCTACGGAGCCGCGCTCGACGACGCGGTCGCGGCTGCGGTATCGACGCTGGCCTCGCGCCTAGCGCGGCTCGCCCGCACCGGCACCGACGACTTCGGCGCCGTGGGGCCATGAAGGGACGGCGCGGGTAGATTCACGCGGTGCAAACGGTCACTCTCATCAAAGGCGACGGGATCGGTCCCGAAGTGGTCGATTCCGCCCTGCGGGTTCTGGAAGCCGCGGGGGCCGAGATCGCCTGGGAAGAGCGCTTGGCGGGGCTCTCCGCGGTCGACGCCGGAGAGGACATCCTCCCCGAGAGCACGCTCGAGTCGTTCCGCCGGACACGGGTCGTCCTCAAGGGTCCGCTGACGACCCCCGTCGGCACGGGTTTCCGCAGCGTAAACGTCACGCTCCGGAAGGAGTTCGACCTCTTCGCCAACGTCCGGCCTTCGAAGACCCTGGTTCCGGGCGGGCGCTACGACGACGTCGACCTGGTCATGGTCCGCGAGAACACCGAAGGACTATACGCGGGGATCGAGCACTACGTCGACCGGCGCCACCACTACGCCGAGTCGATCACGATCGTCTCCCGCGAGGCCTCGGAGCGGGTCATCCGATATGCTTTCGACCTCGCGCGGGCTCGCCCCCGCCGGAAGCTCACGCTCGTCCACAAGGCGAACATCCTGAAGTTCACGAGCGGGCTGTTCCTCGAGGTGGGCCGCGAAGTCGCCGGCCGCTATCCGGACGTCGAGTTCGACGAGCGGATCATCGACGCGATGGCGATGCAGCTGGTGCTCGACCCCACGCGGTTCGACGTCATCGTCACGACCAACATGTTCGGCGACATCCTGTCGGATCTCTGTGCGGGTCTCGTGGGCGGACTGGGGCTGGCCCCGGCCTCCAACATCGGCGCCGACGCGGCGATGTTCGAAGCCGTGCACGGCTCGGCGCCCGACATCGCCGGCAAGGGGATCGCGAACCCGGCCGCGCTGATCCAGGCGGCGGCGCTCCTCTGCGATCACGTGGGCCAGGCGGAGGTCGGCGCGCGGGTCCAGGCGGCCGTCGAGCGCGTGGTCCTTCGCGGCGACGCCCGCACGCCCGATCTCGGTGGCGAGGCGACCACCGCGGAGTTCACCGACGCGGTCGTCGACGAGGTGACGTCCGGCACGCGCGCGCGGGTCCGCAGCTCCTGACGCGCCCGGCATAGATTCCCATACCACGAAGGAGAACGGATGGCGTTCAAGGGTGTCGACTACATGGACCTGGACGGCGAGCTGTCGTCGGAGGAGCGGATGGCGCGCGATACGGTGCGCCGCTTCGTCGACGCCGAGGTCCTGCCGGTCATCGAGGAGGCGTACCTCGAAGGGAGCTTCCCGAAGGAGATCGTCCCGGGCCTGGCCGAGCTGGGCGTCCTCGGCGCCAACCTCCCCGAGGAATACGGCTGCGCGGGGATGAACAACGTCGCCTACGGGCTGATCATGCAGGAGCTCGAGCGCGGCGACAGCGGCGTGCGATCGTTCGTCTCCGTGCAGGGCGCGCTCGTCATGTACCCGATCTTCGCGTTCGGCTCCGAGGAGCAGAAGCGTCGCTGGCTGCCGGCCATGGCGAAGGCGGAGGCGATCGGCTGCTTCGGCCTGACCGAGGCCGACCACGGCTCCGACCCCGGCGGCATGAAGACCCGTGCCGTCAAGGACGGCGACGGCTGGGTGCTCAACGGCTCCAAGATGTGGATCACCAACGGGTCGATGGCGGACGTAGCGGTGGTCTGGGCCAAGACCGAGGAGGACATCCGCGGATTCCTGGTCGAGAAGGGCACGTCCGGCTTCGAGGCCAAAGGAATGCACGGCAAGCACTCGCTGCGGGCCTCCGATACGAGCGAGCTCGTGTTCAACGACGTGCGGCTCCCGGGGGACGCGCTCCTGCCGGGGTCGGGCGGCCTCAAGAGCCCGCTCATGTGCCTGACCCAGGCGCGGTACGGAATCGCGTGGGGAGCGGTGGGCGCGGCGATGGCGTGCTACGAGGAGGCGCTACGCTATAGCCAGGAGCGGCTCCAGTTCGACAAGCCGATCGCGAGCTTCCAGCTCGTGCAGCAGAAGCTGGTCGAGATGCTGGAGGGGATCACGCTCGGCCAGCTCCTCGCCTACCGGCTCGGCCGGCTCAAGGACGCCGGTAAGTACAAGCACACGCAGGTCTCGCTCGCCAAGCGCCACAACGTGATGATGGCCCGCGAGGTCGCCTCGACGGCCCGCTGGGCGATGGGCGCCAATGGCATCCATTCCGAGTACCAGGTCATGCGCCACATGTGCAACCTGGAGTCGGTGTTCACCTACGAAGGGACCCACGACATTCACACGCTGATCGTCGGGCAGGACATCACGGGGATCGCGGCGTTCGAGTGACGGATGAAGCCTCTTGTCGGCGTGCTCCCTATTCTGATTGGCTGTGCACATCTGGACTATGTGGCAGCGGATCCGGCAACCTACGTCGACTCACATCAGCCGCAATCAATAGTCGTCAGCACGAGAGCCGGCTCCAAAGTAGGTATAGCAGAACCGCAGATCGTTGGAGATTCACTTACGGGATTCTCCGGAACACGACGCGAATCAGACCGGATAGCGATTGGGCTCTCCGAGATCACGGGGGTCCTGTTCTATCTTTTCGGCTTGGCAAGCGAGGCGACGTAGGTCGAGCAACGAACTTATTGGCGTGACCGCACCCAAGCTCGGATCGGGCGTAGCATCTGCCACGCTGACGCTCGTCGATTCGCGACCTAGATTCCCGGCTTTCTGCCGCACGACCGCACGCCCGCCCCGTTTCCGGCGGATTCCACTCGGATCGACATCTGGAGGATGAAGAATGAGCGACGGAACCAACAAGACGCTGGTCAAGGTCGACAAGGACGAGGGCGTGGCGATCTTCACGCTCGACGATCCGCCCGCCAACACCTACACGCACGAGATGATGAAGCAGATCGATGCCGCGACGATCGACGCCCGGTTCGATCCGGAGGTGTCGGTGATCGTGATCCGTGGCGCCGGCGACAAGTTCTTCTGCGCGGGCGCGAACATCGACATGCTTCAGAAGTCGGATCCCACCTGGAAGTACTACTTCTGCCTGCACGCGAACGAGACGCTGTCGCGTCTCGAGCATACGCCGAAGCTCGTGATCGCGGCCCTGAATGGTCACACCGTGGGCGGCGGGCTCGAGGTCGCGATGGCCGCCGACATCCGGATCGCACGGAAGGGCGCCGGGAAGCTGGGATTGCCGGAGGTCACATTGGGCGTTCTTCCGGGGACCGGCGGCACCCAGCGCCTTACGCGCCTGGTCGGGAAGTCCCGCGCGATCGAGCTGATGACCGAGGGCCGGAACTTCGATATGGATGAAGCCGCCGAGCTGGGCATCGTCAACAAGGTGTTCGAGGCCGATTCCACCGACGCGTTCATGGACCAGGTCATGGAATACGCGCGGCAGTTCACGACGCCGGGCAAGGCGGCGATGGCCGTGGGCCACATCAAGCGCGCATGCCAGTCGGGCGCGGAGGTCGCGCTCGAGCAGGGGCTCGCGATCGAGCGGGAGCTCCAGGCCAAGCTCTTCTCGTCGCAGGACGCCAAGGAAGGCCTGACGGCGTTCGTCGAGAAGCGGAAGCCGCAGTTCGCGGGGAAATAGGGACTCAGCCGGTCCAGTTGACCGCCATAGACATGCGTGTATGAACGAACCTGCTGAGAGAGTCGCAATTTCGAAGTTCAAGGCCACGTGTTTTGCGGTGCTCGAGCAGGTGCGACGGACAGGGAAGCCCGTCATTGTGACCAAGCATGGCCAGCCGATCGCGGAGGTCATTCCGCCTTCCCCGCCCACGCACGATCCGGGATGGCTTGGTTCCATGCGCGGGACTGCTCGCTGCGTGGGCGATATCGTGAGTCCCGCTAGTGATCCCGAGGAATGGGAGGCTCTTGGATCGCAGGAGGAATGAAAATGGGGGTCTTCAGGATTTGGAGCGGGTTCATGTCGACCCGCGGGAGCGACGGACCCGTCGTGGACCGCGCGTGGAGTTCGGCGTGGGGCGGCGCGAGCAGCAGCTGACCAGTGGCGAGTGGGCAGCTCGTCTTGCGCGTCTCCGCGGAGACGCACACCTAGCCCCAGCGCCCACTAGGGCTCTGGATTCTGCCGAAGATGCATTCCGTCCTGCCATCCTGACGCAGATCCCAGGGTTTGAGGGCCGGCCGCACGTCTCCGCGGAGACGCCCAGCTGGAAACGAGCGGCTGGACCCACCCACTCGAAACCCTGAAGAGCCGAATGGTGAGGTGGCAATGAGCTCGATCGACCTGCAGCAGATCCTGTCCCCCGGCCGCCTGTTCATCGGCGGCGAGTGGGTCGAACCAGCGAGCGGGAGGACGTTCGCGGTCGTGAACCCGGCGAAGGCGGAGACCCTGACCGAGGTCGCCGAGGGCGACGCCGCCGACATGGACCGGGCGGTCGCTGCCGCACGGATCGCGTTCGACTCCGGCGCCTGGCCCGGCCTCCCGCCGCGGAAGAGGGCACGGATCCTGTGGGACATGGCCCGGCTCCTCGAGGAGCGGAAGGAAGAGGTCGCCCGCGTCGAAACGCTCCAGAACGGCAAGCCCCTGTTCGAGAGCGGGATCGACGTCGACATGACGATCGAGACGTTCGAGTACTACGCCGGCTGGGCGACCAAGATCGAGGGCGAGACGATCCCGCTCTCGGTCCCCAACCAGTTCGGCTACACGCTGCGCGAGCCCGTCGGGGTAGTGGGCGCGATCGTGCCCTGGAATTTCCCGCTGAACATCGCGTCGTGGAAAGTCGCGCCGGCCCTGGCGGCCGGTTGCACCGTGGTGCTCAAGCCCGCCAGCGAGACCCCGCTGACTGCGCTTCTCCTCGCCCAGATCGCGGCCGACGCCGGACTGCCGGCGGGTGCCCTGAACGTCGTCCCCGGCGGTGGGCGGACGGCGGGCGAGGCGCTGGTCAAGCACGCGGGTGTCGACAAGATCGCGTTCACCGGTTCGACCGCGGTCGGCAAGCGGATCGCGGGCCTCGCGGCGGAGACCGTCAAGCGGGTGTCGCTCGAGCTGGGCGGCAAGAGCGCGAACATCGTGTTCGCCGACGCGGACCTGAAGCTCGCGGCGCGCGGCGCCGTCGGCGGGATCTTCTACGGCAAGGGCGAGGTCTGCGCGGCGGGGAGCCGCCTGCTGGTCGAGTCCGCCGCGCACGACGAGCTGGTACCCGCGGTCGCCGCCGGCGCCGGAAAGATGGCGGTCGGCGATCCGTTCGAGAAGACGACCCGGATCGGCGCGATCGTTTCCGAGAAGCAGATGGAGACCGTCCTCGGCTACATCGAGACCGGCAAGCGTGAGGGCGCCACGGTGGTGGCCGGCGGCGCGCGGGTGGCCGAGCTCCAGCCCGGCTACTTCGTCCAGCCCACCGTGTTCGACGGCGTCACGCCCGAGATGACGATCGCTCGCGAGGAGATCTTCGGCCCCGTCCTCGCAACGCTGACCTTCGACGACGTCGACGAGGCGATCGCGCGCGCCAACGACTCGCCCTACGGGCTCGCGGCGGCCGTTTGGACGCGCGACATCAAGAAGGCGCATTACGTGGCGAGCCGTCTCAAGGCCGGCACTATCTGGATCAACACCTACAACCTGTACGACGCCGCGATGCCATTCGGCGGCTACAAGCAGAGCGGCTACGGCCGCGACCTCGGGAAGCACGCCCTCGAAAACTACACGCAGACGAAAGCCGTCTGGGTCGATCTGCGGAGATGAAGAAGCGCTACCTCCTCGACACCAACGTCCTGCTGCACGACCCCACGGCCCTGACCGCCTTCCAGGACAACTCGGTCCTGGTTCCGATCTACGTCATCGAGGAGATCGACCGGTTCAAGAAGCAGCTGACGCGGCTGGGGGAGAATGCGCGCTGGATCAGCCGCTTCCTGGACGCGCTCAGGGAGCGCGGCCGGCTCTCGGACGGCGTCGAGCTGGACACGGGTGGGCGGCTGCGGGTCGTGTTCGACCCGGACGACCCGCAGCGGGTGATCGCCCGCTCGGACGGCTGGGTCGACAACGAGATCCTGAAGATCGCGCGCCGGATCCAGGACGACGCCCCGGACACTCCGCTCATCCTCGTCACGAAGGACGTGAATCTCCGGATCAAGGCGGACGCGATGGGGCTCGTCGCCGAGGACTACGAGACCGACCGCGTGAACCTGGACGAGCTCTACAGCGGGCACACCGAGATCGAGCTGGACTCGGGTGATCTCGAGCGCTTCCGCGAGGAAGGCGGGCTCCCGCTCCCCGAGGGGGACTTCTTCCCCAACGAGTACGCGCTCCTCAAGGACCTGGGCGAGGCCTCGAACACAGCGCTCGCGCGCATCGACCCCGTGGGCGGCCGCCTCAAGGCGCTGATCGACGTCGCCGAGGGAATCCAGGGGATTCGGCCGCGGAACAAGGAGCAGTACTTCGTGCTGGACGCGCTCCTCGATCCGACGATCGTGCTCGTGACGATCATGGGGAAGGCGGGGACGGGGAAAACGCTCCTCGCCTTGGCTGCCGGACTCGAGCAGGTCCTGAGCCGCACCACCTATCGGCACCTCCTCATCTCGCGGCCCACGTTCCCCATGGGGAAGGACATCGGCTACCTGCCGGGCTCGGTGGAGGAGAAGCTGAACCCCTGGATGCAGCCGATCTACGACAACCTCGCTCTCCTCCTTGCAGGCCGGCCGACCAGGAACGGCACCCGCACGGTCGAGGACCTGGTGTCCCGGGGCGCGCTCGCCGTCGAGCCGCTGACGCACATCCGCGGGCGCTCGATTCCTCAGCAGTTCATGCTCGTCGACGAGGCGCAGAACCTGACGCCCCTCGAGGTCAAGACGATCCTGACGCGGGTGGGCGAGAACACGAAGCTCGTCCTGACCGGGGACCCGTGGCAGATCGACACCCCGTACATCGACTCCTCCACGAACGGCTTCAATCACGTGGTCAGCCACTTCCGCACCGTGCCGCTGGCCGCGCACGTCGAGCTCAGGAAAGGCGAGCGGTCGAAGCTCGCCGAGTACGCCGCCAACCTGCTCTAGCCCGCGCCGGCGGATTCTCGAATCGGCGACGACCTCGTCGAATCGGAAACGACCTTTCACGCGAATCGTTCTCGAAGTGTGAATTACCTGTGGATAATCGGGGGACAATCCGTGCAGAATCGACGGGTCGGTGTGGAGGCGTCGTGTCGCGAATGTTGGCAGTCTTACAAACGGATGAAAGCGCCGCAGTTGGGGCGATCAGTTGACCCGAGGGTTTAGCTCGCGGACTCCAAGCGACCGCGTTCCAGCACCTTGCGTTGCCCGAAACCGGATCGTGTAACTCTTTTTGGCGCAATGGTTTGACACGCTGCAGACGTGTCCCGTATACTGGCGTCGAGGGTCGGATGACGGCCCGAGTCTGGCACCGACATTCCATCCGCGAGCCCTCCGGGAGAACTCACGGACGTCCCATGGAACGGACCTCCGGGACAGCGATGTCACCGGAACCGTTCGGCGCGAGCCCGGGACGCCGGAGTTCGAAGCACGCGGAAGGGAAACAAGGTGCGAAAATCGCAGAAGGGTTGCGGCTCCGATCATTCTTCGGACTGAGGAGCGCAGCACCGCGAGAGCGGATCGAGACCCTGGGAGGCCGGTCGCCTCGGCGAAAGCCGAATCGCGAAGAAGCCTGAGAGGGGAGCCGCCGGGAAGCCGGGGGCAACGCTGTCGAGGAAAGCCCTAGAGCGACAGAACCCCAGGGGAGCATCGAGCGACCGTAGGGCTAATCCCCGTGCGATCGTGACGGACTCCGGCGGGGAGCAAGGCCCTGAAGGCGGGTCTGCCAGCGGCCGCATGTGGTTTCGGCTACGTGCGCCGAGTGCAGGTAACGACAAGAGGGCAGCGGGCGCCGAGAGGCGCCACGGCTCCGTCCGGAGGGAGAAGCTTCGAAGGGGAAAACCCCATGAGCGTCACCGGCCTTAAACGGTCGGAAGGACGCGGGAGACGTGACGCGGCAAGAGGGTGAGAAACCCTGCAGCCGCACCGAAACCGGGACGAGGCAAATCCCGGGTAAGTGGGCTCCCGCATCTGCACGCGCTGAAGGGGCAGGAACTCCTGGGAGGCGCCGCGCCCGAGAGGGCATCGGCGAGCCGGCCCCGGTAATACTCTGAAGGGGACGCCAACCCTAGGAGAGGCGGTGCGCGGAGGTCTTCGACTTCCACGCGCCTCCGGCGAGCAAGGAAGACCCCATGGCCGGCGCCACTTCGGTGGCCGACGGCGGAGGGGGAGCGCGAAACCGATGTCCGCGCTACGGTTCGCCGGTACGACCTCTGAAAGGGACGCCAACCCCATGAGAGGAGTCGCCGGCCGCGAAAGCGGTCGCGCGAAGCCGGAACCGGTCGAGTCTTCGAAGGAGACACGGACTCGAAGCCCCGTCCGATCCTCATTTTTTGCTGTCTTCGTGCAGCGCGTCGAGAGCCGCCCGGCGAAAGCCGGGCGGCTTGTTTTTTGGGGCTTACGAGAAGAAAAGCCGGATTGCCTCAGCCTGGGCTCCGCACCAGCATCCCGCGCACCAGCTCGACCCGGGCGGTGTCTTCCTCCGGCAGTTGCTCGAACTCTTCGATCGATGCCACGGGCGTCGGAGGACTCGTTTGACAGCCCCTCCACCCGGGCGATATTCCGCCCCTCGATGCGCCCCCGCTACGATCGTCCAACCTATCTCTGCGCCCCGGTCCGCACCCCGATCGGCAGGTTCGGCGGCGCGCTCGTCGACCTGACCGCGCCGGACCTCGGCACGCACGCCGCGCGCGCCTGCCTCGAACGCGCCGGGATCGATCCCGCCGAGGTGGATCTCACGATCGTAGGCTGTGGCCGGCAGGCCGGGGCGGGCCCCAACGTCGCGCGCCAGATCAGCCACCGCGCCGGAGTCCCCGACTCCGTTCCGGCGTATACCATCAACCAGGCATGCGCTTCGAGCCTCGTCGGCATCCTCCAGGCGTGGCAGACGATCGCGCTCGGAGATGCCGACGTGGTGCTCGCCGGCGGCACCGAATCGATGTCGAACACGCCCTACCTCCTGCCGCGCGCCCGCTGGGGCTACCGGCTCGGCCACGGCGAGCTCGTAGACGGCATGTACCGGGACGGGTTCCTCTGTCCGCTCTGCGGCGACCTCATGGGCGCCACCGCGGAGACGCTCGCCGAGCGCTACGGCATCCCGCGCGCGGAGCAGGACGCCTACGCGGCGGAGAGCCAGCGCCGCTACGAGGCGGCCCGCGGGTCGGGCGCCTGGGCGGACGAGATCGCGCCCATCGAAGGCGTGCTCGAGGCCGACGAGCATCCGCGGGCGGGCACGACCGTCGAGAAGCTGGCGAAGCTCAAGCCCGTCTTCCGCGACGACGGAACCGTGCACGCGGGCAACTCCTCGGGGATCACCGACGGCGCTGCGGCAGTCATCGTGGCGTCCGAAGAAGCCGTCGAGCGGCTCGGCCTCCAGCCCTTCGCGCGCTGCATCGACTGGGCGAACGAGGGCGTCGATCCCGCGATCATGGGGATCGGCCCGGTCCCGGCGGTGCGGAAGGTCCTGAAGCGCCAGGAGATCGACATCGGCGGAATCGACGCGATCGAGCTGAACGAGGCGTTCGCGGCGCAGGTCCTGGCCGTGGCGCGTGACCTCGAGCTCGATCTCGGGAAGGTCAATCCCAACGGCGGGGCGATCGCGCTTGGGCACCCGATCGGGGCGACGGGCGCGCGGATCTCGGTCACGCTCCTGCACCAGATGGCCCGCGAGGGGGCGCGGCTCGGCATCGCGACCCTCTGCGTCAGTGGCGGGATGGGAGTCGCGCTCCTCGTCGAGCGTGTCGAATCGGCGGCCACCGCGCGAGCGGCGGGAAGAAGCGCGGCGTGAGCGACCCCATGGTGCGCGTCGACCGGCAGGGCGAGGTGGGGACGATCCTCCTCGACCGCCCGAACAAGCTGAACGCGTTCGCCGGCGAGATGCGCGACCTGATCGGCGACGCGGTGGAGCAGCTGGCGAACGACCCCTCGATCCGCGCGATCGTCATCACGGGCGAGGGCCGGGGCTTCTGCGCCGGCGCGGACATCGACTACCTGCACGAGCTCGTCGCGGAGGGCAACGCGCGCGACTTCCAGCGCCTGCTCCAGGCCGGCGAGCGCGTCGTGCAGGAGATCCGCGCCGCCGAGAAGCCGGTGATCGCGGCCATCAACGGGCCGGCCGCGGGCGGCGGCGCGAACCTCGCGCTCGCCTGCGACCTGCGGATCATGGCCGACACGGCGTCGATCGGGCAGACGTTCGTCCGGATCGGTCTCCACCCCGACTGGGGTGGCACGTTCCTCCTGCCGCGGCTGGTCGGAGCCTCACGCGCCCTCGAGCTGATGTGGTCGGGCCGCATGGTCGGTGCCGAGGAGGCGCTGGCGATCGGACTCGTGAACCGCGTCGTGCCGGCCGCCTCGATCCGCGAGGACGCGATGGCGTGGGCGCGGCAGCTCGCGGCCGCCCCACCGCTGGCGGCTGCGCGAATCAAACGTGCGGTGCAGGAAAGCCTCGACCGCGACCTCGAGACGATGCTCTCGATGGAGCTCGAGAATCAGCTCGCCTGCTTCGAGTCCCAGGACGTCAAGCGGGGGCTGTTCGCGTTCAGCGGCAAGGAAACGCCGCGCTTCGAAGGCAACTGAGGATCCGGTGATCGCGCGCTCTGCGGCCGCCGGCAGCGGCGGCTGGATCGACGTCAGCCGGCCGGTGGCGGACGGGACGGCGGTCTGGCCCGGCGACCCGCCCTGGCGCTATCGGCTCGCCGCGTCGATCGCGGGCGGCGACCTCGCGAACGTGGGCGAGGTCTCCGGCACGACGCACACCGGTACCCATGTCGACGCGCCGCTCCATGTAGACCCGGACGGCGCGGCGATCGACGGGCTTCCGCTGGAGATCTTCGCCGGCCCATCCGTCCTCCTCGACGTCTCCGCGGACGGCGATCGCATCGAGTCCGGCGAAATCGAGGCCGCCCTCCGCGCCTTCGAAGCCGCCATTGGCGGCACCCGAGCGCCCGATCGCACCGTCGAGGGCGACGATCCGATCGAGCGGCTCCTCCTCCGAACCGGCTGCGACTGGTCGGCGGGCTTTCCGACCCGCTGGCGGGCGCTCTCGGCGGAAGCCGCGAAGTGGTGCGGCGCGCGGGGACTCCGGCTCGTCGGCACAGATGCGCCCTCGGTCGACCCGGAGGCGTCGACCGCGCTCGACGCCCACCGGGCACTGGCGGCATCGGGCGTGGTGATCCTCGAGGGCCTCATGCTGGCCGGGATCGAGCCCGGCCGCTATGCATTGGTCGCCTTTCCGCTGCGCTGGATCGGCGCCGACGCCTCGCCCGTGCGCGCGGCCTTGCGGAGGATGAAGCCATGATCGACGAGCTCAACGTGATAGCCGTGATCGGAGCGGGGACGATGGGCCGCGGGATCGCGCAGGCGTTCGCGCAGGCCGGCTACGCGGCCACGCTCTACGACGTCGATCCCGCGGCCGCGCATCGCGCCCGAGAGCAGATCGAGGAGACGCTCGCCAAGGGGGTCGAGCGCGGGAAGCTCGACGCTGCGGAGAAGGAACGCGCGCTCGAGCGGCTGCGGATCGAGACCGATCTCGGGGAAGCGCTGCTCGATGCCGACCTGGCGATCGAGGCGATCCCCGAGGTGCTGGACCTCAAGCGCGCGATGTTCGCCGAGCTCGACGCCCGCTGCCCCGGGAGCGCGATCCTGGCGAGCAACACGTCGTCGCTGCCGATCGCACGCCTCGCCGCCGAGACGGCCCGGCCGGAGCGCGTGGCGGGGCTTCACTTCTTCAATCCCGTCCACGCGATGAAGCTGGTCGAGATCGTGGCGCCGGAGGAAGCGGCGCCGGAGGTCGTGGACACGCTCCGGCGCGCAGTCGAGTCGCTCGGCAAGCGGGCGATCGTCGTGCGGGACGTCCCGGGTTTTGCGACCAGCCGGCTCGGCATCGCGCTCGGCCTCGAGGCGATCCGCATGGTGGAGGAGCGGGTCGCGGCGGCGGCGGACATCGACGCCGCCATGGAGCTCGGCTACAACCATCCCATGGGCCCCCTCAAGCTCACCGACCTGGTCGGCCTCGACGTGCGGCTCGCGATCGCCGAGCACCTGGCGGCCGAGCTCGACGAGCGCCGTTTCGAGCCCCCGCAGCTATTGAAGCGCATGGTGGCGGAGGGGCGGCTGGGGAGGAAGTCGGGCGAGGGGTTCTATCGCTGGGAGGACGGCAAGCCGGTCGCCGTGGAGGCTCGATGACCCGGGATGCCGACGGCGCGGCACGCATGCCGGACGTAGTGCGGGTCGAGCGCGATGGCGGGATCGTCCTCGTGACGATCGATCGCCCCGAGAAGCGAAACGCGCTGAACGCCGAGGTGCGGGATCGGCTGTCCGCGGCCGTCGATCAGGCGCTCGCGGACCCGGACTCGCGCGTCCTCGTCTTCACGGGCGCGGGCGACAAGGCGTTCGTCGCCGGCGCCGACGTGGGGGAGTTCGCGGACCGCTCTCCGCTCGAGCAGCGACGGGCGATGGTCGGCCCTACGATCTTCGACAGGATCTGGAACGCCCCGCTGCCCACGATCGCGATGATCAACGGCTGGTGCCTGGGAGGGGGCTGCGAGCTGGCGCTCGCCTGCGACCTCCGGATCGGCGCCGACACCGCCATGCTGGGACAGCCCGAGATCCGCCTGGGCATCATCCCCGGCGGCGGCGCGACCCAGCGGCTGCCGCGCCTCGTCGGATACGGCAAGGCGCTGCAGCTGATCTTGAGCGGCGAGCCCATCGACGGCGTCGCGGCGTACGAGATCGGTCTTCTCGACGAGGTCGTCCCGGCGGCCGAGCTTCGCGAGCGGACGTTCGAGATCGCGCGCACGATCGCCGAGAAGAGCCCGGTCACGCTGGGGATCGCCAAGCGCGCGATCCGGGCGGCGTACGAGCTGCCGCTCTCGGCGGGGCTCGAGCAGGAGCGCGACCTGTTCGCCCTCGCGTTCGCGACCGAGGACAAGGTCGAGGGCGTGGCGGCGTTCCTGGAGAAGCGCAAGCCCGCATGGCGCGGCCGCTGACGCGGGCACCCGACAGACGAAAACCGTTAGCGCGGAGGACGCGATGGAAGAGCATGCGAGGCCGAGCGAGCCCGGGACTGTGACGACGGGACGCTCCACGTGGGAGAACATGCGCGACGTCGTGCTGGCGCCGAGCGCGACGTTCGAGGACGTGCGCGCGCGTCCGCGCTGGCTGACACCCCTGCTCGTCATCATGGCGCTCACGCTGATCACGACGTTCTTCATGGCGGATCTCTACATGGAGATGCAGCGCGCGGGCGTGATGGCGCGCGACATGCCGGACGAACAGCGGGAGCAGGCGCTGCGGACGATGGAGAACTTCAGGTACGTGGGCCTCGCGATCGGGCCGATCATGGTGGCCGTCTTCTCGGCGATCTTCGCGCTCTTGTTCTGGGGATGGGCGGCGATCTCGGGCGCGCGCGAGCCGACCTACAAGGTCGCGTTCACGGCCCTGATCTATACCGGCGTCATCCAGATCCTGCAGGCGATCGCGCAGGCGATCGTCGTGAACCTGAAGGGCGCCGAGCAGGTCGCGCGCGAAGGCGGTCCGCCTACATTTGGGCTGGCCCTCTTCATGGAGCGCGGCGACATGCCGGGCCTCCTCTGGGGAATGCTGGCGAACATCAATTTCTTCTCGATCTGGGGAGCGATCGTCCTCGCCATCGCGGGCGTTCACGCGATGCGGATGGGCAAGGGCGCGGCCTGGGGATTCGCGATCGCGATGTGGTTCCTGACCGGCCTGTTCCTCTCATTCGGCGGCGGCGTGTCCTGACGTGAATCTGCGCATCACCGATGTGCACGTGCACGTCCAGCCCTGGGACCAGCTGCGGCCGGACGTCCGCGCCCGGATGGCGAAGGGGCGGGCGGATTTCGCCCAGCTCGAGCGCATGATGCGCGATCCGACCAGCGTGCTGGACGTGATGGACGAGGCCGGCATCGCGCGGATCGGCGTGATCAACTACGTGAGTCCGGGGCTCATGGGGTTCACGAGCGATGTGAATCCCTACGTGGCGGGCCTCGCCCGCGCCGCGCCCGACCGCCTGATTCCCTTCGGGGGTCTGGATCCCACGGGAGAGGGAAGTCTCTCGGACGACGTCGAGCGCCTGCGGGATCAGGGGGTGCGTGCGATCAAGTTCCACCCGCCGCACCAGGAGATCGCCGCCAACGCGTACCGGCACGGTCTGCCCGCGCTGGCCGACATGTACGGCCGCGCCCAGGATCTCGACATGCCGGTCATGGTGCACACCGGGACGTCGATCTTTCCCGGCGCGCGGAACGTGTACGCCGATCCGCTCGCGCTGGACGACGTCGGCGTCGACTTCCCGGGGCTCGTCGTGATCCTGGCGCATCTCGGCCGCCCGCTGTGGCCCGACGCCTCGTTCTTCCTGCTTCGGCGCCATCCGAACTTCTGGGGCGACGTCTCGGGTATCCCCCCCAAGGGACTGCTGCGGTACTTCCCGCGGCTCGATGCCGTGGCGGACAAGCTCCTCTGGGGGACCGACTGGCCGGGCCCCATGGTCCCCGGCATGCGGGCGAATCTGGACGAATTCCTGGCCCTGGATCTCGCCGACGACGTCAAGCGAAAGCTCCTCCAGGATAACCCGGACCGCCTGTTCGGCCCGGCGCCCGAGATCTGACGACGTCGGTCCTCCGCGTCGACGGGCTCGCCAAGTCGTTCGGCGACCAGGAGGTCCTGCGCGACGTCGGATTCGAGATCGCGAGCCGCGAGATCCTCGTCGTGCTCGGCCCTTCCGGATGCGGGAAGACGACCCTCCTTCGCATCCTCGCTGGGCTGGAGGAGCCGGACGCCGGCGAGGTCCTCCTCGAAGGTCGTCCTGCGCTGAGGATCCCACCCCAGAACCGCAGCTTCGGAGTCGTGTTCCAGGACCAGGCGCTCTTCGAGAAGATGTCTGCCGAACGGAACATCGCGTTCGGCCTCGAGGTCCGGGGCGTCCCCGCGGGACGCATTCGAGAGCGGGTGGAGCGGATGCTCGAGCTCGTGCGGCTCGTGCCGCATCGCAGGAAGCTGCCGGCGCAGCTGTCGGGTGGGCAGCGCCAGCGAGTCGCGCTGGCGCGCGCCCTCGCCTACGAGCCCTCCGTCATGCTGTTCGACGAGCCGTTCACCGCGCTCGACGCGCGCACGCGGGTGGAGCTCCGGCGGGAGGTCCGCCGGATCCTGCGGGACGCGGACGTCGCGGCGCTGTTCATCACACACGATCAAGAGGAGGCGCTGGAGCTGGCGGACCGGATCCTGGTCATGAACGGCGGTCAGGTGGAGCAGGTGGGCACGCCCTACGAAGTCTACAACCGACCGGGCAACGAGTTCGTCGCCACCTTCCTGGGCGCGGCGAACGTGCTGCTCGGACGCTGGGGGCAGAACCGCACGTGGGTCCTCGGTACTGCGCTCGATCCTCCCGACGAGAGGCCGGCTCTGGTCGACGGTCAACCGGTCAAGGTCGTATTCCGCCCCGAGGACGTGGAGATCGGGTTCCGCCGCGACCTCCTCGCCGCCCGCCATCCCCTGTCCGAGGCGGTCGTCGAGTCGGTGTCGTACGTCGGTCCCACCGAGCGGCTGACGGTCCGGCTGGCGGCGCGGCTCGTCGCGGCGAGCTCCCAGGACGACGTCGTCGATATCGCCGGGCTGCCGCTGGTCGTCACGCGGACCAAGTGGGAGGCGGAAGAAGCCCCCCTCGAGGTCGGCGATGCGGTCGTCCTCGGCCTGCGGAGCTACCGGCTCCTGCCGCACTTTCCGCTGGGGACCCAACCGGGCGCCGAGACCGTATGAACGAGTTCGTGCTCCTGGCCGTTCTGGCGGTGGGCGTCGTTGCCTTCCTCTACTCGTCGGTCGGACATGCCGGCGCTTCCGGCTACATCGCCGTGCTCACTCTGCTCGGATATGGCGTTGTCCTGGTACGGCCGACGGCGCTCCTCCTGAATGTCCTGGTCGCCACCATCGCCACGTGGCAATTCTGGCATGCAGGCCACTTCTCGTGGTCGCTGTTCTGGCCGTTCGCAATTCTGTCCGTGCCAATGGCCTTCCTCGGGGGCTACCTCCAGCTGCCGGCGAATTTTCTGGCGGTTCTCGTAGGAGTAGTGTTGCTCGCATCGGCGTTCCGTTTCGCCTGGCGCCCGGCAGCCTTGACGAGCGTGCGGCCCGTGAAGCGGCCCATTGCGCTGATCATCGGTGGGGTAATCGGCCTCTTATCGGGCCTGACCGGGACAGGAGGCGGGATCTTCCTGACGCCGATCCTGTTGTTGAGTCAGTGGGCGCCGGTGCGGCGGGCCGCGGCCGTTTCTGCGCCGTTCATCCTGGTGAACTCGGTGGCCGGGCTCGGGGGCTATGTTGCAGCCGGCCTGACCATCCCGGCAGTTCTCCTCCCGTTGGCGTTGGCGGCGGTGGCCGGAGGAACGCTCGGCTCCCACCTGGGCAGCCGCCGGTTTTCCCCGCGCGCTCTCCAGGGGCTGCTGGCCCTCGTTCTGGTGATCGCCGGGACGAAGCTGATCCTCGGTTCGGTATAGGGCGCGATCTTGGCAGCCGCTTTCCTTGACAGAGCGCCGGGAAACCCGATAAACTCCCTGTATGAGAGTAGGAGTTAGGATAGGACGGACGGGGCGGCCGTGAACGTCTCGGCCAAGAGCGAGTACGGGCTTCGCGCCCTCGTCCATCTCCACCGCACGGGCCTCTCCGGGATGACGCCCGCCCGGGAGATCGCCGGGGCGTGCGGGGTTCCGCTCAAATACCTGGAGCAGATCCTGCGCGTCCTCAAGGACGGCGGCCTGGTCGAGGCGCAGGTGGGAATCGCCGGGGGCTACCGGCTCAGCCGGCCGGGGTCCTTGATCACCGCGGGCGAGGCGATCCGGCTCCTCGACGAGCGGCTGGGCCTTGGTTCCCGGGGAACGGCAGGGCCCCCGGCGACCGACGGGCTGGGCCTCCTTTGGGATCGGATCGAATCCGCGATCAGGGGCGTCGTCGACACGACCACGATCGCCGACCTGGCCTTCGCGGTCCCCTCGGTGGACCGGACGCGGGTGGCTTCATGAGTGCGTTTTTTTTCTTCGTAATTCCTAGTCCAGTACTAGAGGTTAGGCCATCGTAGGAGGAATGGTCATGCATCCATCCAGCCGAAAGATCCTCGCGCTTGCGATCGTGGGGGCGCTGGCCGCGTCCGCGTGCGGAACGGGCAGCGGAACGGAGTCCGAGGCGGGCGAGCGTGGCAGCGTCACGCTGGTCCTAGGCGCGTACACGACGCCTCGCGAGGCCTATGGCAAGGCGATCCTGCCCGCCTTCCGCGAGCACTGGAAGCGGACGACCGGCCAGGACGTGGAGTTCCAGGAGTCCTATCAGGGCAGCGGCGCCCAGTCGCGCGCGATCGTCGGGGGGTTCGAGGCCGACGTCGCGGCGCTGTCGCTCGAGGCCGACGTCGACAGGATCGCCCAGGCCGGTCTCATCACCCACGATTGGAGGAGCGATCCACACCGGGGAATGGTCTCGAACTCGATCGCCGTGATCGCGGTGCGGCCCGGCAACCCGAAGGGGATCCGCGACTGGGAGGATCTGTCGCGTCCCGGACTCGAGGTCCTGACCCCCGACCCGAAGACCTCGGGCGGCGCCCAGTGGAACATCAACGCGCTCTACGGGGCGGGGCTGCGCGGCCACGTCGCCGGCGTTCCGGCGGACGACCCGGCGGCTGCCGAGGAGTTCCTGAGCCGCGTGTTCCGGAACGTCCGCATCATGGACAAGGGGGCGCGCGAGTCGATCACGAACTTCGAGCGCGGTGTCGGCGACGCGGCGATCACCTACGAGAACGAGGTGCTGGTCGCGCGATTGGGAGGGGAGGAGTACGACTATGTGATCCCCTCGTCGACGATCCTGATCCAGAATCCCGTGGCCCTGATAGACAAGAATGTGGATGCGCACGGGGTGCGCGATGTGGCGGAGGCGTTCGTGGCGTTCCTCCACGGGCCGGAAGCGCAGCGTGCCTTCGCGGAGTACGGCCTGCGCTCGGTCGACGAGGCGGTGGCGGCCGAGACGGCCGCCACGTACTTGCCCGTCGAAGATCTCTGGACGATCGACGCCCTGGGCGGCTGGGACCGGGTTGCGACCGAGATCTACGGCAGCGACGGCCGGTTCACGCGAGCCTTCGAGGCGGTCCGCGAGGCCCGATGATCGCGATGCTCGATCCTTCGGCGGGCGGCGCGGCGCTGCCGCTGCCGCGCCCGGCAACCGCGCGG
>DASRVB010000169.1:0-3275 GCA_035687725.1 Gemmatimonadota bacterium
AGCCCGACACGACCGTGGCCGAAGTCGTGCCCGTGGAACTGCCCGCCGATTTCCCGCCCGATTTCCCGATTCCGCCCGCCAGCACCGTCACCTCCGCTTCGACCGCCCCGGACGCCGGCGGCGCGTACAGCGAGGTCTCGATCGTCAGCCAGGCGGATTCGGCCGAGAGCTACGACTGGTACCGGCAGGCGCTGAGCGATGCGGGATGGCAGGTCTCGAGCGAGGGCCAGACCGACGACACGCGGACGCTCCACGCCACGCAGGGCGAGTCGTACGTGGATCTGACCGTCATGCCACACCCCGACCGGGGCGCGGGATGGGTCAAGGTCGACGCTTCGATCTGGAAGTCGGGAACGTGAAGCGGCGTTCTCTTCGCAGGGTTCGCTGATGCTCGACGCCGGTCAGGACGCCGCCCTCAAGGAGCGCATCGCGAACGGCTTCGTCGTCGAATCGATGGACGACATGACGCCGGGCTATCACAAGGCGCTCAAGACCCAGATGCTCGTCCAGGGCGACACCGAACTCATGAGCGCGCCCGCCTACTATCTCGCCGCCAAGGACGCCCCCACCATCTCCAGCCGGATCGCGGTCAGCGCGGTGATCCAGGACGAGCTGGGGCACGCGAACATCGCCTACCGGCTGCTGGAAGATCTCGGCGAGGACAAAGAGTGGCTCGTCTTCGGTCGCGCACCGCACGAGTTCAAGAACCCCTACGGATTCGACCAGCCGCTCGAGAACTGGGCCGAGATGGCGGTGGCCAACGGTCTGTTCGACCGCGCCGGCATCGTGCTCCTCTCCGACGTCCACCAGAACACCTCGTACGGCCCGCTCAAGCGCGCGCTCGTAAAGGTCGACAAGGAGGAGTACTTCCACCTCCGGCACGGCGAGTCCTGGATGCGGCGTCTCGCCAAGGCCGGCGGCGAGGTCAAGGAGATGCTCCAGAAGGCCGTCGACTGGATGTTCCCTACCGGCATCGAGTGGTTCGGGCTGCCGGACGAGCTCAAGCACCACTCCGGACAGCTCGAGTATCGCCTCAAGGGCAAGACGAACGACCAGCTGCGCCAGACGTGGATGGCGTCCGTCGTTCCCCTCTGCGAGGAGGTCGGCGTGACGGTTCCCGCGCATCTCGACGCGGAAACGGGCGAGTGGGTCGTGGAGTACGAGCTCCCCTGCGAGTTCGATCCCCAAGCCAAGCGCTGGCTCTTCGACCAGCCCATCACCTGGGACCAGGTGTGGGAGCGCTGGCGCGCCCGCGGGCCCATGAACGAGCGGTATACGGAGATGATCCAGGGCCGCTCGACCTCCCTGTTCCACGTTTCCGGCAACGGATCCTGATGACCTCACATGCGGCCGCGCGACGTCTCCGCGGAGACGTCCGGTGTCGCCTGTAGCCGCGGCCCTTTAGTCATTCTGACAGCACGAGAGCCGTTCTGGCAGGATCCTCCGCCCCCACCGGCCTTTACCCGCGCGTCTCCGCGGAGACGTTTCCGTTTCCCGCGGGATCTACGATTTCGAGCCATGTGGTGAGGCCTCCACCCCCGCGATACCTTTCTTTCGTGGCGGGCATCTCGGAACCCTGTGAGCGAAGTCTCGTGGGCGTCGAAGCGGCGGTCTGGCGCGCGCTGGCCACGATCACCGACCCCGAGATGCCGGTCTCGCTCGTGGACATGGGCATGATCTATCGGGTGGCGGTGGCGGAGGGGGTCGCGGAGGTGGACCTCACGTTCACCTCGATCGGCTGTCCCGCGATGGACATGATCCTCGAGGACGTGCGCGAGGCGGTGGCCGCGATTTCCGGCATCGATCGCGTGGAGATCGAAGTCGTCTGGTCGCCTCCCTGGACAAAGGATCGCCTCACCCAGAAGGGCCGCACGCTTCTGCTCGCGTCCGGACTCGCGCTCTGATGGCGCGGCAGGAGCCGGTCTTCGAGGTCTTCGCCCGCATCGCGCCCGGCGATCCGATGTCCCACATCGGCACCCTGAACGCCCCGGGCATCGAGCTCGCGCGCGTCTACGCGTGGCGCATCTACGACGAGGAGGACTGGTCGGAGATGTGGGTCGCTCCGCGGGACGCGATCGTATCCGCGCATCCGGACGTGGCCGCGAGCTCCGGAAACGGCGCCGCTCCCGCGCAAGGAGCGTCGTGAGCCGGGAGGCGGGGATCCGCTCGACGCTCGTCGCCCTCAGCGACACCAAGCTCCTCCTGGGCTACCACTACGGGGAATGGACATTCGGGCCACCGGCCATCGAGGCGGGCATCGCCGCCTGCTCGATGGCGCAGGAGGAGTTCGGCCACACCCGGCTCCTGAACGGGATCCTGAAGCGCGAGTTCGACCTGGAGATCGACCCGCTGGCCGACGAGCGGCCGCCCGACGCCTTCGCGTCGATCGCGTTCCTCGACCATCCGCTCGAGAGCTGGGCCGAGCTCGTGGCGGCGAACGCGATCGTGGACCTGGCGCTATCGCTCGTGCTGAGCTCTTTCGAGGGAGGCGACTTCCAGCCGCTGGCGCGCGCCGTTCCCAAGATGTTGCTGGAGGAGCGGTTCCACACCGAGCACGCCGAAGGGTGGGTGCGGGTGATCGAGGCGAGAGAAACCGGATCGAGAGAGGCGCTGGCCCGCGCACTGGCGCGGGCGCTCCGCGATGTGGCGGCCTTCTTCGGGCCCCCCGGCCATGACGCGGACATCGTCCGGGCGGGCGCGCGGACCACGGACGGCGAGGCGCTTGGCCGGCGGCTCTTCGGGCGGATCGCCGCCCTCCTCGAGGACCCCGCGACCGTCGGCCTCGAGCGGGCGGGCGAAGGGTGGTCCCTGATCGAGCCCCTGGATTGGGGCCCTTGGGACGCCGACCGGCGGAGGCTCTCCGCGGGCGGGCCGGATCAGGGCATGCTGGACGAGCTCCGTGGAACGAAGAACGTCGCCTTCAAGACAGCCTGACGACGTCGACGCCGACGACGTCGCCGGCCGCGGCGGCGAGGCGAGTCCGGGGCGCTCCGCGCCCGAGGTCCGCTGCCCACACTGCGACTCGCGCGACGTCGAGCTCGAGGCCGCCTTTGGCGGCTCGCTGATGTCGAGCCAGTTCTACTGCCGCGGCTGCCGCACGGTCTTCGAGTGGGTCAAGTGGGAGTCGGCCGGGCCTTCGGACTGGCTGGAGTAACGGCCTCGACTGGCCCGCCGCCCGTCGCCCCGGGACCGCTGCCCCGCCTTCGCCACGTCGCGAGCGCGATCCCGATCAGCACCATCCCCGCCCCGGCCAGCGTCGAGCCCGACAGCGCCTC
>DASRVB010000170.1:0-8250 GCA_035687725.1 Gemmatimonadota bacterium
AGGGGTAGGAGCTGCTTGGGCCGATCGGGCGTCGAGGCGGGCCAGAACCGCTCTCCCACGCCGCCCGCGAGAATGACCGCGTGGTTCACGCGCGCCAACGTAGCCCGCGCGCGGCGAGCCGGTCAAGCACGGTCGAACCGCCGCCTGGCCCTGCATATCAGAGGAACGTCAGCTCGACGTTGCTGCCGGCCGCGAGACGATCGAAGTCCCACCGGTTGAATGTCACCAGGCTCTCCGCGCCGGACTTTTCGGCTGCTTGAAGATGCAGCGCGTCGTAGACGACACCGCCCGTGAACCCATTTGTCAATCGAGATTGCCATTTTCCGCCTACCCCTGCCGCGCCATGTCGGCGTCGCGCGCGGCCAGGCGCTCCAACCAGCGCCGGATCGGCGCGTGCTCGGGGCGCTCGAGGGCAGGGTCGGCGTCGACCAGGTCGAAGGCGGCATCGCGCGCCGCGGACAGCAGATCGACGTCGCGCTCGAGATCGGCGATCCGGAAATCGGGCGTGCCGTGCTGGCGGGTGCCGAACACGTCGCCCTGGCCGCGGAGCCGGAAGTCCTCCTCGGCGATCACGAACCCGTCGTGGGTCGCGGCCAGGACGCGCGCCCGCTCGCGCGCGTGGGCCCTGGCGCCGTCCGAGATCACGAGGAAGCAGTAGGCCGCCTTCTCCCCGCGGCCCACACGGCCGCGAAGCTGGTGGAGCTGCGACAAGCCGAATCGCTCGGCGTGCTCGACGACCATGAACGTCGCGTTCGCCACATCGACGCCGACCTCGATGACGGTCGTCGCCACCAGCACGTCGATCTCGCCGGCGGCGAACGCGCGCATGACGCGGTCCTTCTCGTCGGACGCCACGCGGCCGTGGAGGAGCGCGACGCGGGCCTTCGGGAATCGCGCCGACAGCGCGTCGAAGCCCGAAGTCGCGTCCTTGAGATCGATCGCCTCTGATTCTTCGATGAGGGGATAGACCACGTACCCCTGCTCTCCGGCCGCGAGCCGCTCGCCGAGAAACGCGTAGAGCCGCTCCCGCCGCCGCTCGCCCAGGACGCGCGTCGCGACCGGCTTCCGCTCGGGCGGCATCTCGTCGATCCGCGACACGTCGAGGTCGCCGTAGAACGTGAGCGCGCGCGAACGCGGGATCGGCGTCGCGGTCATGACGAGGACGTCGGGCACCGCGCCCTTCCGCGTCAGCGCGAGCCGCTGCGCGACGCCGAAGCGGTGCTGCTCGTCGATGATCGCCAGGCCGAGCTTCCGGAACTCGACCCCCTCCTGGATCAGCGCGTGCGTCCCGATCGCGATGTCGATCGCCCCTTCCGCGAGCCCCGCGGCGATCCGGGCGCGGATCCTCCCCCCCACACTCCCCGTAAGGAGTGCGGCCTCGACCGGCGCGTCGCCGAGGAGCCGCCCGATCGTCCGCGCGTGCTGCTCGGCCAGGATCTCGGTCGGCGCCATGAGCGCTCCCTGGTACCCGCTCTCGATCGCCCGGAGGAGCGCGAGGAGCGCGACGACCGTCTTCCCCGACCCCACGTCGCCCTGGAGGAGGCGGTTCATGGGACGGGTCGAGCGCATGTCGCGGTAGATCTCGGACAGCGTCCGCCGCTGCGCGCGCGTCAGCGTGAAGGGGAGCGCCTTGCCGACTCGCGGAACGATCTCGCCCTCCGTCGCCATCGCGATCCCGCTCGCGGGTCGTCGGCGCTCGACCGCCTTGAGCGCGAGCCTGAGCTCCCACCAGAAGAGCTCCTCCCAGGCGAAGCGGCGACGCGCGCGGTCCCGGTCGATCGGGCTCTCCGGCCAGTGGAGGTCGGCGAGCGCGGCGGCGAGTGGCGGGAGGCCGTGCTGTTCCAGAATGCCCGCGGGCAGGGGATCCTCGACCGGGCCCAGGCGATCGAGCGCGGCGCGGGTCCATGAGCGGAGCGCCTTCTGCGTGACGTTTTCGGTCAGCGGATAGATCGGCAGCATCGTGGCCGGCCCGCCGTCGGCCTCGTCCTGCGTGACGTCGAACTCCGACGGCGAGAGCTGGAGCCGCCCCTGGAAGCGCGTCACCGCTCCGATCGCGCGCAGCCGGTCGCCGCGCGCGATCTTCCCCTTGACCCACGGCTGGTTGAACCAGACGAGCGCGACGCCGCCCGTCTCGTCCTCGAGGAGCGCCGAGACCATGCTCTTACGGCCGCGGAGCTTCCGCTCGCCGATCGTCCGCACCGTGCCCACGACCGTCGCCGTCTCGCCGGCCCGGAGGTCGCCGATCGGCGTCACGTGGCGTGCGTCGAAGTAGTCGCGTGGGTAGTGGAGGAGGAGATCGCCGACCGTCCGGATCCCGAGCCGCGCCAGATCCTCGACCCGTCGCGGGCCGACGCCCGGCAGGAACCGGACCTCCGCGTCGAGCCCCAGCGGGCCGCTCAGCGGAGGAGGCCCTCCGCGAAAGCGCCCGCGTCGAAGGGCACCAGGTCATCCGGGCCCTCGCCGAGCCCGACGAACTTGACGGGCACGCCGAGCTCGCGACGCACCGCCACCACGACCCCCGCTCGCGCGGTCCCATCCAGCTTGCAGACGACGATGCCGGTGATCGGAAGCGCGGCGCCGAACGTGCGCGCCTGCGAGAGCGCGTTCTGGCCCGTCGTGGCATCGAGGACGAGGAGGGTCTCGTGGGGCGCCCCCTCGAGGCGCTTGCCGGCCACCCTGGCGACCTTCGCCACCTCGGCCATGAGATCGGCCTGCGTGTGGAGCCGGCCGGCGGTGTCGGCGAGCACGTACGTCGCGCCGCGGCCGATCGCCGCGTCGACGGCGTCGAAGACCACGGCGGCCGGGTCCCCGCCCGACTGTCCCGCCACGACCGGAGTGTCCAGACGCACCGCCCACGCCTTGACCTGCTCGATCGCGCCGGCGCGGAACGTGTCGGCGGCGGCCAGGAGCACCGACTCGCCGCGCTCCTGTAGGTGATGCGCGAGGCGCGCCAAAGTCGTCGTCTTGCCGACGCCATTGACGCCGACGAGCAGGACGACCGTCGGCGGGGCGGCCGCGCGCGCGAGCTCGACGGAGGCGCCGTCCGGATCGAGGAGCTCGACGAGGCGCGCCTTCAGGAAATCCTTCACCTCCCCCTCGCTCCGGAGCCTTCCCTTCATCGCTTCGGTCTCGACCGCTTCGGTGAGATGAAGGGTCGCCGGAACGCCGAAGTCGGCGGCCAGGAGCCGCTCCTCGAGGGTCTCGATGGCCGCCGCGTCGACCCCCTTGACGAGGACCGCGACGTCCATGAGCGCGACGTCCTTGATTCGCTGCCAGAGTCCGCGCTTCGGCCCGAAGGCGCGGTCTTCCTCCCGCCTCTCGATCCGCCGGTTCACGCGGTCCGCTCCCGCCTGCTACCTTCGTGGTCCATGTCGTTCGTCACGTTCCTGTCCGACGTTCATCTCGGCGCGCACGCGCCCGCCGTCGAAGCCGCCAAGGAGCGCGACCTGGTCGCGCTCCTCGACGGGCTCGAGGCCAGCTCGACGCTCTATCTCCTGGGCGACGTGTTCGACTTCTGGTTCGACTACGCGAAGCCGCCGCGGAAGCACGGCCAGGTCCTCCGCGCCCTTCAGCGGGCGCGCTCGCGCGCGATCAACATCGCCTTCATGGGCGGCAACCACGACTACTGGGTACGCGTCGGACGCGGGCCTGGCTGGCTCGAGCGCGAGCTCGGGATCCGGGTCCTCGAAGACCCGCACCTGGCGCGCCACGACGGCCTCGCGCTCCTGCTCACGCACGGCGACGCGCTGGGCGGGGCGCGGGGCGGGTACCGGGCCATGCGCGCGGTGCTCCGAAACCCCGTCGCGATCTTCGCGTTCCGGCTCCTGGGCCCCGGTGTCGGGCACTGGCTCGCCGATCGGACCTCCGCCGCCAGTCGCGGAAGCCACAGCGAGGCCGCGCTCGCGCTCTATCGCGACCGGCTGCGCGCCACCGCCGCGCGCGAGCTCTCGCGGGCCGACGTCGACGCGGTCGTCGCCGGTCACGTCCATGCGCCCGAGCTCAGCGAGCATCCCGGCGGCGTCTACCTCAATCTCGGCGACTGGACGGTCCATCGCACGTACGGCCGGCTCGCCGACGGAACGCTCTCGCTCGAGCGGTTCAAGCCGAGCCTGCAGCCACGACCTCGACTCCGCCGATCCGGCCTCCAAGGAACCGCTGCCCCACCCGCAGGAACAGGTCGGGCAGGTCGCTGACCAGGAAGCGGTGCGCGGGCTCCCCCCCGTCGGCCGCGAGGCTCTTCTCCACGAGGAGCGTCGCGACCTCGCGTGCAGTCTCCTCCGCCGAATCGATGAGCGTCACGTCGGGGCCAAGCGCCTCGGCGATCACGGGCGCCAGCAGTGGATAATGGGTGCATCCCAGGATCAGCGTGTCGATCCCGTCGTCGCGGAAGGGCGCCAGGTATTCCTCGGCGATCTGCCGCGCCACCGGGTGGTCGGTCCATCCCTCTTCCGCCAGCGGCACGAACAGCGGGCACGGCCGTGAGACGACCTCGAGATCGGCGTCGATCGCGAGCAAGTGGTCGCGGTACGCCCCGCTCTCGATCGTCCCGTAGGTGCCGATGACCCCGATGCGGCCCGTCGTCGTGCGTCCGACGGCGGCGCGCGCTCCGGGACCCACGACGCCGACGATCGGAAGGTCGAACTCCTCCCGCAGGACCGGCAGCGCGCGGGCGGTGGCGGTGTTGCACGCCACGACGACCGCCTTGACGTCGTAGGAGGTGAGGAGCCGCACGTTCTCGATCGAGAACCGCGTGACGGTCTCGCGCGACTTGGGTCCGTACGGCACCCTAGCCGTGTCGCCGAAGTAGATCAGCGACTCGCGCGGAAGCCGCTCCATGAGGGCGTGCATGACCGTGAGGCCGCCGATTCCCGAGTCGAACACGCCGATCGGCCGCTCCGCGCCGGCCGGCGCTTCCCTCAGCACCCGCCGCTCGAGCGTCACCTGTCGCTCGTCCGTTGCCGATCGCTCGGGCGTCACCGGTCGCCGCCCAGAGGCATCCGGAACCGGGCGCGCACGCGCCCCGATGGATCGGCATCGAAGCTCAGCGGGTCGAGCTGCGCGGCGACGTAGGCGTCCACCGCGCTGAAGATCACCGCGAGCGCGGCATAGGCGTAGAAGTCCTCGCGGCGTCCCTCGACTTCGTCGAGATCGGCCCGGATCGTCCGCGCCTCGATCGTCTGCCCGAACGCCTCCTCGGCGAGGACGGGGTCTTCGGGGAGATCGGGCGGCGGGTCGGCGAAGAACGCCTCGCGCGCGGCCTGGAGATCGTCCTGGAGGTCGAGTGCGTCCAGCTGCTGGCGGTAGCCGAAGTACCCGAAGCCCACCTCGGCGAGCGCGAACCCGATCCCGCGGAACGGGTGCCCCGTATACCACTGCCCCCAACCCGGCACGAGGAACGATCGGATCGCGGCGTTCCGGGGATTCCGCGGCAGGCGATCCTCGCTCGGCACGGCGGCGAGGATCTCCTCGGCCGGACCGCCGCGGAAGCGGGGGGCGAGCACCGGCACGGTGTCGGCGGGCGCGAGGCCGAACTGGAGCGTGTCGAGGGGGATCGGCTCGGCGGGCCGGATCTCCTGCGCCGCCATTGTCCCGGCGATCGCCAGCGCCGCGGCCTCGAGGAGAGCGATCGTCAGGAGCCGGCGCCGGGGGGCCGCTCCCGGCAGCGAAATCAAGTCCTGGGCCCCGCGACCGTATACTCGAGCGTCGTCTCGAGCGTGTCGCCCTCGATTTCGCAACTCAGCTCGATCGTTCGGCTCGCGGAGATCCCTGCCGTGCCCGCGCTCCCGGTAAACGCGGGGTCGCCGCCCGTGATCGTGCAATTCAACGATTCGAGCAGTCCATTCAGGGCCGGAATCGTGATCGTGGCCTCGAAGGCCCCCCCGCTCGTCACTGTGCCGTTGATCGTGCCCGACCCGGCCAGGCCCTCGCACTCCGTCGTGACGTTCACGGAGATCGTCCCCGAGAACGAATTCCCCGTCTGATTGGTGATATCTATCTCACCTGGACAGGAGATGGCCGACAAACCGGAAAGGGTACCCGAGTGCGTGACCGTATAATGGCCGACGATGTTCGCGGCCGGCGGACCGATGGGATCGCCACCACCGCCGCCCCCGCCGCACGCCGCCAGGGCGAGCGCCGCCGCCGCGTGGAACAGTCTCCAGCCTGATCGATTGGCCTGCATCGGCGTGAATCTATCTTGGTTCGCGATGGCTTGCATTCGGTTCCCGGCGGCGGCCCCCGTGGCCGCCCTGCTCGCCGTCGGCTGCGCCACGGTAGAGATCGGCGATCTGTCGACACCGATGCCGGTCCCGACCGGCTCCTGTGTGGCGATCGGGTTCCTGGGCGGGCTGGACCGCTGGGACGACAGGTCGAAGGGAGCGCGTCAGTTGGCTCTCGAGTTACGGGACCCCGCCGGCCGTCGGTACGCGGAGACGTTCGAGAACCGGCGCCTCGATGTGGCTCACGCGTTCGTCCTGCGCGCGCTCGACCTGGACGGCGACGGGGCCCTCACGCCCGCCGAGATCGGACGGACGCGCTGGGTCCTCTACGGCCAGAGCCTGGGCGGCGGCGCAGCCGTCGCGCTCGCGTGGCGGCTGGAGTCGCTCGGCGTGCCCGTGGAGCTCCTCCTCCTTCTCGACAGCGTCAGCTGGTACGACGAGCCGGTTCCGGGCAACGTGCGGCTCGCGGCCGCGCTGTACCAGGACGACGGATGGATGATCCGCGGGGAATCCGACCCCGGCCTTGCCGACCCGGGTCGGACGCGGCTCGCTCTCGAGGAGTTCGACTACGGCCGCCCGCCGGGCGGCGCGATCTCGCTGCGCGGGCTCCCCTGGTGGAAGCTCGCCTTCCGGGTGGCGCACAGTCGTATGGACCGGGATCCGCGCGTGTGGAGGCGCGCCCGCGAGCTGGCACGGGCCGCGTGCGACTCTCCAACCATGTGAGGTGCAACGCGGCAATCCCGAACGTTCCCCCCTGTGCCTTCCGCGAGATTGTATACTTCATCCGATGACTGCACGGCCGACAGGAGAAGATCTCCAGCTCGATCACCGGCCGGAGTCGATCCGCTCGCGTCTCGAGCGGCAGCGGCGACACAGCTACGTGGGCGACGGTGTCCTCGGCGCCATCGACGGCACCGTCACGACCTTCGCGGTCGTGGCGGGCGCCATCGGGGCCGGCTTCTCGTCGCTCGTCGTCATCGTCCTCGGCCTCGCGAACCTCCTCGCCGATGGCTTCAGCATGGCGGTCAGCAACTACCTCGGAACGAAGAGTCAGCGGCAGCGGGTGGCCCAGACCCGCCGCTGGGAGGAGCACCACATCCGGGAGATCCCGGCGGGTGAGCGCGAAGAGATCGCCCAGATCTTCGCGAACAAGGGATTCACGGGGGACGTGCTCGACCGCATCGTCGACACGATCACGGCGGACAAGAGGCTCTGGGTCGACACGATGCTGACGGAGGAGCATGGCCTTCAGATCGACGGTCCCAGCCCCGTCCGGGCGGGCATGGCCACGTTCTTCGCCTTTCTGCTCGTCGGCCTGATTCCGCTCGTCCCGTTCCTGGTCCCGGGTCTGGAGCAGAATCAGCAGTTCGCTTCCAGCTCCGTCGCCACGGGACTCGCATTCCTGACCGTGGGCGTCGCCAAGGGCAGAACGCTCGAGCAGCCTCTGTTTCGCTCTGGGCTGGAAACGCTCCTCACCGGAGGAGTCGCGGCACTCATCGCGTATTTCATGGGGAGCTGGCTGCGCCAGGCGTTCGGCGCGTAGCAGCGCCGTTGTTCTCCACGCGCCAGCTGACTCAGAACCGCTGGCCCTTCGCCTCCCGCAAATGGCTTCCGACCGGACGGATCCGCGGCCACATCGTCCAGAAGTAGATCGCGAACCCGACGACCTGGGCGACACCGGCGGCTGTCACGAGCCAGCCGAGCCACTCTGGCCGCGCGAAACCGCGCGCGACCTCGCCGACGATCCGGATCGCGGTGGCGACGGTCAGCGTCCAGTAGGCGGCGTCGATCCGCTCCGGGCGGTAGCGGGTGTCGCCTTCCGGCGGCTTCGGGAAGAGCCACAGCGCGACGCCGAGGATCAGGAACATGACGAACCCGAGCTGGACCGCGTGCGCGTGGGCGGACACCAGGTACGGCCCCGGCCACGATCCGCCGATCTCGCGCTGGACGAGCATCCAGGCGCCGATCAGAAGGCCCGCGAACAGGAAGACGATCCCGGTCTTGATGAAGCGTCGGACGTTGGTGTGCATGG
>DASRVB010000171.1:0-7362 GCA_035687725.1 Gemmatimonadota bacterium
CGAACGCGCCTGCGAGCGCGGCGTTCTCGGCCAGCGGCCATACGGGGTCCGCCAGATGGCCCTCTGCCGACGCCCCCTCGCCATCTCCCGAACCGCGAGGCGCCTGCCGCCGATCGCGGCACGCGCCGCGCGCGGCGTCGAAGAACCCCGCCTCGGTCGCGCGCGCGAGGGCCTCCGCGCGGCGGCGGTACGCCGGGTCGCCGGTCGCCTGGTACGCGGCCAGGAGCGCCTCAAGCCACCACGCTTGATCCCCGAGCAGGAGCGGCGCTTCCTCATCGACCTCGTCGTCGCCGGCACCAGGTCGCAACACGTGGCGCATCCCCGCGTCGAACCATAGACGCTCCGTCAGCCTGTCGACGGTCCGTAGCGCCCACACCCGCAGCTTTCCGGGCTCGAAGGCCGCAGCGACCACGGAATCCGATGCCTCGAGCGCGGCGGCGGCTTCCAGCGCCGCGGCGACCATCATTCCGTTCCAATCGGTGTAGAAGCGGCGGTCGATGTACGGCGTCTCCATCGCGGCACGCTCGGAGAGCGGCCGCCCGTAGTACTCCGCCTCGCCGTCGGCGTCCTGGCTGCCGTACGCGCCACCGTCAGAATCCGAAAGCGTGTCCAGCACGAAGCCGAAGATCCCGCGCACCGTGTCGGCATAGAGCGCGTTCCCCGTGAGCCGCCACGCCTCGAGGTATGCGAGCGCGTGGCGCGCGTTGTCCTCGCACATCTTCTCGAAGTGGGGGAGGGACCAGTCGCGAGTCGTGGAGTAGCGGAAGAACCCGCCCGCCGCGTGGTCGTAGAGCCCGTACGTTCGGCCTTCGGCCACGCCCGCCGTGCGCATGGCGACCAGCGTGTTCTCCGCCGCCTCGCGCGGCGCGTCGGCGCCCGAGCCCGCCCACGCGTCGAGCAGGAGCCGCACCGTCTCGGGCTGGGGAAACTTGGGCTGGGTGCCGAAGCCGCCGTAGCGCCAGTCATAGGCGTCGAGTGCGGCCTCGACGATGCGCGCGATCGCGGAGCCGTCGAGCGCAGCCGCAGGCGCCGGCCCCGGCCGCTCCTTCCGCCGTGCGCGGATCTTCTCGACTTCGGCCTCCAGCTGATCGCGCTGCTCGCTCCACGCCTGGTGGACGCGCGCCAGGATTTCCTCGAACTGCGCGGCGGGGAAGTACGTGCCGCCCGTGATCAGCTCGCCGTCCGGCGTCAGGAACGCCGTCGTGGGCCAACCGCCCAGGTTGTAGCGCGCGTTGACGTCCGGCCGCTCGTCGTTGTCGACCCGGACCGGCACGAACCACTCGTTGATCCTGCGCGCCACTTCCGGCACCGCGTCGGTGGTTTCGTCCATGACGTGACACCAGTGGCACCACACGGCCGAGATCCGGAGCAGGATCGGCCGGTCCTCGCGCCGCGCGCGCTCGAAGGCGGCGGGTCCCCACTCCATCCACTGGACGGGGGAGGCGGCGGCGTGAGGGTCGAGCGGCATGCAGAGAGAGTAGGCCCTCGGGACGACGAGCGCCGTAAGCAACTCAGCGCCCGGGAGGGATCCCCGCGATCAAGGCGTCGAGGAAGCGATAGACAGCGGCGGGATCGGGAAGCCGGTAGCGGGCGGCGGTCGCGATCTCGACAGGCCCGACCCGCGCGGTGATTCCCTCGCCCAGCGCCTGGAATGCATCCTCGTCGGTCGCGTCGTCGCCGATGTAGACCGTCCGCGCGGGGCTCACTCCCGGGAGCGCGGCGATCAACCGGCGGATCGCGTCGCCCTTGGTGGCCGCGCCCGCGGGGCGGATCTCCCACGTGTCCTTTCCCCCCCGCAGATCGAACCCGGCCGCTTCCACCGCGCCGCGGATCGCGTCGCCCAGCGCGGCGTGCCGTGCCGGGTCCGCACGGGGCCGGACGTGCAGGGTCGCCGTCAGCGCCTTGTTCTCGACCATCGACCAGCCGTCCTCCCCCAGGGACTCGAGGAGCGCCGACAGCCGGGCCTCCAGGCCGGGGACCGCCAGGCGCTCGGCCAGGCCGCCCCCCGCGATCTCGAGTCCGTGATTGCCGACGTAGATCGCGTCCTCGATCCCGATGCGATCGCGGATGTCGTCGAGCGCCCGGCCGCTGACGATCGCGAGCCGGCGATTCGGCGCCGAAACCCGTTCCAGAACTCCGCGCCGACCGGCATCGAGCGCCGGATCGGCGGGGTCGTCGACGATCTCGGTGAGGGTGCCGTCGTAGTCGAGGGCCACGAGGAATGGAGCTCCCGGCTCGAGTCGCGCCCGCACCGCATCGGCGAGGATCTCCGCCGGGTCGCCTTTCACGATCTCGCGGCGGCACCAGGCCGGTGCGCGAGATTGTCCGCGCCCGCCGCGCCGGCCGCATCCAGGAACCGCGCCATCCAGTCGAAGATCGTGCTCCCGGCGAGCTCCGTCTTCATCGCCGCCATCCGGGCGCGGCGCTCCTCGAGCGGCATGTCCAGCGCCCGCTTCAGGTCCTCGGCGAATCCCTGCGTGTAGAAGGGATTGACGGGGAGCGTGTGGGCGAGCTCTTCGGAGGCTCCCGCGAACTCGCTCAGGCAGACCGCCCCCGGCTGGGCCTCCCCCTGGCAGGCCACGTATTCCTTCACCACCAGATTCATCCCGTCCTGAATCGAGCTGACCACGAGCATGTCCGCGAGCCGGTAGTAGGCGGCCAGCTCGCTCTGGGGCAACGAGTCCTTGATCGTGATCACGGGCTTCCAGCTGTCGGTCGCCAAAGCCTGATTGAGCGCCTCGATCTTGCCGTCCAGCTCGTCCTCCAGAGTCTGATAGGCGGGGATCTCCGATCGGCTCGGCACGGCGATCTGAATGAAGGTGAACGCTTCGACCAGCTCGGGATACCGCTGGAAGAGAAGGCGCAGGGCCTCGATCCGCTCGACGATCCCCTTCGTGTAGTCGAGGCGATCGACCCCGATGCCGACCCGCTTGCCGTGGAGGCCGAGGTCGTCGCGGATCTTCGCGACGATTCCGCGTGTCGCCGCGCTCTCGGCCAGGGACTCGAATTGTCGCACATCGATGGATATCGGGAAGTCGGCGACGTGCGTGACGTGACCTCGATGCACCACGCGCTGCTTCTTCCGGTCCACGAATGCGCCGAGCTCGCGCTCACAGGCATCGAGAAAGTTGTTGGCGAAGGAATCCAGATGGAACCCCAGCAGGTCGTTGCCCAGCAGGCCCTCCAGGATGGCGAGCTTCCAGGGGCACACGCGAAAGGTCTCCCAGGCAGGCCACGGGATATGCCAGAAATGGGCCGCCACCGCCTCTCTGCGCAGCATCCGGAACCGGCGGGGTGCCAGCGCCAGATGATAGTCATGGAACCATACCAGCCCGCTATCCTCGCCCAGCTCGTCGGCGACCGCTCGCGCGAAGCGCAGATTGACGCGACGGTACTCCGCCCAGTAGCGGTCGCGGAACCTCACGTGCTGGAGAATGTTATGACAGAGCGGCCAGAGACCCTGGTTGGAAAAGCCGAGGTAGTAGTCCTCGATTTCCGCGTCGGTCAGCCACAACCGGCGCAGGCTGTACGCGGGTTCATCCGGAGGAACGCGGAGATGGTCGCGTTCGTCGACTACCAGCCGGTCCGCATCGCCGTGCCCCCAGGCGACCCACAGGCCGCCGACGGCCTGGAGCACCGGGTCGAGAGCCAAGGACAAGCCGCCGGCCGGGGACTCGATGACGATGTCTCCCGCCTCACCGCGCTGGTGGACGTACGGCTGGCGGTTGGAGACGACGATCAATCGGCCGTCTGGAAACGCCTCCCGGAATGCCGCGGACACACGTTGCGCCATGGCCGATATCTTACACGCCGCCGAGGACGCGGCAGTCATCCACTGGACAAATGGACAGGAATGATCGCGATGATCGAGGAATGAAGGAGCTTCGATATCCTCCGATCGCCGATTACGGCGTGATCGGCGAGTGCCATACGGCGGCGCTCGTCTCCCGATCGGGCTCCATCGACTGGTGCTGTATGCCGCGCCTGGACTCGGGCACGTACTTCGGCCGCATCCTCGACTGGGACCAGGGCGGCTTCTGCTCCGTTACCCCTACCGGAACCGACTGGACCAGCGATCGCCGCTACGTCGACGAGACGCTCGTCCTCGAGACGACGTTCCGCTCGCCGAGCGGCGAGGCTCGTCTCTTCGACTGCTTCGCGATGCGACCCGGCGGCCGGCTCGACCCCTACCACCAGATCCTGCGGGTCCTCGAAGGCGTCCGCGGCAGCGTGGAGTTCGACGTCCGGGTCGCGCCGCGGTTCGATTACGGCTCGCTCAAGCCGTGGGTGCGAAACCACGGCGAGCGGCTCCACAGCGCGATCGGCGGTGACGAAGGGCTGGTGATCGATGGCGACATCGACCTTCGCATGGTCGACCGGCACGAGCTGCGTGGACGGGTGATGGTGGAGGCGGGCCGGCGCCACCGCCTCGCGCTACAGCACGTACGTCCCGAGACCCTCGACTACGAGCCGCCGCAACCGATGGACCCGCGCACGATCGATCAGAGGCTGCGCTTCACGATCCAGTGGTGGAGCGAGTGGTCGACGAAGATCGGCTACGACGCGAAGAACCGGGCCGAGATCGTGCGCTCGGCCCTTGCCTTGAAGGCGCTGACCAACGCGCCGACGGGCGCGATCGCCGCCGCGGTGACGACCTCGCTCCCCGAGTGGGTGGGCGGCGTTCGCAACTGGGACTACCGCTACAGCTGGATCCGGGACTCGATCTTCACGGTGCGCTCGCTGGGCGATCTCGGGGCGAGCACCGAGGCCGATGCCTTCCGGCGCTTCATGGAGCGCTGCGCGGCGGGCAGCGTGGACGACCTCCAGATCCTCTACGGCCTCGGGGGCGAGCGCCGCCGCTGGCTCAACGAGTGGGAGCTCGACTGGCTGGAGGGGTACCGCGGCTCGCGCCCGGTGCGGGTGGGGAACCGGGCGGCCTCGCAGGCCCAGCACGACACGTACGGCTACCTGCTCGATCTCGCCTGGCGCTGGGCGCGCCGCGGCAACGTTCCCGACGACGACTACTGGGCGTTCCTCGTCGCGGCCGTCGACCGGGCCGCACGGATCTGGCGCGAGCCCGATCATGGGATCTGGGAGGTGCGCTCGGAGCCGCGTCACTTCGTCCACTCCAAGGCGGCCTGCTGGGAGGCGCTCGACCACGGCGCGCGGCTGGCCGGACGCTTTGGCCTCGACGCCCCGCGCGAGCAATGGGCCGCGGCCGCGCAGGAGCTGCGGGAAGTCATCGAATCGCAAGGCTACGATGCGGAGCGCGGCGTATTCGTGCAGGCCTTCGGCAGCTCGAACCTGGATGCCGCGCTCCTGCTCCTGCCGCGAACGGGACTCGTCGCGTGGGACGACGAGCGCATGGTGCGGACGGCCGAGGCGATCCGGGACGAGCTCAGCGTGGGCGGATTCGTGTGGCGCTACCGCGATCCGGACGGGCTTCCGGGCGAAGAGGGCGCGTTCCTGCCGTGCTCGTTCTGGCTGGCCGAGTGCCTCGCGCGCGGCGGGCGGCGCGAGGCCGCGCTCGAGGTCTTCGAGTCGGCGGCCGCGACGGCCAACGACCTGGGACTTTTCGCGGAGGAGTTCGATCCGGCGTCGGGAGAGATGCTCGGCAACTTCCCGCAGGGGCTCACGCACCTGTCGTTCATCGCGGCCGCGATCGCGCTGTGGTGGGAGCCGCGGGAATGACCGTTCCGTCGACGGTTTTCCGAGGCCCGGCTATACTCTGAACCGATGCCCGACGCGCCCACCGCCACGAAGGCTCCGCCGGATGCCCACCTCGCGGCGATCGAGGCGAACCCGTTCGCCGCCGTCAACCACTATTTCGACCTGGGCGCCACGGCGGCGGGCATCGAGAACGACTACCGCGTGCTCCTCAAGACCCCCTACCGCGAGATGCGGGTCGAGGTCCCCGTCCGGATGGACGATGGGCGCCTGGAGGTCCTGATCGGCTACAGGGTCCAGCACAACGGCGCACGTGGGCCGTACAAGGGCGGCGTCCGATACCATCCCGAAGCCGATCTCGACGAGATCCGCGCGCTGGCGTCGATCATGACCTGGAAGACCGCGGTCGCCAACGTCCCGTTCGGCGGCGCCAAGGGCGGCATCCAGGTCGACCCCAAGCCGATGAGCCAGAACGAGCTCAAGCAGATGACACGCCGCTACACGCAGCACATCTCCTACATCCTGGGGATCAACCGCGACATCCCCGCGCCGGACATGAACACCAACGCCCAGATCATGGCGTGGATGATGGACGCCTACGGCGCGAAGCACGGCTACACGCCGGGGATCGTGACCGGCAAGCCGCTGGAGCTCGGCGGCTCGCCCGGGCGGGAGTCGGCCACCGCGCAGGGCGTGGCGTACGTGCTCCAGGCGGCCGCCCCCGAGCTCGATTTCAAGCTGGAGGATGCCCGCGTGGCGATCCAGGGCTTCGGCAACGTCGGCTCGTGGGCCGCTCGGATCCTCCACAAGATGGGCTGCCGGATCGTGGGCGTGTCGGACGTCCACGGCGGGGTCTACGACGGGGACGGGATCGACATTCCGAAATTCTGCAAGCACTACATGGAAAAGCGGACGATGGACGGATACGAGGACTCCGACCCGCTCGCGCCGGGAGAGTTACTGACGTGCGAGTGCGACATCCTGATCCCGGCCGCGATCGGCGGCGTGATCGATGCCGAGGTCGCAGAGCGGATCAAGGCGCCGGTCGTCGTGGAGGCGGCGAACCACCCGGTGACTCCCGCCGGCGACGTGGTTCTCGAGCGGCGCGGGGTGATCGTGCTCCCCGATCTGCTCGTCAACGCGGGCGGGGTGATCGTGTCGTACTTCGAGTGGGCACAGAACATCCAGGAGTTCCGCTGGTCCCTCGAGCGCGTGCACGTGGAGCTCCAGCGATTCATCACCGACGCCTGGCGACAGGTGCGGGTCACGAGCCTCCAGGAGCGTCTCCCGCTCCGGATCGCCGCCTACATGATCGGAGTCAGCCGCGTGATGGAGGCGACGCGCCTCCGGGGGTTCGTCTAGGATCCGCCCGTTAATCGCGCAACGGGCCCGCTAATCGCACTGGGCGCGGCGCGCCTCGCCTTCGCCCGCCTTGTCGGAATCGCCGTCCACACCACCCGAGCAACGCTCCTCCCGCCACTTCTCGTCGCCGCGGTTCGCGGGCAGGAACCCGGGCCACGGGATCGCGAGCGTGATCCCGCCGTTCGCGAGCCCGACCGCGCCCGTGTCGCGCCGCTCGACGACCGCGATCCCCGCCAGCCGCGCCACGAGGAGCGACTCCGCGCGCGCGATCGCTAGCTGCTCGGGCGTCCGGCCGAGGCGCCGCCCGCCGAATCCGCCTCCCGGCCGTACGAC
>DASRVB010000172.1:0-3456 GCA_035687725.1 Gemmatimonadota bacterium
CGAAGCCGTAGCCCTCCGACTCGCTCAGCAGTCCGTCCCGGCCTGAGACCGGCGGGCCCTCCCGGCCCCCTTCCCGTCAGCCGTACGACAGCGCATCGCTCCTCCCGTCACGTACGATCGAGATGGGCGCGGGTAAACCGCAGACGGAGGATGCAATGAACACCCTGTGGACATGCCGCGTCGCTGCGGTCGCTCTCATGCTCACCAGCCTGGCCGCGGGCAGTGCTCCGGCCCAGCTGCCGGAGACGATCGTGGTGAGCAACGCGCTCGACCGCCCCGTGCTCGTATGGGTCGACGGGGTGCCCCGGGAGGTCGTTGGCGCGGGCGAGGAGAAGACCATCGGCGACGCCCCCGAAGGTGTGGTGACGATGATGGCCACCGACGCCGCCAGCGGCGCGGTCATCGCAACCGAGCACACGTCCCTCACCGAGGGGGAGATCTTCACCTGGACCCTGTATCTCGTGCCGGTCATCGGCGAGGAGCAGGGAACCGGGACGGTCGTCCTCACGAACGGTCTCGACGCCACGATCGAGGTGCGCCTCGGTGGAGAGACCCGGGCCGTTCTCGCCCCGGGCGCCACGCGCGTGCTGCCGCGGGTCGTGGTGGGCACCGTCGAGGCAGCGGCGGCCACGCCCGACGGCACCTCGCTGGCGACCGAGACGCTGACCATCGCCCCCGGCGAGATCACGCGCTGGATGATCGGCGGCTGATCGAGTCTCGCCGCGCCGGGGCAAGTATCCGGCGCAGCTTCGCTCCTTCGCTCCCCGGGATGGGCCGCGGTATCTTGGCGGCCGTCTGGGCATCGCAACCCATCCCCGAGGAGCGCAATGGACTGGTCGTTCACCGACGAGCAGAAGGAGCTGCGCCGCACCGCGAAGCGGTTCGTCGACGAGGAACTGCGCCCGGTAGCCGACGCGATCGACAAGGACCACGAGATCCCCCGAGCCCTGATCGAGAAGATGGCGGAGCTGGGTTTCCTGGGAGTCGTGTATCCGGAGGAATACGACGGTGTCGGCATGGGCGAGACGGGCTACTGCATCCTGCAGGAAGAGATCAGTCGCGCGTGCGCTTCCACGGCCACCTTCATCGGCGCCCACCAGTCGATCGGCGGGATGACCATCTACAAGTTCGGCAGCGAGGAGCAGAAGAAGAAGTATCTGGCGCCGATGGCGCGCGGCGAGCTGATCGGCGCCTACGCGCTGACCGAGCCGGAGTCGGGATCCGACGCCATGGGGATGAAGACGACCGCCGTCAGGAAGGGCGATACGTGGGTCGTCAACGGGACGAAGATCTGGATCACCAACGGCGGGCTGGCCGATGTCGTCGCCATGTTCTGCAGCGTCAAGGCGGACAATGAAGCGGAGTCCGGTCCCGCCGCGTTCATCGTCGAGAAGGGCTTCCCCGGGTTCCGGGTCGGAAAGACCGAGGAGAAGATGGGGATCCGCGGCTCGAACACGGTCGAGCTGATCTTCGAGGACATGGAGGTGCCGGCCGAGAACCTGATCGGCAAGGTCGGAGACGGAGCGCATTACGCCTTCGGCGTTCTCGACGTGGGCCGCCTCGGATTGGCGGCCGCGACCCTCGGCGCCGCCAAGGACTCGATCGACCGCTGCGTCGAGTATGCGGGACAGCGAGAGGCCTTCGGCAGGAAGATCCAGGATTTCCAGGCGATCCAGTTCATGCTCGCGGAGATGGCGGCCGAGACCTACGCGATGGAGAACATGGTCTATCGCACGGCGTGGATGTGCGACCAGGGCATGCGCTTCAGTCGCGAGGCGGCGATCTGCAAGTACTACTGCTCGGAGGCGCTCGACAGGATCGTCGACAAAGCGGTCCAGCTGCACGGCGGGATGGGATATTCGGCCGAGATGTGGCCCGAGCGCTTCTATCGCGATTCGCGCATCAATCGGATCTTCGAGGGCACCAACGAGATCCAGCGGGTGATCATCGCGCGCGACGTTCTGAAGAAGGGCGGCTACTGAGCCCGTGGGACGGCTCTGTCTCGCGGCGCTGATCGGCGTTGCCCTGCTGACGGCATGCAGCGAAGAGGACCGGAGGGCCTGGGTCTCGATCCTGCCCCTTCCCGGCGACGAGCCCGACACGACCGCAGCCCGCCGACTCGCCGGGGAGATCGCGATCACCCCCGATTCCACCGCCGTCCTGATCGGCTCCGACACGCTGTTCACGCGCGCGCGCGTGCCGGGCTCGGGCCCGAACGGCGAGCCGCTGTCGGCGTTGCCCATCGTCGCGATCGTGCCGTCGCCGGATTCCACCGCCATCGCTTTCGTCAGCGGGGCCGACCGAAGCGTGGTCGGCGTCTGGTCGCGCCGACGCCAGCTGGCCGGCGTGGCCGAGGTGTACGCGGGGGGCGACGCCGACGGCCTGAAGTGGAGCCCGGACGGCCGCTATCTCGCGTACAGCGGGAAGGGAGCGGAAGGCGCCGCCCGTGCGGGCCTCTTCGACGTGCGGGAATTCCGCTCCAAGTCCCATCCGATCCTGGCGTGGCTCGCGCGCGAGGGCAGGTCCGCCTGGCCGCAGGACTGGATCCATGCGGGGCGCCTGCGGCTGCTCGTCGCGCCTGGACGGGAGATGGAGGGCGGCCTGGCGTACTCGTGGGAGATCGCCGGCGGCTCGCTGATGCTGGAGTCTCACGTGGAGCCGCTGGCCGAGCGTGCTCCGCCGGGCACCAGACTCGAGCCCGGCGGCGTGTTCTCGCTCGACCTCCTCGGGGACCCGGCGCCCGAGACCGTGGCCCTGTTCCGCGCCTCGGGCGGGATCCCGGGCGCGCTGGTGATGGAGAGCCGTGGCGCGGAGTTCCGCGTGACACCGTCGGTCCCGCTCGTTCCCGCCGCTGCGCTCGGCCTGGAAGATTGGGAGTCGGCGGGCCGCGGCGCGGCGCTCTACCAGTTGGCGACCCTCGGCGGGGCCGCGTGCCTCTTGCTCGACCTGCCTTCCAATTCCAACCTGCGCGCGATCGGGATCTTCCGGGCCGGACCGGGGGGAGCGCTCGAGCCGCTGGCGGTCATCGCCGATGGTGAGGGCCGCCCCGCCATCTTCTTCGACGGGATCTTCGGGGACGTGACGTCCCAGCTCGGTCTCGTCGATCTCGACGGCGACGGCTCGCTCGAGGTGGTCAGCGCGGTGGGCCGCGCGTCCGCGACGCTGGAGCCCGGGATCGAGTGGACGGTGGCGCCCTACCGCGCGCGCGCCGACGGCAGCCTCGTGCCCGCGCCGGAGCTCCGCGAGTCGGCGCTCGAGACCGTTCGCAGGGCGACGGGCCGCTGAAGGTCACCAGCGGCTCCGTCCTGGCGCTCGCAGTCGTGGCGCTGGCCGCCGGAATCGCGATCCTGCGCATGGTATGCGTTCCGGTGGGCTCGTTCCGCGAGGGGCTGGAGGAGCTCGCCTGGGGCCTTCCCGCCGATTCGGTCGTCGCGATCCTCGGCGAGCCGAACCGGA
>DASRVB010000173.1:0-6866 GCA_035687725.1 Gemmatimonadota bacterium
CTCGAGCCCGCCGACGTCCTCGTCGACTCCATGCGCGGGCGATCCTCCACGTGGACGCGGATCCGGGTCAATCTCAGGAACGTTCCGATAAAGCTCCGACCGCGTCAGGAGCGCCTGGATCCGGACGAGAACACCCTGGAGAGGTCCTAGCCCCGAGCCTCGCTCTCAGCCGAGCCCGATCTTGCGCCTTATCTGGGTGAAGCGCGGATCCGAGCGCAGGGGCGCCCATAGGGGATGCTCGTGTATCTGAAGGGCGATCGGATGGCGTGACGCGACAAGGCGCTCGAAGTGCTCGAACGCCTCGTCCACCCGCCCAAGCTGGGCGCAACAGACAGCCATGCCGTAGTAGGCGTCCGCTCCCGCGTCCTGGATATGAGCCGACTCCCATCGAAGATATGCCTCCCAATATCCCGTGCCCCGCCTTCAGCGTAGCCAGCGCGTATGGCCTCCACGAACTCCGGCGACGTGTGATCCGGGTTAAGACGGCTATTTTCGCTCTCGGCCTCGAGCATCTCCTCGAATCGCCCCAATGCGATCAGGGCGACCGCGAGGTTGTTGTAGGCCGGTGCGAAACTCGGATCGACCGGCGGGCTCGAAACCGGCTGCCGCAAGATCCGGGCGAGCGACTCAGGAACGCCTGGATCCGGATGAGAACACTTTGGAGAGGTCGTAGGGGGTCGTGACTTCTAGCTGGTCGTAGCGGCAGTCGGCGGGCTTCTTGTCCGGCCGCCAGCGCAGGAAGGTCGCGGCGTGGCGGAAACGGTCGCCCTGCAGGTGATCGTACTTGACCTCACACACGCGCTCGATGCGCAGCGGCTCCCAGGACAGGTCCTTGCCCGCGCTCCAGCGGCTCTGCCCGCCCGGCATGCGGGTCCCGCTATCCTCCGCCTGGGCCCATTCTCTCCACGGATGCCCCTTCATGGCGTTCTTCCTGAGCGGCTCGAGCTCCTTCACCAGCTCCTTCCGCTTCGCCATCGTGAATGAGGACGTGACGCCGACGTGGTGCAGGACGCCGTCATCGTCGTACAGGCCGAGGAGGAGAGAGCCCACTCTGTCCTTCCCCGACTTGTGCCAGCGAAAGCCGGCCACGACGCAATCGGCCGTCCGCACGTGCTTGATCTTGAGCATGGCGCGCTTCCCCGGCTGGTACGCGAGGTCCGCCGGCTTGGCGATAACTCCGTCCAGGCCGGCCCCTTCGAAGCGGTCGAGCCAGCCGATCGCCGTCCGGTAGCTCGTGGTCATGGGCGTCAGGTAGAGCGGCGGGCTCGCCTTCGCGAGAAGCTTCTCGAGCAGTTCGCGACGCTCCTCCTGGGGCGCCGCCATCCGGTCGCGGCCGTCCGATGCGAGAAGGTCGAACGCCACGAACGACGCCGGGGTCTTCTCCGCGAGCATCGCCACGCGGGACGCCGCGGGATGCAGGCGCATCTGGAGCGCGTCGAAGTCGAGGCCGTCCGGGGTCGCGATCACGATCTCGCCGTCGATCGCGCAGCCGGCCGGAAGCCGTTCGAGCAGCGCCTCGTGCAGGTCCGGGAAGTACCGGTCGAAGGGACGCGAGTCGCGGCTCTGGATGTAGATCTCAGACCCGCCGCGGAACACGATCGCGCGGAAGCCGTCCCACTTCGGCTCGTAGAGATACTCTCCGCGAGGCAGGGTATCCGACAGCTTGGCGAGCATCGGCGCGATCGGCGGATCGATGGGAAACTCTTTGACGCGTCCCGCCGTCATGAAGACCCCATGTCAGGTATCGAACGACTCACGGTCCAAAAGTAGGCGACTGTCCCTCCACCCGCGAATGAGGAGGTAGTCATGGACGAGAGCGTGACGAATGTCACGGAACGCTGGAGAGCCGCGTTCCCGAAGGACACACCACCGATCGTTTCCGCGAAGGAATGGGAGACCGCGCGACAGTCGTTGCTCGTCAAGGAGAAGGAGATGACCAATGCCCGGGACGCGCTGGCCGCCGAGCGTCGCCGGATGCCGTGGATGGCGGTGGAGAAGGCGTACCGGTTCGACGGCCCCGACGGCGCGGCGACGCTGCTCGACCTGTTCGACGGCCGCCGACAACTGGTCCTCTATCGCGCCTTCTACGAGCCCGGCGTAAAGGGCTGGCCCGACCACGCCTGCATCGGCTGCTCGATGCTGGCCGATCAGGTCGCTCACCCTGCCCATCTGAATGCCCGAGACACCTCGCTCGCGTTCGCCTCGCGCGCTCCTCAGCCGGACATCGGGCGGTTGAAGTCGAGAATGGGCTGGGAGCACATCCCCTGGTATACGATCACCGACGACTTCGACGTCGACTTCGGCGTGGACGAGTGGCACGGCACTAACGCCTTCGTCCGCGACGGCGACCGCGTGTTCCGGACGTATTTTCTCAACGCCCGCGGGGACGAGCAGATGGGCGGCACCTGGAACTACCTCGACATCACCGCGCTCGGCCGGCAGGAGACGTGGGAGGACTCGCCCGAGGGATATCCCCAGACCCCGCCGTACGAGTGGTGGATCTGGCACGACGAGAAGGAGCGGTCTACGAGCCTCATCGCCGATTGAGCTGGAGAAAGGCGAGCATGCTCTCCCCGAGCATCGGCTTGACGGAGCCGTCGGCCGGATATTCGCCACCGGCGATCTCGAGAAAGGTCGGAGCCAGATCCATCACCGTGACATACGCAGCGTCGATCTCTCCCCGCCTTCGTACGCCGGCGCCGGATGCGATCATAGGAGCGACGATGCCACCCTCCCGCGTGTAGCCCTTGTACCGGCTGAACGGCGCCGATCCGGCCTCGGCCCACGGCGGTCCATACGAGACCCACGACGACGGCCGTCCCATGTTCTCGTACGAATTGTCGTAATGCGTCTGGATGTACTCAACGAACGGGCCCACATAGAAGAAGTCCTCCCCCGCTGCCCCGTTGTCCGACATGAAGACGATCAGCGTGTTCTCGTAGAGGCCGTTGGACTTCAGGTAGTCGATCAATCTCCCGACGTGGTGGTCGAGGTTTTCGACCATGGCCGCGTAGAGCTCCATCTTCCGCGCCTCGCGTCGTCGCTCCTCCGGCGTCAGCTCCTCCCCTGGCCGGATCGCCTCGTTGCTGGGCGGAAGCTCGGAGCTGGCGGGTACGATCCCCGCCCTCTTCAGCGATTCGAAGCGCTGCTCTCCGAGGCGGTCGTATCCCCGATCGTACCGGCCCGTGTACAGATCGAGGTATTCCTCCGGAATCTGGAGCGGCCAGTGCGGGGAGGTATAGGCGGCGAACGCGAAGAAGGGACGACCGTCCGCCCGTCCCGCCTCGATGAACTCGATCAGCCGGTCCGTGTACAGCTCGGTCGTGTAGCGGCCGTCCGGGTACTCGACTTCCTGGCCATCCTCCCGGTACACGGACCCGCCCTCGAAGAACCCCGTCGCACTGAAGTGGCTCCCCGCGCCGTGCAGGAGTCCGAACGACCGCTCGAAGCCGGCCGCGGCCGGCCCATGCTCGGCTTCCGAGCCGAGATGCCATTTGCCCGCCGTGTACGTGTGGTAGCCTGCCTCGCGGAGAAGGAGCGGCAGTGGAGCGACGCGGTCAGAGAGATGCATTTCGTAGCCCGGAACATGGACCACGTTCAACGGAGAGCCGAACTGCCGCGCCATCCCCGCGACGGTTGTTGTTTCCGGTGAGCAGCATTGCCCGCGTCGGCGCGCACAACGGGGCCGTGTGAAACTGCGTGAGGATGACGCCCTCGGCCGCGAGCGCGTCGATCCTGGGCGTTCGGATGTCGCTGCCGAATACGCCGAGGTCGGCATAGCCCAAGTCGTCGGCGACGATCAGCAGGATGTTCGGACGGTCCTCGCGCTGTGGCTGAGGGGAGAATGCAGCAACCGCGAGAAGAAAGATCATGAGTACGTAGGCTCTCTTCATGACATCCTCGTCGATCCGCGTGGTACCGCGGGCTCGCGCCCTACGGACACCCCCAGCCGCCGAAAGAACACCGCCAGCGCCCAGGTGGATCCGGGGAACGTCACCGCCCATAGCGCTGCGATCCAGATCAGCGCGTGGACGTACATCTGAAGAGCGAGGAACGGAAGCAGGAGCCCGTTGGCGACCAGGAAACGGCGCGCGAGCCGCTCCACCCCTTCGCCCGGGAACACCCGCGAAGCCAGCAACGTGGCAACGCTCATGAAGCTGTACCCGAGAATGTCCACGGCATAGAGGAACGAATCGAAGGGCACGAACAGGAACGGCTCCATGCCTTGGGTCCGACCCTCGGCGAGCCTCGGAGCCACCCAGGCGAGCTGAACGTAGTAGTTGATACTGATCAAGGCGGTATACACGGTGCCGAACGCGAGCGCGGCCTCACTCCATACTCGTCGCTCTGCCCCGGCGACCCGGTGAACGGACACGAGCAGAAGGAGGAACGCCGACCCGAGAAACAGCGACGGCGTCAGGAGCACGACGATGCCGACCGGCGTGCTGGAGCTCTCGGGTCCTCCCGCAGACCCGAGCACCCCGAACCACTCCGCCAGCTGGCCGACGACGTAGGCGAGGCTCAAGACCGTGCAGGCGAAGGCCGACCAGAAACCGAGCGCTCGGGCGGATTCGGGGATGTCCGGCCGCAGGGTCACGGATCCAAGGTACCCGCGCCTCGACCGGTGGCGCTCTCCTGACTCCCGCTTGGAGGGCGGCATGAACACGAGCTTCGCCGCGCTGGACGGGCTGCTCGCGCGGCTAGTCTAGCCGCGCCAAACCGCACGAGCCCACGGTGGGTCGAGGTCGAGCCGGGACGCCGGTCCGACCTCATCGGCCGCTTCCCCGCTTCCCCGACCGGGGGCGTGCCACCGTGAAGCCCCGGGCGCGCGCCGCCGTGGCCGCCCGCTCGGCGAGCTTCGGGTCGCCGCAGCGCTCCGCCCAGCCCGGGAACGCCTTCGTCGGCCCGCGCCATTCGATCGCGTCCACCGACGCGAACAGGGGCGCGTCGTCTCGTAACGTCGCCAGGTCCTTGAACCGCAGCGCCAGCTCGCGCTTGTCCGGCATCACGTCCGGCGGCCACGCTTCGATCGGACCGAACCGCGCGATCCGCCGCGCCGCGGTGACCCGCCCCACGCCGGGGACCCCCGGGTAGCCGTCCGCCGCGTCCCCGACGAGCGCGAGGAAGTCCGGGATCCGTGCGGGCGGAACCCCGTACTTGGCGCGCACCGCCGCCTCGTCGAGGATCGCGCTCCCCCGCCGATCCATCTGCACTACGCGGTCGCCCACGACGCACTGGGCGAGGTCCTTGTCCGGCGTCCAGATGCAGACCATCTCGACACGCGGATCCCGTGCCGCGATCGCGGCCGCCGACGCGAGCGCGTCGTCCGCCTCGAGCTCGACCATCGCCCAGACCGCGACGCCCATGGCCTCGAGCGCTTCCTCCAGCGGGTGGAACTGCTTCCGGAGCGCGCGCTCGATTCCCGCGCCTGTCTTGTATCCGGGCCAGAGCGCGTTCCGGAACGACTCGATCACGTGGTCGGTCGCCACGCCGAGATGCGTCGCGCCGTCCTCGATCAGCTTGAGGACCGTTCCGAGCACCCCGCGGACCGCGCCGAGCGGCGCGTCCTTCCCCTTGTTCCATCGGCGGGCCCCGTAGAAGTGGCGAAAGAGCTCGTAGGTCCCGTCGAGCAGGTGAACGATCATCCGGCCCTCGTCCGTTGACTGATGCTTACCCCCTTAGTATTTTTTTCCTGACATTATGAAGCTCCCAGAACGGGTCAGAGAGCAGTTTCGGGCCCACGGTCGGATCGGCGGACGGGCGCGCGCGGCGGGCATGACCCCCGAAGCGCGATCAAGGGTTGCTCGCCTTGGCGCCATCCGGCGTTGGACCCGGGTCCGTTTCGGGTCGACGAGCTTCGAGGCTCGCGGTTTGCCCGGCGGAGAGCTCGTCGACGCCGGATTGGCCGCCCTGGCGGCCGGTGAGGAATCGGTCGAGAGCCTGCTGGTGTCGCTGGCCGCTCCCCGCCTCAAGCGCGAGGGAGTGCCCATTCCCCGCGACGTGCTCGAGGGTGCGGAGGATCGCCTGTATCGCCTTCTCGAGCGGGCCGACGCGGACCTGGCTCACGCTCACTATCTCGCCTATCTGCGTCAGATCGTTTCGTTCGCCGACGCGTGCGCGAGCGCGCGCGTGAGACAGACCTGATTGCGCAACGACCTTACCCGAGATCGTCTCGTCGGGCTGATGAAGGAACTGGCGCGAGAAACACCGCGTCGGGGCGTGCATCGAGTGTACCTGGTGGGCGGCGGGACCGCCGTCTACATGGGTTGGCGTCGCTCCTCCATCGACGTGGACCTCTTCTCCGACGATGGCGTCGTCTTCCGCAACATCCAGCAAGTCAAGGAGCGGCTCAATCTCAACATCGAGTTCGCACGTCCGGAGAACTTCGTCCCCGCACTCGAAGGAAGCGCGGATCGACACGTGTTCATCGAGAAGATGGGATCGATTGCGTTCTATCACTACGATCCCTACGCGCAGCTTCTTTCCAAGGTCGTCCGCGGTTTCCGGCGCGATCTCGACGATGCGCGGGAATTCGTCCGTAGCGAAATGGTGGACCCAGCGAGATTTCGGTCCCTGGTGAAAGCGATCCCCGATTCCGCATACGCCAGGTATCCCAGCTTGTCGAGGACCGGAGTCGAAGGGGCAGTGGAAGCTTTTCTGTCGGCGACGATCTGAACCCAGGCGCGAAAGCCGCGCGCTGCGCCGCTCGATTCCCGCAGGTGAACCATCACGCGCCGCTGGCTATTCCGACCTCGCACGTTCGATCAACTCCAGGAGCCGATCGAGTTCCGCGTAGACCGGCGGATACTCGTCGATGCCGTGATCCAGCAGAGCGTATCGGGTGGCGACCACACCCAGGATATCCA
>DASRVB010000174.1:0-2455 GCA_035687725.1 Gemmatimonadota bacterium
CCATTGGTGTGGGGCCCGCGCTGTCGCTCCACACGGCTCAGGTTGACATGATTGGATCAGCTTACGAAGGAGATGGCAATGGACGGCACCACAATCTGGCAGCTCGACCCCGCCCACACGACCGTTGAGTTCGCGGTCAAGCACATGATGTTCACGACCGTTCGCGGTCGGTTCAAAAGCTTTAGCGGAACGGTCCACATCGACGAGCGCAATCCTGACAAGTCACGGGTCGAGGTCTCGATTGATGCGGCAAGCCTCGACACGGGTGTGGCCGACCGGGATACGCATTTGCGATCAGCCGACTTCCTGGACGTGGAGAATCATCCGAAGATCGTTTTCCGCAGCACGCGGGTCGACGGCGCGCACAAGAAGGAGGGCGATCGTTTCAAGGTCGCGGGCGAGCTCGAGATCCGCGGGAAGGGCATGCCCGTGACGCTGGAGGTCACCTTCGAGGGGCTCGGCAACGATCCCTGGGGCAAACAGCGCACGGGTTTTGCCGCCCGGACGGAGATCGATCGCCGGGAGTGGGGCCTGCGGTGGAATCAGGCGCTCGAGACCGGAGGCGTCCTGGTCGCGAACAGCGTCAGGATCGAAATCGAAGCGCAGGCGGTGAAACAGGAAGGCGCCCGGGAACCGATGGCCGCGGCTGGCACCTCGGAGTCCCGTCGATCGGGTGCGTAAGCCGGGAGTCACCGGAATCTCACGCACTGCTCACATCGCCGTGAAGTCCTCACCGGGTCCCAACGAGTATCTTGTCGCAGCGCAGCCAGACCGAAGACCTATTTCTGGAGATGCTTGTGACACGACGCAGTTGGGATTCGCGATGGCGGGACCCCGAACCACCGGAACCAGCCCCATCCGGGAGCTCCGAGCGGATCGGCGGCCGAGATCGATTCCATGTCGCGATCAACATGGATGGGAACGGCCGCTGGGCCCTCGTCCGCGGTCGACCCAGGCACGAGGGCCATGTCGCTGGAGCTGCGGCGGTCCGACGAACGGTGGAGTCCGCGCCGGCGTTGGGGATCACCACTCTGACGCTCTACGCGTTCTCCTCGGACAATTGGCGCCGTCCGCGGGGCGAAGTGGACAACCTGATGCTTCTGCTCCAGAAGTACCTGGACTCCGAGTGCGCCCACCTGAAAGAGAAGGGTGTGCGCTTGAGCGTAATCGGACGCCGGGACCGGATCCCGAATTCTCTCGGACGCAGCATCGTTCAGGTCGAGGAGCGCACGAGCGAAGGCACCACTCTCCATCTCCGGGTTGCGATCGACTATTCAGCCCGCGAGGCCCTGCTGGCAGCGGCCGGCCGTGTCGCCATGGGAACGCCTCCCACCCGCCACGCCTTCGAGCAATCCCTGTACGAGGCCATCCACGCGCCCGGCGGTACGCGTGACGTGGATTTGCTCATCCGCACCGGCGGGGAACAGCGGTTGAGTGACTTCCTGCTCTGGGAGTCGGCCTACGCCGAGCTCTATTTCACCGACGTCCTGTGGCCGGACTTCAGCGGTGCCGATCTCGCTTCCGCCGTCCAGGCCTTTGCCGCTCGGGATCGGCGATACGGAGGAATACTCAGCAACGCGATCGGTCAGGAGGCGGATAAGGAGGCGATCGGGTAGGCCAGCCATGCGCCGCTTCCTGGTTTGTATCCACGACGCCACTCCGGCTTACACCAATGAGACTCGGAAGATGATTCGGGACCTCGCGCCCTTTCTCGGGCGTCGCTTCTCCTTCGGCGTGGTCCCCAACTGGCACGGCGAGTGGCCACTGACGTCGCATCCCGGCTACTGCCACCTGGTCCGCGAGGCCTCCGAGGAGCTTCTCCTTCACGGCTACTTCCATCAGCGTCGGCGGGGCCGTGGACCGACCTCGTTGTTCGCCGGGAGCTGCGACGAGATGAACGGCCTCGATCCCGAAGAAACTCGACACATCCTCGAGCGCGGACAGCGTGTCTTCACCGAGGTGTTCGGGGAGCCGGCGCGGACCTTCCTCGCACCGGCCTGGCAGCTGGGACATGTCCGCCCGGGCAACCGAAATGCTCCCGGTCTGGAGCACGTTCTGGCCTTTTTCTCCCTCGAGTCGCGCGCCGGTCGAAAGATTCGACTGGCGCCCTGGACCTGGGACTGTGGTCGCTACGGCTGGCTCGGACATCTCGGCCACGGGATCGGACGGCTGCTTCAATCCCTGGATCATGGAGTCCCTGCGCTGGCGATTCACCCGAGAGATCTCGAGCGGGGTTACTGGCCGAAGATCATCCGGGTCACTCAGGAGCTTCTCGAGAGAGGGTATGAACCGAGCACTCCGTCGGCGCTGCCGGAGGCGGAGCGATGTTGATAGGCACTTTCAAGTCGCTGCTCGACGGTGTCATGGAACGGCGCTCGCGTCAGCTCATCGAGCACGTGAGCGAATGGCTGCCGGCTGAAGGTCCGGTGCTCGACCTTGGTTCCGGCACCGGACA
>DASRVB010000175.1:0-24032 GCA_035687725.1 Gemmatimonadota bacterium
TCCCTCAGGAGCAGAGCTCTTCGATCTCGAAGCGCGCGTCGTGGATCGCGCAGCAGGCGTCCCAGACCTGAAGGCGCTCGCCACTCTCCATCCGGCCCGTCCGATAGCGCTCGTACGCCGCGGGATAGTGCTCGGCCATGATCGAGCAGATCTCGGAGACGGGGTAGCGCCCGAAGGAGTCGATGTCGAGATCGATGAGCTCGAGCTTGTCGGGCAGTTCGATGGCGGGATGCTCGGCGGGCCATTCACTGTCGTGACGCTTGCCCGCTCGCCGCAGCAACCAGATCAACGCCGCGGTGCAAAGGATGCCGTTGAGAGCGAGAGCGGCGATGATCGCGTCTTCGAGCACGTCGGCAATATCTCCGTCCCCATGAGGAAGTCAACGCCATGAGCACGAGCACCCCGGTTCGCGTGCGCTTCGCGCCGAGTCCCACCGGATTCCTGCACGTGGGAGGCGCCCGCACCGCGCTCTTCAACTGGCTCTGGGCGCGCCACACGAGGGGCACACTCGTGCTGCGGATCGAGGACACCGACGCCCAGCGCTCTACCGCCGAGATGATCCAGGGAATCCTGGAAGGGCTCGAATGGCTGGGGATCGACTGGGACGAGGGGCCGTTCTTCCAGTCCGAAATGGGCGCGAGCCATCGCGCGGCGGCCGAGCGGCTGGTCGAGTCGGGGAGCGCCTATCCCTGCTTCTGCACGGTCGAGATGCTGGCCGCCGAGCGCGACGCCGCAATCGCGCGCAAGGAGTCCTACGTCTACAGCGGCCGCTGCCGAGCGCTCGATTCCGGCGAGGCCGCGCGCCGTCGCGCTGGCGGGGAGCCCTCCACGATCCGGTTCGCCGTCCCGCCGGGAGAGACGGCATGGGAAGACGTGGTACACGGCCACACGGCGTTCGAGAACCGCACGATCGGCGACTTCATCATCCTACGCTCCGACGGCGCCCCGATCTACAACCTCGCGGTAACCGTCGACGATCTGGACATGGGGATCACCCACGTCGTTCGCGGCGACGACCACATTTCGAACACGCCGAAGCAGATCCTCCTCTACCGCGCGCTGGGTGTCGACCCTCCGATGTTCGCCCACGTCCCGCTGATCCTCGGACCCGACAAGTCCAAGCTCTCCAAGCGCCACGGCGCGGTAGCGGTGACCGCCTACCGGGATCAGGGGTTCCTGGCCGACGCGTTCGTCAACTTCCTCGCGCTCCTCGGCTGGTCGCCGGGGGACGACCGGGAGGTGATGACGCGCGGCGAGCTCGTCGAGGCGTTCACGCTCGACCGGATCACGGGGAAGAGCGCGGTCTTCGACGTGGAGAAGCTCGAATGGCTGAACGGCCAGCACCTGTCGCTGCTCTCGGGCGCGGAGGTGGCGGCGATCGCGAAGCCGCTCTTCGTCCAGGCCGGGATCGCCGACGAGGCGGAGCTCGAGCGCCGCGCGGCGTGGTTCGAGGACCTCATGGCGCTGGTCAAGACGCGCTCGCGGACACTCCACGATCTCGTCGAGCAGGGTCGGCCGTTCTTCCCGGGGCCGGTAGAGTATCAGCCCGACGCCGTCGAGAAGTTCTGGAAGGACGCGTCGCTCGCCGACGGCGCACTCGCGGTCGCCGAGGACTACGCAGCCGCCGAGGACGAGTGGGGCGAGCTCGAGGCAATGGAGGCCAGGCTGCGGGCGCTGGCGGACCACCGCGGCGTGCCCGCGGGCAAGGTCATGCAGTCGATGCGGGTCGCGCTGACCGGCCAGCGCGTGAGCCCGGGCATCTTCGAGACGATGGTCGCGATGGGGCAGGACGTCGTCCGCGAGCGGCTGGCCGCCGCCAGGGCCTGGCTCGCCGGTCGCGCGGCCACCCAGGCAGGCGCCTGAGCACCACCCGCGGTTCGACCCCCCGCCGCGCCGGGGCGTACATTCCCGCCGTGCACGAGCTCGAGATCTCGATGCCTTCGGCTCCCGAAGCCGCGCGCGACCGGCGCCTCGCGCGTCTCGCCGAGCTCGATCCGCGCTCGGAGCTCCTGAGCTATGCCGCCAAGGCGATCGAGCCGGCTCTCGAGGCGTGGCTCGCGGCTCGCGGCGAGCCCTCCTACCGCGTCGACCAGATCGTACACGCGGTCTACCGCCGGCGCGTGGACGGATGGAAGTCGATCACCGCGCTACCCAAGGGTCTCCGCGACGAGCTGGAGCGCGCGTTCCGCTTCCCGTCGATCTCTCTCGCAGAGAGGCGGGAGTCCGCCGACGGAACGCAGAAGTACCTCTGGACGCTCCTCGACGGCGAGGCGGTCGAGTCGGTGATGATCCCCTCGCCGCGGCGCGACACCTTCTGCGTGTCGAGCCAGGCGGGCTGCGCCCTGGCGTGCGCATTCTGCGCGACGGGCATGATCGGCTACAAGCGGAACCTCACGGTCGGCGAGATCGTCGATCAGGTCCGCCATCTCCAGCGAGAGCGCGAGCCGGCCGGTCACGGCGCCAACCTGGTCTTCATGGGGATGGGAGAGCCGCTCCTCAACTGGGACAACCTGCGGATCGCGCTCGAGCTGCTCGTCGACGAGCGCTACTTCGACATCGGGGCCCGCCGGATCACGGTGTCGACCGTGGGCCTGCCGGACAGGATCGTCGCGCTCGGCGAGGAGTTCCCACAGGTGCGGCTCGCCGTTTCCCTGCATGCGGCCAGTGACGAGGTGCGCGACGAGATCGTGCCGATCAACCGGCGCTATCCGCTGCGCCAGCTCCTGGCGGCGTGCCGGCTGTGGTGTGAATCGACGGGGAAACGCATGACGTTCGAGTACCTGCACCTGCCGGGGGTCAACGACCGGCCTGCCGACGTGGCGGCCATGGGACGCGCGGTGGAGGGGCTTTCCGTACAGGTTAATCTGATGCGGTACAACCCTGTTCCCGGAGCTGACTTCCGGCGGCCGAAAACCACTGAGACCATGCGCTTCCGCGACGCCCTTCGGCGCGCGACCCGCGTCCCGGTGACGATCCGCCGGAGCCGCGGCCTCGACATCGAAGGCGCCTGCGGGCAGCTCCGCCTGGCGCGAGGAGGTTCGGTGGTCGAGGAAGTGTCCGCGGAATGACGCGCCGCATCGGCATCCTGAAGCCCGGCTCCACCTTCCCGGAGATGATCCTCCGCTTCGGGGATTACGACGCCTGGTTCCGGCGCGTCCTCGCGGACGCGGTGGAGTGTCGTGTCTGGGAGACAGGGCCTGAGCGGGAGCTTCCGGACCCCGACGCGGCGGACGGCTGGATCGTCACCGGCGCGCGTGGCTCGGTCGTCGACCCGGACCCCGAGACCGAGCGGGTGCTGGACTGGATCCGCGCGGTGGCGCGGGCGGACGCCCCGCTCCTCGGCGTTTGTTACGGACATCAGGCGATCTGCCAGGCTCTCGGCGGTCGCGTGGAGCGACACCCGGGCGGTTGGGAGATCGGAACGACCGACGTGGAGCTGACCGAGGCGGGGAGCGAGGACCCGCTCTTCGCCGGTCTGCCCGATCGCTTCCGCGTCCACACGACGCACGAGGACTACGTGGCGCTCCTGCCGCCCGATGCGACGCTCCTGGCAGTCAATTCCCACACCGAGGTGCAGGCGATCGCGGTTGGCCCGCTCGTCCGCGGCGTGCAATTCCATCCCGAGGTCACCGAGGAGATCGCGCGGGACTTCGTCGCACGCCGCCGCCACTTGCTGGACACCGACCCGGAGGTGGGGAGCGCGCCCCACGCGGAGGGGGTCCTCGGAAACTTCGTCGAAGCGTTCGTGCGGCGCCGCCGCGCGGGCGTCTCTGGGGCCGACTGAGGGATCCCGTTCCGATCGGCGGTGATCCGGTCGAGCGCGACCCCGAGGGCCGCTGGCGAGCGCTCTCTATTCTGGCGGCGGCGGTTCTCCTGGCGATGACGACATGGTTCTCGGCGACCGCCGCGCTTCCCCAGCTCGTCGATCTCTGGAGCCTCTCGGGTTCGGCCGCCGCGTGGCTCACGATCGCGGTCCAGATCGGCTTCGTGGCCGGCGCCCTGGCCTCCGCGGCGCTGACCCTGTCCGACATCCTGCCACCTCGACGGATGATCCTCTTCGGCGCGATCGGGGCGGCGACCGCCAACGGGCTTCTCTATGTCGCGGACGGCCCCGCGCTCGCGATCCCGCTGCGGCTGGCGACGGGATTCTTCCTGGCCGGCGTGTACCCGCCCGCGCTCAAGTCGATGGCCACGTGGTTCCGGGTCGGGCGCGGCACCGGCCTCGGGATCCTGGTCGGCGCGCTGACCCTGGGGTCGGCCGCGCCCCACCTCATCAACGGGCTGGGCGGGGTCGACTGGCGGGTGGTGGTGGTGACGACTTCGGCGCTCACGGTCCTCGGCGGGGTCCTCGCCGAGGTCGCGGGGTCCGAGGGGCCGTGGCCCTTCCCGCGCGCCCGCTTCGATCCGCGCCAGGCGCGCCTCGCGTTCTCGGGACGCGGCGTCCGTCTGGCATCGCTCGGGTACTTCGGCCATATGTGGGAGCTCTACGCGATGTGGGCCTGGTTCGTGGCCTTCTACGCGGCCGTCCTGGCCGCGCACGGGGATCCGTTGCCGGAGAGGGGAGCGGCGTTCGCAACGTTCGCGGTCATCGGGGCGGGCGGAATCGGCTGCTGGGCGGGGGGCGTGATCGGCGACCGGTGGGGCCGGACGCGGACCACGATCCTGTCGATGGCGATCTCCGGGGCCTGCGCGCTCTCGATCGGGGCGCTGATCGGAACGCATCCGGGGGTGGTGCTGGGAGTGGGACTTCTGTGGGGGTTCTGGGTCGTCGCCGACTCTGCCCAGTTCTCGACGATCGTGACCGAGGTCGCCGATCAGCGCTACGTGGGAACGGCCGTGACCCTGCAGCTGGCGATCGGCTTCCTGCTGACCGTGGCCACGATCTGGTTGATTCCGGCCCTCGTCGAGCGGGTCGGCTGGCGGTGGGCGTTCGCCGCTCTGGTGCCCGGCCCGGCGCTGGGGTCGGTGGCGATGTTCCGGCTCAAGGATTCCCCCGAAGCCGCCCGCATCGCGGGCGGTCGCGGGTAAGTACACCAGCCCGAACGCGAGACCGGCGTCTCAGTCCTTCCATGGAGTCCGCAGGACGCGGGCGATGCACCACAGCGTCAGGCCGATGATTCCGCCCCAGGCCGCGATCAGCAGGATCCATCCGCCGATCGTCATGCGGCGCGCGCCCGCTCGCGCTCCTGCGCGCGCGGACCCTCCTTGTCCCGCCACGCCCGGCGGATCAAGTAGAAGAAGACAGCCAGTGATGCCAGCATGAAGAGCCGCGCTCCGATGACGAACGGCCGGTTCTCTTCGGGGACGCCCTCCATGAGGAGCACCGACGGGGCGTTGAGCCACGTCCACGCGAGGAAGATCACGATCATGAGGAGCGGCGTGACCCAGGCCAGGATGAACTTGTAGATCCTCGGGAGGCGGATGTCCGCCCCCTTCATGATCTCCGACCAGCCGCGATCGATGCCGAAGACCCAGGCGAAGAGGATCACCTCGATCGCGCCGAAGACGAACAGCCCGAAGGTCCCCGCCCAGAAATCGAGCTCGTCCATGTAGGCGTACTCGATGAACAGGACGACGGGCTGCGTGCACAGGAAGACCACCGCGCCGAGGATCGCGACGGCGCGCGACCGGCTCATGCCGAACTCGTCGGCGAGAAACCGGAGCACGACCTGTCCCATGGCGAGCGAAGAGGTGATCCCCGCGATGAACAGGAGGAAGAACCACAGCGCGCCGAACAGGTCACCCAGTGGAAGCTGCTGGAAGATCACCGGCATCGTGACGAAGCCCAGGTTGTAGGATCCGCCGGCGGCCAGCTGAGTCGTCGCGGCGACCCCGAAGAATGCGACCGCCGCGGGGATCGCGATCGTCCCGCCCATGACGACCTCGGCGGTCTCGTTGGTGGCCGAGGTCGAGAGGCCCGACAGCGCCACGTCGTCCTTGTTCGAGAGATAGGAAGCGTAGACGTGGATCGAGCCCATGCCGAGGGAGAGAGTGAAGAAGATCTGTCCGGCTGCGGCCAGCCACACCTGCGGGTTCGACAGCGCGGAGAGGTCGGGGTTCCAGATGAAGCCGAGCCCATTGGAGATCGAGTTCTCCGGCAGCGCGGGGTCGGGCGTGCCGAGCGTCAGGACGCGCACCATGAGCACGATGGCGAAGAGGAACAGGGCGGGAAGCCCGTAGAGCGCGACCTTCTCGATCCCGCCGCTCAGCCCGCGGTAGAGGAACCACAGATTGGCGCCGAGGGTGAAGAGGAAGAACCCGTAGGCCAGTCCGGGGAAGATGAAGGCGCCCGTGTCGACGTTTCCGAACATTCCGCTCGTGTGCATCTCCGCGCCCTGATAGGCCCGCAGGAAGTGCGTCATCTCCTCGATCCCGCCCGTCTCGGGGAAGGCGCCGAGGATCGAGAGCAGCGAGAAACCGAGCGACCAGGACTCGACGTACGTGTAGTAGACCATGACGACGAAGGGCATGAAGATCCCGAGCGCGCCGACGTATTTGGCGATGCGGCTCTTCCAGATCGCGTCGAGGATTCCGGGCGTCGAGCCGCTGCCTCGCACGCCGCCGTAGCGGCCCAGCGACCATTCGATCCACATGAGCGGAATGCCCAGCAGGATCAGCGACAGGAAGTAGGGGATCATGAACGCGCCGCCGCCGTTGCTCGCGGCCTGCACGGGGAAGCGCAGGAAGTTCCCCAGCCCCACGGCGTTCCCCGCCATCGCCAGGATGAGGCCTATGCGCGTCCCCCATTGTTCTTTTCCGGCGCTCATCGGCACCCCATGCTATTCAGTCGGGGGTCGGGTGTCTAGACAGGGTGCGCACAGGGCGTCGGGCAAACGTGAAACCGGACATACCACGGGAAACGGCCGGAGGAGCCCGCAGGTTGATCGACCGTCGGGACAGAGGTATTTTCTCCGCCCTTCCGGAAACGCCGTGGGCGGCTAGCTCAGCTGGTTAGAGTGCCTGCTTGACATGCAGGAGGTCAGAGGTTCGAGTCCTCTGCCGCCCACCACTATGAAATACTCCAATGACTCCAGGGACCGATCTCGTATTCTGCCGAACCCGACTCGAGATGAGTGGTTTCGAGCAATACTCCCTCCGTAAGAAACGCTTTCTCAACCTCCCGTAGCTGTGCTTCAAACGAAGTGTCTCCTGCCTCATGCGCACGCAGGATCCCTTCGGCTAGAAGTCGGCAGCGTGACTCGCCGAAGCTCTCGGGCGCATGCGGATCGTCCGCGACGGCAACGCCGGGGGCCAATCTCCGTGTGAATGCGGGGACCGGTAGCCGAGGTGTGAGAGCCGAGCGCGTCGCCTCTCCGACCAGCAACTCGCTCGCCCGCCGATACTCGTCACGCTCGACGAAGAGAATCACCGTGTCGCAGCGGTCATACGCGGCCGGATGGCCGGCGACTTTGAGCGTGAACGGAAGCTCAGCTTCGTTGAAGCACCGGCACATCCCGATGACACGCCGCGCGTCCGGCACGTCCAGGTTGAGGTAGAGCCGCGTGCGCCGGATCCCGACGCTTCTCGGACGCAGGAGTCGTTCGCCGTAGATCAGCACGTAGCCGGGGGAGAGCGACCAGCGGTCCGCGGGAACGAGGACCTGGACTTCACTCCCTGCGCGAAGAGCCTCCCCAGGGGGAGTGCGGACGTTGCCTTCGGATACCGAGAAGTCGAGGCCCTTTCTGTGGACGAGGTACGCGTCGCCGGATTTCCCCACATAGGTCCAGCCGGAATCCCATCGTTCGCGGTCGGGGTTGGCAAGCGAGTGGGCCGTCAGGAGCGCACGGATCTCGCCAGCGCTGGAGGACCGAGGAGGGGGAAGTCTGGCCGCGGCTTCGCCGGCACAGAAGACGTGGAGATACAGGTGGAGCGCGAGTGTCCGAAGAAAGTTTCCGCGGGACTCGCCTCCGTCGAACGCATCGGTGGGGATCCACTGGCCGAACCATTGGAATCCGCCAGGTGGGTCGACGGTGCACTCTTCGAGGACGCTGCGAACGAGCGAACTTGGGTCCGGCATCATCGGGCGGGTGCGGTGAAGACGCGCTCGATCCAGACGGACGGGCGCTCCAGAAGCGATCGCCCGATCTCGAGGAGCCTGTCCGGAAGATCCGTCCCCTCATGGGGCCAGAGGGCTTGCTCGTAGGCCATCTGAAGGCAGGCCGCGGCAGACCAGCGGAGGGTGTAGTCGAGCCGAGCATCCTTCCCGGTATCTCGGGCTCCCGCGACATACCCCGCCCAGAAGGCCCGTGCGAGGGAGAGCCCTCGCCGGAGATCGTGCACCCGGCCGGCGAGGATCTCGGCGACGACCCACCCGGTGTCCCAGCCAGGGTCGCCGGAGCCGGCCAGCTCCCAATCGATGAGCGCCAGCACCGGCCCGTCGGGTCGTGGAGGGCTTTCACGGAGGATGTTCGAGAACCGGAGGTCGCCGTGGATAAACGACCGGGGACTCCATTCCTCAGCGAGACTCTCCAGCGTGTTTCCCCAGGTAGCCGAGCCCTGAACGTGACCGATCAGCTCGAGTTGCCCCGTCGACGCCTCTCGCAGGATCCCGACCGGTGGATGGACGAGCGTCAGCACCCATGGCGCGGTCGCATCGCCCGGCGGGAGGGGAAGCGCATGAAGCCCGGCCAGCATGCGACCGAGTGCGTCTGCGACCTCGGCGTTCCAATCTCCAGCTCCGCCCGCACGGCCCAAGGGTCGGTGCTGGGAAAGAAACCCGAGAACCAGGGTGGAAGACGGCGGATCGTAGTCCAGCTTGCGGGGCGTGACCGGAACGGTCGCGTCTCTGCAGCCGGCGATCAGGTCGTAGGCCCGGGCTTCGCGCTCGAGTCCCCGGCGGGTCTCCGCGTCGACGGCCTGCTTGAGGAGGAGGGGCGAGTCGCCGTCGATCTCCACGCGATAGAGGAGATTCCGGCCGGCAAGTCGGCGGACCGTTACTCGGGTAGGGCTACCGGAGGCGGTCGGGATCAGCCCGCGGCTGAGAAGGTGTGAGGCGGCCCCCGCATCGTCGAACATCGCCTTCGCGAGCCCAATCGACTTCTCGGTTCGCTACCACTCGTGCCAGGGAGTGGTCTTGGGGTAGGCGTATCTCGCATACAGAGCCGTGTACGTCGGCTCGACCGGCTCCATTGCCTCCTCGGGATCCACCGAGCACACGATCGTGATGTCGGCCGGGTAATTGCCATTCGTACGAAGCCAGACCTCGGATCCGCCGCTTGAAGCCGGCTTCCTGCGCGCTACGCGGCTCAGGGGGCCTTCCATGTAGCAACCAAACGTCTTGTGATACAGTCGGAACTCGGGCGGCATTTTCCTGTAGTAGCCGAACACGATATCAAAGGGGAAACCGGGAACAACCTCGTCCGTGATTCCCAGTTCGGCGATGATCGGATCGTCCGGATATTCCTGCTCGCCCTCGTATTGCTGTGTTTCCTCTGCCATGGCCAGCCTCCAGCGGATGGGTTCGGAGCGTGGTCTGAAACGACTATATCCGATCCACAAACATGGTTCAATGCCGGTCAGTCGCGACGGGCACGCTCCTCCCGGATCGCCTCGAGCCTGGAACGAGCGAGCTGGAGCCGGTTTTCGAAGACCGGATCCGCCGCGCTCCAGGCGGTGAGAACGCGTGCATAGCGCTGCTCCGCTTCCGCGAACCGCTCCTGCCGATCCAGGACGCGGGCGAGCTCGAACTCGGCCGAGCTGGCGAACGGCTCCCGAATCCCGTAGAAGGAGCCCAGGTAGCGCTCCGCGGTGGGCAGGTCGCCGAGCTCGATCGCGAGGTGGGAGAGCCAGATCCGGATCGCAGTGTTCGTCTGCAGCCGCGCGCGCAGATAACCCGTCGCTTCCCGCTGGGCCTGGATCAGCGTGCCGAGCGCCTCCTGTGACCGGCCGTCGAGCCGCCACCGTTCGTATCCGGCGAGAGCTTTCTCCGCGCCGGCCGCGAAGTTTGCTCCATACCGATCGCCGGAGGCGCCCAGGCTGTCGGCGAGCATCGCCAGGCGTTCCCGGGCGGAGGCGACATCTGCTCGCCGATCGCGATCGACGCCGAACGCTCCGACGAAGAATGCGACCTCGGGTGTGGCCCTGGCGAGATCGATCCGTGTCAGGACCCGATCGACGTGGCTTGCGGGAACCGGCATCCCCCAAGCTGAAGCGAGGTAGCTGAATGCCAGACTCGCGTCCTCTCCCACTTCGGGCTTCGACAGCTCCTCGAACGCTGCCGCGACTCGTCCGCGGCTGAAGCGCACACTCGCCAGACCTTGGGCGCGATCGGGGTCGGAGGCAGAGCCGGTGGCGAAGACCGCTTCGGAAAGGGCCAGAAGACTGGGGTGCCAGAACATGTTGCGGGCAATGAAGCGCGCGTACGAGCCAGGCAGCGTGTCGATCGTCTGCCAGCCAGCTTGCCGCTCGTTCGAATCTCCGAACGCGAGTTGATATCCCAACCTGTAGAGAGGCGCTTCCCGAGAACCAGGGGCCAGCGTATCGTACGCAGTGACGAAGGCACGTGCCCGATCGGCGCTCGCGTGAAGGCCGAACGCGTTGTCGATCAAGTGCTGATAGTCCGACCCCAGGGTGGGATCGATCCTCCTCGCTCTCTCGAATGCGCTGTCGGCAGTCATCGGATTCATCAGGAGCTGCGGGCCCAGGTGGAAGTAGACTTCGCCGAGCGCCGCCCACGTCTCATGGTCCCCGGGATAGCGTCGGATCGCCTGTTCCACGAGCTCGCGGCTCTCCAGAGATCCAGAGTGGAGCGCCAGGATCCCCCGCACGATGAGCGCCTCCCGGGGAGGCAGGCGATTCAAGTGGCGCGCCGCCTTTTTCAGGTATTCGGCGGATTCCTCCAGCCCTCCCCAGCCCGCAGAAAGACCTTGCATGTAGTACGCGAGGGCGAACGTCGAGTCGATCTGGGTAGCGCGTTCGTACAGCTCGAATGCGCCATTGTAGTTGGAGTGGCGATAGAGCTGCTGTCCCTCCAGGTAGGCTTTCAATGCGCTCAAGGAGTCGGTCGTGATCCTGGCCAGATCGACCGTCCCCCGCTTGGAGCCCGCTTCGACGGGAACGATCTGCACGAGCTCGATCGACAGGCGATCGACCAGCTGGAAGAGACTGTCGGGAACGCCTTCGACGGTCGCCGAGCCGATTCGGCCTTCGCCTCCCAGTTCGTAGATGTCGGCGGACATCCGAACCCTGTTACCGACCGACAATGCACGACCCACCACACCGTACCGGGCCCCCGTTCGCCGAGCCATCGTCAGAATCTGGTCGAGTTCCGGCGCGTCGTCTCCGAACGCGTTGTCCCAAATCGCCACCACCGTTCGGCTGTCGATGGTGCGAAGTCCCGTGACACCGTCGAGGTTCGTCGACAGGAGGTCGACCATTTCGACGTCCCACCCCTCGAGTTCGTCGCCCGTGACGCTGAACGGCAGGACGACGATGCCGGGAGTGGCCGCACTTGCAATCGCGCTGTCGGCACCCAGGTCCGATCCTCTGTTGCGCGTGACGGCGTAGGTGAGCACCAGAGCGGCGAGCACGGCCACTCCCGCGGTCGTCGCCATCGTCCGGCGATCGATCGGGAGAAACTGCGGAAGCGGTCGCTGGCCCGGGATCTCGCCCGATCCAGACCCGTCGACCTCGAAGACCTGGACATCGGCGACTCCCTTGAATGGCGGATGTTCGACCTGCTCGAATCGGAAGGCGGGATTCTGGCGCAGCTGGTGCCATACATCGGCACTGACCAATACCTGTCCTGGTTCGGCCGCGCGCTCGATACGCGAGGCGACGTTGACGCCATCGCCGTAGAGGTCGCCATCTTCGGTCTGTGCGACGTCCCCGACATGGACGCCGATCCGCAGCGGAGGAGGCTCCCCCCAGGACTCCGTCGCCTGGCGCCTGTATTCCTCGCGGAAATGGAGCGCAGCCTCGACCGCCGAATGGGTACTGCGAAAGTGAGCCAGCGCACCGTCGCCCATGAACTTCACGAGTCGGCCGTCATGATCGCGAACAGTCCGTCTGGCGATACCTCGAAAGAGCTGAACCAGGACCATGACCCGGGCTTCGTCACGTGCCATGAGCTCGCTGTAGTTGGCGATGTCGGCGAACCAGATCGCGGCCAGCTCGTGGGCTGCGGATCCTCGCAGCTGGCGGAAGACGATCGTCGTGATCGCGACTAGGCCGCTGCCCAGAACGACGAACGTGGCGCTCGCGGCCCAGCCCGGCAGACCATTGTCGCCTGAGAGCGCATCCAGGAGCTGGAAGACGAGCCAGGAGGCCGCGAGGTATGCAAGGAGGAGGGCAAGCGGCTTGCGCCGACTGCGGACAAACCAAAACAGACGGCCCATGCAACCAAGGTACCCTGACCAGCGTGACGCCGGAAGGCGACTATGCGCTCGAAGCTTCGGCCACCGCCTTCGGAGCCAGCACCTCCACCGATAGCTCGAACGTCCGCTCCTCGTCGGGCTTGAGTGCCCCGACGCCGAGCACCTGGCGGGCCATCTCCTGACCCCTGTCGTCCTTGATCGTCAGCAGGATCGAATACTCCCACGCCTCGCCGTCGACCGGCGGGCGGAGCGTGCCCTCGACCCGCAGCGGGACGAAGCTCGACCACTCGAGCTGGCCGCCGCGCGGATCGAACCGCAGGTGGTGGCGGCACGCGGGACAGACCGTCGCGCTCTCGAGGATCGTGGCCTTGCAGAGGGGGCAGGTGCGCGCCTGACCCGGAACGACCCTCCGGCTCATGCGGTGGAGCCGGTCTCCAGCCTCATCCTGGGTGCCCGTGCCGCTTCCTTCTCGCTCCAGCCGAACTCGGCCTGTCCGCGCATGCGGGAGCCGGCGGCGACCGTCAGTGACCCGGCCTTGACGTCTCCGTTGATCATGCCGCTCTCGAGCAGCTCCACCCGGGACGCGGACTCGATGTTTCCCTCGAGCTCGCCGCCCACGATGACGGTTCCGGCCCGCACGCTGCCCGTTACCTTGGCGCCCTTCTCGATCGTCAAGTCACCCTCGACCTGCACGTCCCCCTTGAACTTGCCGACCAGCCGGACGTGACCAGAGCCTTCGATCTTGCCTTCGATCGTCAGGTCGGCTGCGATGACGGATTCCATCGCCCGGCTCTCCCGGGCGCGGGACGGCTCGGAAGGACTCGGCGTCCCGGTCGGAGAAGCTCCCATGGGCTCGGTTCGGACCTGCGCCGGGGACGGTTCCGGAGACGAGGGGGCGTTCTTGCTGGGGCTCGGCTCTTTCCAGATAGCCATGACTCGATGCTCCTATGAGGGTCCGAGGTCAGGAATTCAAGGAAAGGATGATAGCTATAGTCAAAGCCCTTGATGCGCAACAGGATACTAAATGCGTGGTCAGAGCCCGGGGCGGCGGGAGCGGTCAGGTTACAGGGCCAGCGCGCCGCACGGCGGGATACGTTCAGCGGTCTATGCCGATGGCGATCCGCTCCGGCTGCCCTGAACCCGGCTCGGGATTCTCGATCTCGAGGACCAAGCCGGCAACCTGTTGGGGGAGGTGGAACAGGACGATCCAATCCCGCCAGTTGTCTCCCGGATCGTTCATGAAGAGGAGAGCCGACTGCATGGCCACGGTCGGCTCGGCGCGCCCGCCGGTGGAGTCGATCACGGATAGATGATCCTCTAGGTACTTCTGGGTGAATGCCAGCCGGCTCATGGCATCGAGATCCTCGAGCCCGGACCACTTCACGTAAACCATCACGCCCTCGCGGCCGGGCTGTTCCCGGAAGCTGCTGATCGGAGGGCCGGGAACCGGTGCGGGCTGGACCCGCTCGACCGTGAGCGTGTAGGCACCGATCGCGATCGGCTGACCGAAGGCACCCGGGGCGCTCTCCCCGCCCCCTTTGCACGCGGAGAGAAGCAACGCGAGCGCGATGCCGACCGTCATGGCCGGGAGGTGGCGCTCAGCGTATGCGGGCATAGGCACGTCGGGCCACCTCATGCGCCTCCACTCCCTGACGGAGGTTGTCTTCGTTGGGATGTGCCAGAACGGCTCCGTACTGATTCGTGGCGTCGAAGGCGGCGCTGTTGAACTCGCGCGTCGACGCCTCCGGCCATTTCACGATGACCGTCGACGGCCGCATGGAGCGGTAATCCTCGAAGATTCCCGTGTCCTCGACCAGCGACCGAAGGGCTCGGTAGCTGGAGCTGGCTCCTCGCGCCTGCCGGCGATCTCCCGCGACGAGCGCCTCGAGCTTCGGTTGGATCGAGTCGAGCTCGACCAGGATCGCGCCAGCACACGGGCGGTACTCCGCACCGGTGATTCCCAGATCCCTGTCGGCGAACGTCTCGCAGACATCCGATGATATGCGGCCGCAGGCGGTCATGACGACGAGTGGCAGTACGGAGATGGGCAGGATGCGGATCGGCAGGACGCGGATCGACAAGAGGCGGAGTGAAAGGATGCGCCGATGCGCGATCGCCGGTGCCCTTCAGTCGGCGTGAACCGTGATGGTCACGCTCGCTGTGTCGTTGGCGGGGTTCGTGTCGGTCTGGTCCGAGCTCACGCGAGCCACGCTGACGATCTGGGCATCCACGGTGATCACCGTCGAGGCGGACATTCCGCCCGTCTCCGCGGTGATCGTGGCCACGCCCTGACCGACCGCGGTCACCATGCCGTTCGCGTCGACGGAGGCGACCGAGGGGGCGCTGGAGCGCCAGACGGCGTCGAGCGCCGCTGGTTCCAGCCCGTCGGGAAGCTCGAGCTCGAGCTGGGTGCGGGCGCCGATGGCTTCCAATACCGAGGTATCCGCTCGCACCGATAGCTCGACGCCTCCGGGCGCGAGCGGACCGACGCCGGTGCACGCGCTCAGCGGCAGGGCGAGCGGAACGGCGAGCGACAGGGCAAGGTATTGGGAGCGCTTCTTTCTCACGTCTGCCTCCGTTTCAGCGGACCACCCGGGCCGCGATCTCGAGAGTCGCGCCCTCACCGGGCTCCAGGATGCCAACCGACCATATCTCCGTCTGCGGGTTGTAGGTACCCTCGCTCGGGACCGACGACACGAACGCCAGGCGATCGTCGAGCTCGTAACTGACCTCCACACCGGTGACGCGCTCGGAGGCCGTGTTGGTTACGCGGAGCGTATACCGGACTGTGTCGCCTACGGCAGGGGAGGCGTCGTCCACGCTCGCGGTCACCGCAAGATCGGCCGACACAGGGGCCGCGGTGACCGTGAACGGCGCGCTGGTCGCTGCGGTAAGCCCGGCCGCACTGGCCGTCAGCGTGTACCCCGCGCCGGGTTGTGAAATCCGCAGGTTGCCGAACGTGGCGACGCCGGCCACGGCCGTGGCGGTGGTCGTTCCCGAGAGGGTCCCGCCGCCGGGGTTGGTTCCCAGCGCGATCGTCACGACGCCGGTGAACGAGGGCACGGTACTGCCGCCGCTGTCGACCGCGCGCACCGTGACCGGGGGGGAGATGGCGGCGCCGACCTGCGTCGTGCCCGGCTGCTGGATGAACGCGAGGCCTACGGGTGTCGGCGCGACCGAGCCGAACACGACGACCGCGTTGTCGTCGATCGGGATGCCGGCCACGGTGCCACTGATCGTCGCGGTCGCGGCCGTGGAAGGCGCGGTGAGAACCGCGGTGTAGGTACCGTTGGCGAGATCGACCACGGGGCCGATCGACCCGGCCGTGGTCGACAGGGTGACCGCGTCTCCCCCGCCCGTGCGGCGGTTGCCGAACGCATCCCGCACGTCGACGACGATGGTCGAGGTGCTCGACCCGTCGGCCGGGAGCGTCGTCGGCTGGGCTGTGATCGTCGTCGTCGTTCCCGACGCGCCGGCCGGAGTGATCGCGAACGGCAGGCTCGTGACACCGGTGAAGCCACCCGCCCCCGCGGAGAGCCGGTATCCGCTGCCCGCTCGGTCGATCAGCAGACTGGAGAACGTCGCCACGCCGCCCACGGCGCTGACGCTGGTGATACCGGACAGCGTGCCGCCGGAAGGATTGGCCCCGATGGCGATCGTGACCGTGCCGGTAAAGGAGGTCTGGAGCGCCCCCGTGTTGTCGACGGCCCGCACCGTGACGGCGGGCGTGATCGCCCGGCCCGCCTCGGTGCTGGTGGGCTGCTGGCCGAATTCCAGCCGGAAGGTCGTCGGGGGGACGAACGTGAACGTGACCTCGGCGGTATCGGAGATCGTCGTCGCGCCCAGCCGGCCGGAGATCGTCGCCGTCGCGGGTGCCGATGGCGCAGTCAACTCCGCGGTATAGGTCCCGTCGCCGATGTCCGAGATCGGGCCCAGGTTCCCCGCGGTCGTCGAGAGCGTCACGACGTTGCCGCCGGACGTCAGACGATTGCCGAAGGCGTCGCGCAGCTCGACCGTGATGGTGGAGGTGCTCGACCCGTCGGCCGGCACGGAGGTGGGCGCCGCCGTGATCGTGGAGGTGGAAGCCGCCGCCGGGCCGGGAGTGATGGAGAAGGCCGAGCTCGTCGCGCCGGTCAGCCCGGCCGCGCTCGCGGCGAGGGTGTAGCCCGCTCCCGCCTGGTTGATTCGGACGTTGCTGAACGTAGCCACTCCGGCGACCGCGGCGACGGTAGTGGTCCCGGACAGCGTGCCGCCCGCGGGGTTGGTCGCGATGGCCAGTGTGACGTTCCCCGTGAACGACGTGATCGTGGCGCCGCCGTTGTCCACCGCGCGCACGGTGATCGCCGGCGATATCGTGGTCCCGGCCTGCTCGTTGGTCGGCTGCTGGCCGAACACCAGGCGGGTCGCTACCGGAGCGACGCCCGTGAACGTCACCGTGGCGGTATCGGACATCGTCGCGCCGTTCACCGTGCCGGTGATGGTCGCGGTCGTGGTAGCCGTAGACGAAGGAGATGTCAGAGTGGCGGTGTACGTTCCGTTCCCGTTGTTCGTGACCGCGCCCAGGTTCCCCCCGGTGGTATTCAACGCGACCAGTGCCCCACCCGACGTCAGCGGATTGCCGAGCGCATCGCGCAGCTCGACCATGATCGTCGACGTGCTCGTGCCGTTGGCCGGTATCGAGGTCGGGGACGCGGTGATCTGGGAGGTGGCGGGGGAAGCCGGTCCCGGGGTGATCGCGAAGGGCGCGCTCGTCGCGCCGGTAAGGCTTCCCGAGCTGGCCGCCAGGGTGTAGCCGCTCCCCGTCCGGTTGATGGAGAGGGTGCTGAAGGTGGCCACGCCGGATACGGCGGCGACCGTCGTGGTGCCGGAAAGCGTCCCCCCGCCCGGATTCGCGGAGATCGCGATCGTCACGTTGCCGGTGAACGACGGAACGGTCTGGCCGGCGTTGTTGGTCGCCCGAACCGTGATGGCCGGTGAGATCGAAGCGCCCGCCTGCTCGTCGGTCGGCTGCTGGACGAATTCGAGACGAGTGGGGACTTCGCTGAAGGTGACGCTGGCGTTGTCGGTTATCGCCCCGCCGTTGACCGTGCCGCTGACGGTCACGCTTCCGGCCGCAGCCGGTGCGGTCAGGGTGGCGGTGTAGGTCCCGTTCCCCTGATCGACCACGGGGCTGAGCGTGCCGGACCCGGTCGGGAGAGAGAGAGAGAGCGCGACCGCATCTCCACCGCTCGTGAGCGCGTTTCCGAAGGCGTCGCGGAGCTCGACCGTGATCGTCGACGTGCTCGTGCCGTCACCGGGTATCGAGGTCGGGACCGCCGTGATGGTCGACATCGCGCCCGAGGCGGGACCGGGCGTGATGGAGAACGAATTGCTCGTCGCACCCGACAGGCCGTTCGTGCTGGCGGCCAGCGTGTAGCCGGCTCCCGTGCGGTCGATCGACAGGTTCGAGAACGTGGCCACGCCGTTGACGGTGGCAACTGTCGCACCGGTAAGCGTCCCGCCACCCGGGTTGCTGCCGAGCGCGATCGTGATGTTGCCGCTGAAGGAAGTGACGAGATCCCCGTCGTCGTCGACCGCGCGCACGGTCACCGCCGGCGAGATGGACGCGCCCGCCTGGGCGTTCGAGGGCTGCACTCCGAACTCGAGCGCCGTCGCGACCGCGGCGGGGGTGGTGAACGTCACGGTCGCCGTGTCGGCGATCGGGTTCCCCTCGACCGTCCCACTGATGGTTGCCGTGCCGGTCGACGACCCCGCGGTCAGAGTGGCGGTATAGGTTCCGTCGCCGTTGTCCTCGACGCTGCTCAGGGTGCCGAGGGTGGTCTCCAGTTCCACGTCGTCGCCCCCCGCCGTTCGCGGGTTGCCCACGGCATCGAATACCTCGACCGTAATCTCGGATCCGCTCGTTCCGTTCGCCGGGATGGAGGTCGGGTTGGCCGCGATCACGGTCGTCGCACCGGAAGCGGGACCCACCGTGACGTTGAAGCTGCTGCTCGTGTCGTTCGTCAGGCCGTTGGCGCTCGCGACCAGCGTGTAGCCGGCGCCGGGGCGGTTGATCGACAGATTGGAAAACGTGGCACGGCCGAAGGAAGCGTTCACCGTGAGGGTGCCGGAGAGCGTCGCCCCACCGGGGTTCGCGCCGAGTGCGATCGTCACCGGGCCGGAGAAGGTGATATCGGGGTTGCCGGCAGGCCCCGGAAACGCCCCCACCGTTATCGGCCCGATCTGCGCTCCGGCCTCCCCGTTCGTCGGCTGATTCTCGAACTCCAGGTGGTTGGCGAATTGCGCAATGGCCGACGAGGTGGGGATGACAACGCCGAGGGTGAGGAGGGCCGTGAGTATCTTCCGAGGAGTGGCGAAGCGGCGTAGATGGCGTGGGGGGGCCATAAGGGGGAAACAAAACTAACGCGTTGTCTCCCCCCGGGGGAGATCGCTGCCGGAAATTGCCAGGAGCGACGAGCCGGGCTACACTGACCCCAGGGCATGACCGTGCGACGAATCCTCCCGGTCCGCACTCGTATCTCCGCGCTCGCGGTTTCACTCGTTTTGTGGTCGGGAGTCCCCGTCCTGGCTCAACCGTCCAATATCGTCCGGATCTCGAACTGGGAGCTCAACCTCCACGCGGCGACGCTCCGGCCGGACTTGTTCGACGAGAGCGCCGGGGCGCTGCAGTTCGGCGGGCGGGTCTTCCGGAACTTCGGAAGCGGCCTGTCCGTGGGCGCCAACGCGGACTGGGCCCGATCCAGCGACGTCACGGTCGCGCCGTTCGAGGGCCTGAGCGCCTCGCTCCTCCTCTACAGCGCCGAGATCGGGTACGACGTCCGGGTCTCTCCACGTGCGGTCTTCCATCTGGGCGTCGGCGTCGGCCAGGCGAAGCTCGACATCGACCGCCCCCTCGCCGCCGGCGCCGCGGGCAACACCACCGGGCTGCTCGTGCCGGCGGGCGGCGGCGTGAAGATCCTCAACCGTTCCGTGGACCCGACCTGGGCCATCCGCTTCGACGCCCGCGACAACGTGATCCTCCTGGAGACCCTCACCGCGGATGGGACCGAGACCGAGCCGCGCCACAACGTCGAGGCGTCGGTCGGCTTCTCGTTCCTGTTCGGCGCAGGCGGCGCCTCGCGGGAACGCGTCGAGCAACCGGACTCGGACAGGGACGGCGTTCCGGACCGGCAGGAGCCTGTAGCGCCACCCGCGGAGCCGCGGATCGAGGCGGAGCCCGCCGTGGAGGGTCCGCCTGATGAAGATGGCGATGGGGTCGCGGACTTCGAAGACGGGTGTCCCGGTTCTCCGCAGGGCATCGACGTCGGACCGGACGGCTGCGCGTTCGACCCCGAGGCCGAGCCGGCCGCCACCGACTCGGACGGTGACGGCGTCCTCGACGCGCGTGACGCGTGCCCGGGCACGCCGTTGGGGATCTCGGTCGACGCGCGCGGCTGCCTCGCGCGGATCGCGCCTCAGGAAGAGCTCGGCGAGGAAGAAGAAGACCGGCCGGCGGCGTTCCCGGTTCCGATCGCCCCGGACGTTCGCGATGCCGCGCCGGCGGGCCCGGACGCGGCTGGCGCGTGCCTCGACAAGTCGGCGGGCGAGCGGGCGATCGAGTTCGACGGCCGGCGATTCGAACCGGTCGGGTTCCCCCAGCCGGTCGATCGGCTCTACCTCGTGCAGGTGGGATCGTTCGAAGACATTCCGCTGTTCGTGAGCGACACCGCAGAGCCGCCCTTTGGGGACTTCTGGGTGCCCGTCTGCGGAGAGACCGGGATCTACGACCTGTACGTCGAGGCAGGCGCAATCCCCTAGGACGATGCAACCCGGCCGCACGCCGGGCGTTTTTCCTCCCGATGCCTCCCTCACTCTTCCGATCGATTCTGCGGAGCTGCGCGCTGGCCGCGCTGATCCCCGCCGCGGCCTGCTCGGACGGCGGTCCGACATCGGTCCTTCCGCCCGAGCCGACCTCCGGGTACGCCGCAATCGCCATCGGGATCCACCACGGGTGCGGAATCGTCGCCGGGGCGGGCGCCTTCTGCTGGGGGCTGAACGTCGCAGGCGAGCTCGGCGACGGAAGCCTGAGATCCTCGCTCGCACCTGTCCGCGTGACCGGCGGATCCGAGTTCGTGGCGGTTTCACTTTCTGCCGGCCACGGCTGCGCCCTGTCGTCGAATGGGGTGGCGTGGTGCTGGGGATCGGGCGCGCGCGGCGCGCTGGGGGTCGGCGATCCAGCGGATCGCGCGGTCCCGAGCCCGGTCACCGGCGGCCTGACGTTCCGCGCGATCGACGCAGGCGCCGCGTTCACGTGCGGGATCGACGCATCGGGCGCGGCCTGGTGCTGGGGCGCCAACTCGTTCGGCCAGCTCGGCGACGGCACACGCACCGACAGTGCGGTGCCGGTTCGGGTCGCAGGCGGGGGCGAATACGTCGCGATATCGACGGGAGCCGCGCACGCCTGCGCGGTCGAAGCCGGGGGCGGCGCGCGATGCTGGGGAGAGAACGGGCAGGGCGAGGTTGGAGACGGGACGACCGTGACTCGCGCCGAGCCCGTTGCGGTTCGCGAGTTGGCTGATCTCGTCGGAATCGCCGTCGGCACGTCGCATTCCTGTGCGCTGGCGAGCGACGGTTCGGTCTGGTGCTGGGGGGAGAACGCCGCGGGCCAGCTCGGCGACGGTCAGCCCGGCCCCGGCCCCCACCTCTTCCGCCCCGAGCCGGATCGCGTCGCCGTGCCGGTGCCCGCCGTCCAGATCGACGCCGGCACCGGGCACACCTGCGCGCTCGGGATCCAGGGGAGCGCGTACTGCTGGGGCTGGAACGTCGACGGGCAGATCGGTGACGGAAAGATCGGCATCCGTACGACCCCCTCGAAGGTGGCGACCCCCGAGCGCTTCGTGCGAATCACAGCCGGCCTGGCCGCGGGATGCGGCATCCCCGAGGACGGCCGCGCCTTGTGCTGGGGCCGGAACGAGGACGGCGAGCTGGGCGACGGCACAGTAGAGCATCACCGCTTTCCGAGGCCCGTCCTCCTTCCCTGAAGCGGCCCCTCGGCCGCCGTCACACTCCACCGGTTCGTCTGCTCCCTTGGGGAGAGTCGTGCTCACGAAACCGGATCCACGCGACGAAGGGGAGGACACCATGTCTGCGATCAGAGCCTTTGCCTGCCTGGTGACGGCGGCCGCCTGCGCCGCTCTCGCCGGATGCGAGGAAGCGCCCCCGCTGGGCGTGACCCTCGACGAGGGAAGCGCGTTTCGGGACGGGGGCGATACCGGTGGGGCGAGTCCGAGCGGAAGCAAGAAGCTCGGCCTCGACGTCTGCGATCCCTCGGCCGGCGGATTCTCGACGGCCTCCAGCAACCCCTGGTTCCCGATGGAGGTGGGTCAGCAATGGACATACGAGGGGGAGGAGGACGGGGTTCCGGTCAGGCTCCTGATCACGGTCCTCGACGAGACCCGGCTCGTCGCCGGCGTGACGACGCGGGCGATCGAGGAGCGCGAATGGGAGGACGACGAGCTGCTCGAGGTCTCGTGGAACTACTTCGCCGAGGCCGGCGACGGGACGATCTGCTACTTCGGCGAGGACGTCGACATCTACGAGGAAGAGGAGATCGTCCACGAGGGCGCCTGGTGCGCGGACGAGTCGCCGAACGCGCCCGGGATCATCATACCCGCCGATCCGCGCCCCGGGATGAAGTTCCCCATGGAGTCCGCGCCGGGAATCGCGGAGGACGAGGGGAAGATCGTGGGGATCGGCCCCGTGACGGTTCCGTTCGGTAGCTTCGACGAGACGATCCGCGTGCGGGAGTTCAATCCGCTCGACGGAGGCAAGGGGTTCAAGGTGTTCGGTGCGGATGTGGGCCTGCTGATCGACGGTCCCGTCGAGCTGACCGACTTCGGCGGTGGCGCTTCCACCCCGGGTCCGCCGACGATCACGATGCAGGCCTGCGGGAGTTGACCCGCCGGAAACGGATGGGGGGAGCGCGCTCCGCCCCGTGACGGCGGTCTGCGGGTCGGATATGCTGGTCTCATGAGCGCTCTCTCGGCGTTCGCGGTGGCCGCCGTGCTCGGGAGTCCGTTGCTGGCGGCCGAGATCACCGGGGTCGTCCGCGACGAGTCGTCGGGCGAGCCTGTCGCGGGCGCCGTCGTCACGCTGGAGGAATCGGGGCGCGCGGCGGTGACCGGGGTCGACGGATTCTACGCCATCTCCGACGTCCCGCCTGGTCCCCACCATCTTACCGTTCGCGTCCTGGGGTTCCAGTCGCGCAGCCTTCACGTCCTCGTTCCGGCCAGCGGATCGCTGCGCGTCGATCTCGTGCTGCGCGCCGATCCGATCGAGGTCGATGCGGTCGTGGTCAGGAGCCGCGTCCCGATCCGTGGGCTGGACGTGGACGGTCGCGAGCTCGATCCCACGCGGCGGGTGTCGGGAGCCGCGATCCGGAACGACCCCTTCACTCCGGAGCCCGACGTAATCGAGGCGCTCATCGGCGGCAGCGTGTCGGGCGTTCCCGAATCGGGAGGCGGGCTCCACGTCCATGGCGGCGACGGCGACGAGCTGGGGTTCCTCCTCGACGGGATTCCCGTCTTCAGCCCCTATCACAGTGGGGTGCGGTCCGGAGCGTGGAATGCGGACGCCGTGTCGGGCGCCGAGCTGCGGACGGATCCGACGCTGCCGCTGGACGCCCTGTCCGGGGCGGTCCTCGTGTCGACGATCGACCCGGGAGACAGACTCCGCTCCGGCGGGCATCTGTCGACGTCCCAGATCGGCCTCACCTCGAGCGGACCGCTCGCGGGCGGCGCCGGCTACCTGCTGGCCGGACAGGCGGGATATCCGGGCCTTATCCGTCCGCCGGACGAGCCGTCGTACCTCGACGGTTCCGATCACGACCTGCTGGCCAAGCTGGCCGTGCCGCTGGGAGGCGGCGGCCTGCGGCTCCTTGCCTTCGACCATCGGAACGAAGTGCGCGCATCGAGCCGCCCGAGCGAGGTCGGGGACACGCCGCTCGAGCCGGGCGAGCCGAACGTGTACGCGTGGCAAGGCCGATCCGTGGGGCTGGACTGGAACGGCGCGGCGCGCGGCCGGCTCACGCCCTCGATCCGGGCGTGGCGGGCTGCACAGGAGGCGTCGTTCCGATGGAACGGCGAGGAATCGGGTGCCATCCGGGTGACCAGCGACCGCGAGCAGTATGGGCTGCTCGCGTCGCTCCAGTGGAAGACAACGGGGAGGACGGCGGAGATTGGATTGCTGGCAACGCGGGACGAGGCGGCGTACGCGGTCGCCGCGGATCCCGCCGATCAGGAAATAGCCGGCGAAGCGGACGAGCTGGCGCTGCTCGTGAGCGTCGCCGAATCGATCGGAGAGCGTGTGGAGCTCCGTGCGGGCCTTCGCGCGAGCCGGCGCGATGGAGGCGAGCGGCTCCTCCCGCGCGTCGGAATCCGGGCGCGGGTGGCCGAATCGGTTTCGATCTTCGCCGAATATGCGCGGACGGCGCAGACCGTGCAGTCGCTGCGGAACGCGGAATCGGTGGTCGGCAGGATCTTTCCGCCCGAGCTCTATGCGGGCGGAGAGGACACGGGCATTCCCGTGGCCGTCGCCCACTACGTAGCGGTGGGGATGGTGGCGCTTCCGAGAGCCGGCACGCGAGTCGAGCTCGAGGCGTACGCGCGCTCGCTCGACGACCTCGCCATGCTGGACCCGGAAGATGGGCAGCCGTTCGCGAGCGCAACGGTCCGGCGCGGC
>DASRVB010000176.1:0-9677 GCA_035687725.1 Gemmatimonadota bacterium
GCTCCCGCGAGCTGACGCCGCGCGGCACGTGTCTTCGCCTCGACTCCGTGCTCGCGCTCGGCCGGGCCGAGGCCGAGCTCGCCACCGGAGAAATCGCCGCCGCGCTCCAGCAGCTGGATGATGCCGCCCGCGTGGCCGGGCAGGTGCCGCTGCCGACCGTCCAGGCGCGGGCGCTGGCGTGGAAGGCGATCGCCGGCCACCGTGCCGACGGCGGCGTGCTCAAGGACGTCGAGGCCGCGGCGGCCGACCTGCACGCCCGCGACCTGCGGTACGACGCCGGCATGGTCTATCTGATGGCGGCCGAGTGCGCGCGCCGCTGGGGGCTGCCCGAGGAGCGGTTCGAGTCGCTCGCGCGCTCGATCTTCGGAGACGAGGAGGGGATCCGCGCGCTCGGCGCGCACTACGCGCGCGTCGTGGCGGTGCTCGACAGGCCCGCCCGCGGGCGAGCCACGGAGCCCTTCCCGGCCTTCCTCACTCGCTGCCCCTCGATCCGCGCCGCGATGACGCGGCTCCAGCGACTGACCGGCTCGGAGGTCCGGATCCTGATCGAAGGCGAGTCGGGGACCGGTAAGACGTTCCTGGCCCGCCAGCTGCATGCAGACGCCCGGCGGAAGGACGCGCCCTTCGTCGTCGTCGACTGCACGAACCTCGAGGAGAACCTGTTCGAGTCGAAGCTCTTCGGGCACGTCCGGGGCGCGTTCACGGGAGCGGTGGGCGACGCCGTCGGACTGATCGAGCAGGCGAACGGGGGCACGCTGTTCCTGGACGAGATCGGTGAGCTCCCGGTCGAGATCCAGGCCAAGCTCCTGTACACGATCGAGGAGCAGCGCTACCGGCCGGTCGGAGGACGGAGCGAGAAGCGCTCCGACTTTCGCGTGATCGCCGCCACCAACCGCGACATCGACGCGATGCTGGCCGACGGCGGGTTGCGCCGCGATCTGTTCTACCGGCTCGCCGGCTATCGGGTTCACCTGCCGCCGCTCCGCGAGCGCCGGGAGGACGTCATGCCATTGGCCGAGCTGCGCCTGGCGAGGCTCAACGAACGCTACGGGCGTTCCAAGACATTGCGGCTCGATGCCTGGGAGGCGCTCGCTCGACACGACTGGCCGGGCAACGTGCGCGAGCTGAACGGGGTGCTCGATCGCGGGTTCCACCTCGCCGTCGGCCGGCGGATCGGCGTCGAGGAGCTGGGGCTCGGGGCGGCGAACGGATCGACTCCCATCGATCTCTCGTGGCACGCCGTGCGTCGGGAGCACGTGCTGCGCGTACTGGGACTCTGCAGGGGGAACGTCACGCGCGCGGCGCGGATCCTGGGTCTCAACCGCACGACCCTGATCTACAAGCTTCGACTGCTGGGGATCGAGCGCGAAGACTTCGATCCGCGGTTCCGCAACGCGTCCGTCCCGCACGCGGTGGAGATCCGCCGCGTGGCGGAGAGAGAGGATGTAGCGCCAGCCGAGACGACCACGAAGAAGGAAACCGCTGCGGAATCCACCGGCCATCCACATTGATTTGACGCTCCCGGCTCTCTATCCTGTGCCGATCCTGTGGAAAACCTTTCGGAGGGGATGTGGACGGTCTCGCGATCATCCTGAGCGGGCTGGTGGGCCTGGCGGTCGGCTCGTTCCTGAACGTCGTCACCCTCCGCTGGCCCCGCGGCGAGTCGATCGTCTCCCCGCCCTCCCGCTGCCCGCGCTGCGAGACCCCCCTCCGGTGGTACCACAACGTGCCGCTCGTATCCTGGACCCTGCTCCGCGGCCGCTGCGCGTCGTGCGGCGTTTGGATCGGCTGGCAGTATCCGCTGGTCGAGGCCGCAACCGCCGCGATCTGGGGGGGGAACGTGGCGGCGTACGGCCTCGAGCCACAGGCCTACCGCGCGATCGCGTTCCTGACCCTCCTCCTGGCGATCGCCGTCACCGATGCGCGGTTCTACATCATCCCCGACCGGCTCTCGCTCGGGGGTGCGGTGGTAGGTGTCGCCCTGGCGGTCCTCCCGGGCGCTCCCTCTCTGCCCGAATCGGTCATCGGAGCGGTGGTCGGGGGAGGCGCGCTCTGGCTCGTCGCGATCCTCGGCACGATGGCCCTCAAGAAGGAGGCGATGGGGGGAGGGGACATCAAGATGATGACGATGATCGGCGCCTTCCTGGGGTGGAAGGGAGCGCTCTTGACAGTGTTCCTCGGCGCGCTGGCCGGAACGCTCGTGTTCGTGCCGCTGGCGTGGAGGTCCGATCGCCTGGTTCCCTTCGGGCTCTTCCTGGCGGTCGGCGGGGCGCTGGCGTTCTACCTCGGCGAGCCACTCCTCGAGTGGTACATGGGGTTCCTCCGCTGAGCGCGGCGGGTACGGAGCACGGGTCCGGTCCCGAGTGACCGCCCGCTGCCTGATCCCCGCTGCGGGGCTGGGCACGAGGCTCCGCCCGGTCACGCGCTCGGTCCCGAAGGAGCTCCTGCCGATCGGGACGCGGCCCATGCTCCAGTGGTGCCTGACCGAGGCGCTCGAGGGAGGCTTCGACGAGATCGGAATCGTGGTCTCGGCGGCCAAACCGATGCTCGAGGCGTACGTACGCGAAGAGCGCTGGAAGGACGGCCTCCTTCCCGCCCTCGAGGATGCCGCGCGGGCCGCCCGGGTCGTCGTGTTCCCGCAGGATACCGCGACGGGCGTGGTGGGCGCGGTGCTGGCGGCGGGAGCCTGGACGGAGGAGGGCCCCTTCGCGGTGCTGCTGCCGGACAACGTGCGGATCGTGGGCCCGCCGCCCATGACGGCGGCGATCGTGGCCGAGGCCGGGCGGCAGGGAATCACGCTGGTGGCCTGCCACCGGGTGGGGCCCGAGACCCGGCACTTCTTCTCCGACGTGGGAAGAGTGGAGCTGGACGAGCTGGCCCCCGCGGGATCGGGCTCGCGGGTTCGCGACCTGCAGGAGCGGGGCACGGGGCACTTCCGCGCCGCACCGGAGGGGAGCTGGCGGCTCCTCCCGCGCTACGCGGTCACCGGCGTCTGGCTCGAGGAGGGCCGGCGCGTCGCGGCGGAGGCCGCGCTGGCGGGGATCGAATCCGACGACGTTCTCGTCCACCGGCGGCTCGCCACGCGCGGGCTCCTGCGCGCGATCCCATGGCAGGGAACGATCGTCGACGCCGGCCAACCCTCCGGGTACCTGTGGGCGGCGCACCTTCTCCACGAGGCCGGGGCGCGCGAGCGCGACGCTCTCGACCGCGGGGCCGGCGCGTCCGACGACCTCGTATCGATCGACCTGACCGGGCTTTGAGGTACACGCTCATCGGCAGCGGTACCGTCGTGCCCGACATCCGGCGGGGTCCGGCGGCTCACCACTTCGCGTGTGGAGACATCCAGGTCCTCTGCGATCTGGGCTCCGGCACGCTGCGGCGCCTGGACGCGCTCGGTCTTCCCTGGCCCGATCTCGACATGGTGGCCGTCACCCATCGCCACCAGGACCACATCGCCGATCTGCTGCCGCTCCTGTTCGCGCTCCGATACACGCCCGGAGTCGAGCGCGTGCGTCCGCTTACGCTTCTCGGATACGAGGGCTTCGCGCGCGATCTGACACTCCTGTCGGAGGTCTACGGCGGTTGGGTCCTCGATCCAGGGTTCCCGCTCGAAGTCCGCCAGAGTCCGGAAACGCCGCTCGAGATCGAGCGCGGCGAGGCATGGCTGGAGATCGAAGCCCGGCGCGTCGTCCATTCTCCCGAGGCGGTGGGCTACCGGATGACGCTGTCGGTCTCCGGGAGGGAGGTCGTCGCCGCGTATACGGGGGACACCGAGGAGAGCGTGGAGGCGATCGACCTCGCGCGCGACGCGGATCTCCTGGTCTCCGAGTGCTCGGTCGCCGACGAGGACCGTGTGCGCGGACACCAGACCCCGCGCGGCGTCGGGCGGGTGGCGGCCGCCGCGGCCGTCGGGCGACTGGTGACGACCCACTTCTATCCGAGCGCGCTCGCGCTCGGCCCCGAGGAGATCGAGCGCCGGATCCGCGAGGCGTACGCCGAAGGGCCCGTGGACCTGGGAGTCGACGGGCTCTGCATCGACCTGTGACGGAAGGGCGCTTGGTCCTCGGAGAGTCGGGAGAGGAAGCCGCGGCCCGCTATCTGACCGGGAAGGGATGGCGGATCCTCGCGCGGCGCTGGAAGGGGGCGGGCCGGGAGATCGACCTCGTGGCGAAGCGCGGGGGCGTCCTGGCTCTCGTCGAGGTCAAAACACGTCACCCGGGTGGACTTGCCCCTGCGTCGGCTGCCGTCGACTGGCGAAAGCAACGTCAGCTGGCAGCCGCGGGAACCGTGGCGGCCATCCGTTGGCCCAACACCGACGAGGTTCGCTTCGACGTCATCGGAGTGACCTGGAATCCCGACGGTCCCGCCGTCGATCATCTCGAGGACGCCTTCCGGCCCTGAAACCCACCACATTGCCGGTCGCGACTCGGTCGGATATGATTCTAGTTCTGAGTCATAGTGAGTCATCAAGTGATGCAGTGAATGCATGGAGGCGCCATGAAGCAGCTGACGATTCGCGGATTCGACAAGGAACTTCAACGCCAGATCGAGGACCTCGCCCGGACTCGAAACCTCTCGCTCAACAAGGCGGCCCTCGAATTGATGCGAAGAGGGGCCGGTCTTCAGGAAGGCCCCGTTCGGCCCAATGTCGTCGGCCACATGCTCGACCAGTTCATCGGAAGCTGGTCGGAATCCCGTGAGCGCGAGCTCCTCGAGGCCATCACGCCGTTCGAAGAAGTGGATGAGGCGTTCTGGCAATGAGGATCCTCCTGGACACGAACGCGTACTCGGCTCTGATGAGGGGTGTGGCAGAGGTGGCCGACCGCGTGCGTCGAGCCGAGCGAGTCCTTGTTTCCCCCATCGTGATCGGCGAGCTCCTCTACGGTTTCCGAAACGGGTCCCGCAATGAGGAGAACACGCGACAGCTCGACACATTCTTGGAGAATCCCTTCGTCGAGCTCGTGACCGTGACGCGCACTACCGCCGACCGCTTCGCGGGGATCGCTTTGGGCTTGAAGCGCAAGGGGCGGCCGCTTCCGGTCAACGACGTCTGGATCGCGGCCCAGGCATTGGAGACCGGCGCAGATCTACTCTCGTCCGACGGACATTTCGGCGAAGTCGAGGGACTTTCATGGCTGCGATTCGGATAGCCCTTCGCCCGTGAACGTGCGCGTCCGCGCCGCCCTCCGCCTGGCCACGTGGTTCCTCGCGACGTTCCTCGCCCTGGCCGTGACGGGCGCCGCCATCGGTGGGGCGGGGGTGGGGAATCTCACGGGCTACGCGATCTTCGACGCGCTTCTCCTCGTGATCTCCTACGCGTGCTGGCGCTTCCTGGATCGGCGGAAGGCGGGAGCGACGCCGCTGGCCGTGAACCGCGGGATCGCGGAGCGGACCCTTCATGGAGCCCTGATCGGCGCGCTCCTCGTCGCGGCGGTGGTCGGTGGGCTCGCGCTGGCGGGAATCTACGGCATCGCGCCGCGCGCCTGCCGGCCGGAGCCGCTCCTTCGCTTCGTGGCCGGAACCGCGGGGTTCGTCGCGCTGGCGGCGCTCTTCGAGGAGGCGCTCTTCCGGGGCTACGCGCTCTTCGCGCTGCGCGACATGGCGGGCCCGGCGGGGGCCGTGGGGATCACCGCGGTTCTGTTCGCCGTCGCCCACAAGGACAATCCGGGGTTCGGGTGGATGGCGGGCGCGAACCTGGCGCTCGTGGGAGCGGTCCTGGCGGCGTGGATCCTGGCCGAGCGCGACATCTGGGTGGCGGTCGGCGCCCACGCGGGATGGAACGCCGCGGTCGTGCTCGGCGCGGCGGTCCCGGTCAGCGGCCTGGCGATCCCGGCCCCCTGCCACACGGGCGTCCTCCAGGGTCCCGACTGGCTGACGGGTGGGTCGTTCGGACTCGAGGCCGCGCTTCCGACAGCGGTCGCCTGGCTGGGGTTGGGGGTGTGGCGGCGGCGGGGAGGATGGCGGCGGCGCGCGGGATCGCGCGACCGCGTCACCTGAGGGGCTCTCCCGGCGGTGCGCTCCTCAATGCCCGGGGCTCCGGCGCTTCCACCGGCCCTTCCTGATCGGCATCCGCGTCGTCGACGAGCGTCGCGATGATGTCTCGATTGGCATCCACAACGTCCAGGAACCGCTGCGCGAGATCGGGATCGAACTGGGTGCCCGCGTTGCGGCGAATCTCCTCGCACGCGTAGCGCAGGCCGCGCGCGCGGTCCGCGTAGGGCCGGCCGCGGATCATCGCGTAGAACGCGTCCACCAGCGCGACTATCCGCGCCCCGTAGGGGATTGCATTGCCGACGAGCCCGTCGGGATAGCCCTTTCCGTCCCACCGTTCATGATGATGGCGGATGAACGGAATGGCTTCGTCGAGGCCCTTGAGCGGCTCGACGATCCGCGCGCCGACGACCGGATGGCGGCGCACGATCTCGTACTCCTCGCGGGTGAGGTAGTCCTTCTTGTGGAGCACTTCGTCGCTGATCGAGAGCTTTCCGACATCCCGTAGGAGACACGCGATGTGGATCGTCCAGCGACCGCGTTCGGGAAGCGGCAGATGGGCGAGGAAGAGGTCGGTGATCGTCGACACGTCGCGCAGGGCCTCGATCGCGCCCGGGTCGCGCGCGCGCATGACGTTGGCCAGGGCCGCGATCACGTCCAGGTGGCGCATGAGGTTGCGGTTTTCGGCCACTCCGGAGAGCGCCAGTCGCACGGAGCGTACGGCGGAGTCGTCGCTGAGCGCCGGAGCCTCCTCGGGGGGTGGCGCGGCCCAGCCCTCGTCCCCCGGTGCCCCGAATCGCGTCGAGCGGTTCCGCCCATTGAACTTCGAGGCATAGAGGGCAACGTCCGCCTTGTGGAGCAGGTCGCTCGGCGTCACGGCGTCGTCGGGGCAGGTGGCCACGCCGATCGAGATCGTCACCGGATCGAGCAGCTCCTCGTGACCGGAAGCCGCCACGCGCGAGCGCAGGCGCTCGGCGACGAGGAGCGCGCGCTCGTTTCCAGTCTCGGGCAGGAGCACGGCGAACTCCTCGCCCCCGTAGCGCGCCACGGTGTCGATCCCGCGCACCTGATCTGCGAGGACGCGCGCAACCTGCTGGAGCACGCGATCGCCAGCGAGGTGACCGAACCGGTCGTTGACTCGCTTCAGGTAGTCGATGTCGATCATGAGCAGGCTGAACGAAGAGCCGGTGCGCTCGGTGCGCTCGATCTCCTCGCCCAGCGCGCGATGGAAGGCGCGCACGTTGAAGAGTCCCGTCAACGGATCTCTCCGCGCGGCCTCAGCGACTTCGGCGTACTCCTCGGCGCGCTGGAGGGCCTGGCCGGCCACGGCGGCGAGAACACGGCACAGCTTGATCTCCTGCTCGCCGAAATCCCTGCGAGTCTCCTCGAGGCGGACGAACAGCACGCCGCGCGAAGCCTCATCCTCGACGATCGGGACCACGAGGATGGAGGAGCCGAGCGCGCGCGCGGGGAGGGCCCGCCGGACCCCCGACATGCGCGGATTGGTTCCCGGCCGGGTGATGACGACCGGCTCCCGATCGTCCAGCGCGGTCTGGATCTCCGGATAGTCCGCCAGGTCGATCGTCACGTCGCGTCGCGGCACGCCGCGATCCACCGCCGACACCACGCGGGCCGAGCGCCTGTCCTGATCCGCCAGGATCACCGAGACGCGATCGGCACGAAGGACGCGCGCCACGAACTCGGTGAGTCGATCGTACACGGTGTCCGCTTCGAGCGTGCCTGCCAGGAGCGTGCTTACTTCGAGTGCGTTGTCGAGGAGCGCGCTCGTCTGCTCCTCGCGGTCCAGACCCTCGGTGAGGAATCCGACGATCCCGCTGGTCGTGAGCAGCAGGGAGACCTGGAGGATGAGAACTCCGGGGTCCTCGGTAAGCGTGCCGGCGTTGGCCAGCACGTGCGCAGCCGCCACGGCCGCTCCGAGCGAGACCGACCAGACGAGCCGGCGCGCGAGCGCGGCGAGCAGTACCGCCAGCAGGAAGAAGGCGTAGAAGATCCAGGAGCCGGGCAGGGGATAGGCCAGGAACAGGGTGCCCAGCAGCGACAGCTCGATGAGGACGAATGCGAGGTCGAAGCCCCGGCGGGCGTAGAGGTGGCGGGGCAGGAACGCGTATCCGATGGTGGTCGCGAGATAGAGGACCCAGACCGTGACCAGAGAAGGGGTGAGTCCGTCGGTCGGGCCATACGACCAGAGGAGAACCCCGGTCGCCGCGGTAGCACATATGCGCAGGGCGACCAGGGTGCGCTTCTTCGACCACGCCTTCACTGCCACCATAGCCCCGCCAGCGCGGAAGGGTCTTGCCGTTCACGCCAAGGATCGCTTGTCGGCTCGAGGATTGTCGGAACCCGGCTTGCCGCAACGGGTACCTGGGGACGAACATTATTGCCTGTCCGCCCCCCACACAAGCCCGTTACGGAGGATCCTTCGTTGAAGACATGCATTCCGATTTCTCTCGCCGCGCTGGCCTGGCTGGCCACCGGCGTCGATCCCGTGGCCGCGCAGACCTTGCGGTACGGCGCGGAGCCCGGCACCACGCACACCTACGTGCGGACGCAGCGGGACCACGTGACCCAGACGGTGAACGGGGCGGAGCAGACGGCGGACGTGAACAGCTACTGGCGATTCGACGCCATGATGAACGATTCCGAGGGCGGTGGCCGCTCGGTCGAGATCGTCCACGACAGCCTGTCGATCCAGACCGCTCCACAGGCAGACAGCGACTTCAGCGCGCTGTACGGAAAGCCGGTGACGGTGAAGATGGACGATCGCGGCGCGGTGACGGAAGTGCTTCTGCCCGATTCGATTCCGCCCGCGGCCGCACGTCTAGACCTGGCTTCCACGTATCGCGGCTTCTATCCGGTCCTTCCGGTGGAGCCCGTGTCCGAGGGCGGAGGCTGGACGGACACCATGAGCCTGAAGACCAACCAGAACGGTCTCGACATGACGATCCAGCGCATCAACCACTACACCGCCCGGGGCAACGCGGAGTACGCCGGTCACACGGCGTTGCAGGTGGACTTCACGAGCGAGGTCGCCATCGAGGGCAGCGGGAGCCAGCAGGGCGCCGACATCTCGCTGAGCGGCACGGGGACGGGAACCGGATCGTTCTACTTCCTCGCCGATCCGGGCGTCTATCTCGGCGGGACGGAAACGGGCGAGATGAAGATGGACGCGTTCGTGGTCGCGGGCGGGCAGAACCTCGTGATCCCGATCGTGCAGCAGCGCGAGGAGACGATCGAGCTGGTCGACTGACCGGCCGGTCCACGAGCAGACAGGCTGAGCCTTCGCCCGGTCCGCCTCTTGCACGGTGACCGGTCGTGCTCGCGCGCGTCCACACGGCATCGCTGCTCGGGCCGACGGCGCGACCGATCACCGTAGAGGTCGACCTCGCCCGGGGGCTGCCGACGTTCCACCTCGTCGGTCTTCCGGACGGAGCGGTGCGCGAAAGCCGCGAGCGGGTTACCGCGGCACTCGGGAACAGCGGCTTCGCGCTCCCCGTCCGTCGAATCACCGTCAATCTGGCGCCGGCCGACGAGCCCAAGCGGGGCTCCGGATTCGACCTGCCGATCGCGCTGGCGATCCTCGAGGCGGACGGCTCGCTTGCTGCGTCCCGCGCCGCCGGGCCCCTGGCGGCGCTCGGGGAGCTGGCGCTCGACGGCCGCGTCCGACC
>DASRVB010000177.1:0-2424 GCA_035687725.1 Gemmatimonadota bacterium
GGGCCAGGCCGCGAGCAGCACCGCGGCCGCCTGCCGGGCCGCTTCGCGCGCGACGGCCAGGGCCTCCGCCACCTCGGCAGCGTCAGCCACCTCCGGAACTCCTCGCTCCCCCCTGGCGCTCGCGGAGCACGTTGGCGCGCACGTGGTGCACCGCGTCCTCCGGCGAGAACCGCGCCATGTCCTTCTGCGCGCTGCGGCGTGCGACCTCGACCATCCCGTCCCCCAGGCCCCGGTCGCCGATCACGATCCGCCACGGGATCCCGATCAGGTCCGCGTCGGCGAATTTCGACCCGGCCCGGTCCGCGCGGTCGTCGAGCAGCGCCTCGAGCCCCTCGGTCCGGCATTCCTCATAGATTCGCTCCGCCGCTTCCACGACCCCCGCGGAGTCCATGTTGAGCGGAATGACCTCCACTTCGTAGGGCGCGATCGCAGTCGGCCAGACGATCCCGTTCTCGTCGTGGTTCTGCTCGATCGCGGCCGCCACGACACGCGTGATCCCGAGGCCGTAGCAGCCCATCAGAAACGGCTTCTGGGTCCCGTCTTCGTCGAGGAAGGTGGCCTCCATCGGCTCGCTGTACTTCGTGCCGAGCTTGAAGATGTGGCCGACCTCGATGCCCCGCGTTTCGTCCAGCGCGGTTCCGCACCGCGGGCAGGGATCGCCGGCCACGAGGCGGACCGCGTCGATCCAAGCCTCCGGCTCCACGTCGCGCCCGATCTCCAGACCCGTGACGTGGAATCCGGTCCGGTTCGCTCCCGCGACGAGATTTCCGCGGCCGGCGAGCGAGTAGTCGGCCACGACCCGGACGTCCTCCGGAAGCCCTTGCGGGCCCGCGAACCCGACGTCCGCTCCCGTAACCTCGCGGACGCGCGCCGGCCCCGCCATCTCCACTTTGTCGACGGCGAGTGCGCGGCCGAGCTTCTCCTCGTCGATCTCGCGGTCGCCGCGGACCAGCACCGCGACCGTGCGGCCGTCCATCTGGAACAGAAGCGTCTTGACGAACTCCGAGGGATCACGACCCAGCAGCTCGGAGACCTCCTCCACGGTCGTCTTCCCGGGCGTCGCGACCTCCTCGAGTGCCCTCGCGCTGTGTCCCGCCGTATGCTCGTGGGCGACCCTCACGGCCTCGGCCCGACCCGACGACGCCGCGTATCCGCAATTGGGACAGCTGAACACGACGCTCTCCCCCGTGTCGGCAAGCACCATGAACTCATGGTTCACGTCTCCGCCGATCTCGCCCGCCGATGCCTCCACGTCGCGGAACGCCAGGCCGCAACGGGTGAAGATCCGGCTGTACGCGTCGCGGAAGTCTCCGTAGGTCGCGTCTAGAGAAGCCTCGTCGGGGTGGAACGAGTAGGCGTCCTTCATCGTGAACTCGCGGCCCCGCATGACGCCGAAGCGAGGGCGGATCTCGTCGCGGAACTTGGTCTGGATCTGGTATAGCGAGAGGGGAAGCTGGCGATACGAGCGCACCTCGTGTCGCACGAGATCGGTTACGACCTCCTCGTGAGTCGGCCCCAGCGCGTACTGGCGTTCGTGACGATCGGCCAGGCGCATCATCAGCGGACCGTACAGGTCCCAGCGGCCGGTCTCCTGCCAAAGCTCCGCGGGGGTCAGGATCGGCAACATGAGCTCGATCGCGCCGATCCGGTCGAGCTCCTCGCGTACGATCGCGTCGATCTTGAGGATCACGCGCTGACACAGCGGCAGATACGAGTATATCCCCCGCGCCACCTGCCGCAGCAGGCCGGCCCGCACCATGAGGCGGTGGCTCACCACCTCTGCGTCGGCGGGATCTTCCTTGAGCGTGGGAATGAAGGCGCGGGTCCAGCGCATGAGGGCGCAATGTATCCAACGGCTCGGTGGCGGTGCTAGGCTGCCACTTTCGGGGAAAAAAGGCGCTCGTTAGGTTGGTGCGGCGCCCGACCCGCATCCCTCACATGGAGGTATGCTTTGAGCCTGCTGGCCCGCAAGTCGATCGACCAACTGCGCGCGGACGCCTTCATCGAGGACGAGCACAGCCTCAAGCGCGCGCTCAACGCAACGAACCTGGTGCTGCTTGGAATCGGCGCGATCATCGGCGCCGGGATTTTCGTCCTGACCGGCACGGCCGCCGCTCAGTATGCCGGGCCGGCCGTCACGCTCTCGTTCGTGGTCGCCGGGCTGGGGTGCCTCTTCGCCGGCCTCTGCTACGCTGAGTTCGCCGCGATGATCCCGGTCGCCGGCTCCGCTTACACGTACGGCTATGCCACTCTGGGCGAGTTCATCGCATGGATCATCGGATGGGACCTGATCCTCGAGTATCTCTTCGCCGCGTCCACGGTGTCGGTGGGGTGGTCGGGATACTTCGTCGCATTTTTGCGTGACACGCTGGGCATCAACCTGCCGGCCGCCCTAACGAGCGCTCCCTTCCAGTCCACCGGCGG
>DASRVB010000178.1:0-14369 GCA_035687725.1 Gemmatimonadota bacterium
CCGGCCGCCACGAGCACTCCGCCCGCGAGCGCCAGCCACGCGCTGGTCTCCGTCCAGAGCCCGTGGAGGCCGATGGCGGCGTCGAGCGACCACGCGCCCGGACCGGCGAGCGCGATCGCGGCCGCGCCGGTCGCGTAGAGCACCGGGAGCTCGAGCCCGCCATCCATCGCGAAGAAACCCTTCTGCCGGTGCACGCTCCAGGCGGCGACGATCATGACCAGCACGGACAGGGCCGGCCCCAGCGGCCCGCCGAGGCCGAGTGCCAGAAGCACGCCGCCGCCCATCTCGCCCAGACCGGCCAGCAGCGCGAACGCCTTGCCCGGCCGAAAGCCAAGCCCTTCGAAGAAACCACCCGTCCCCGCCAGCCCGTGCCCGCCGAACCAGCCGAAGAGCTTCTGGGCACCGTGGGCCGCCAGGCCAAGGCCGAGAATGAGCCGCAGGATCAGCAGCGCGCCGTTCATCGTTCCACCGCCTTCCGCGACGCGAGAGCCCGGTCGACGCTGAACGGGCCCGCGCCGTTGCCGGCGAGGAAGATCCAGACGCACAGGTAGAGGAGCGCGAGCTCGCCTCCGTTCATGTACGGTATGGGACCTTCGGGTGCATGGGCGCGGAGGTAGGCGATCACCATCTCGAGCGCCACCACGACCGCGACCGGCCGCGTCAGCACGCCCAGCGTGATCGCCAGACCGCCGAACACCTCGAGAACGCCGGCGAGTCCCATCAGCGAGAACAGCTCCGCCGACCCGCCCTCCGGCCCCATGCCGCCGAACCAGCCGAAGAGCTTGGGGGCGCCGTGCATGAAGAACAGGAGCCCCGCCCCGATGCGCAGAATCGCATGCGTTATCCCCGCGATGCCCGCTCGCGCCATCGATCTACTCGCCGCCATCTCCCTGCCCCTCCCTCTCGCCGTATCGGTTACCGTGCGCCGGCCGTCTGCCGGCCTCTCCGTGATCCCTTGTGCAACAGTCATGGTTACACTCCATCGGAAAAAAAAGTCAATGCGCCGCGGCCGGGGCCTCTCGTTCTTCCGCCCGCAACTCGGCCATGACGTCCGCCAGCGTCCGGTCGCCGAGCTCCCGCTCCAGCGCGCTCTGCGCGGCCGTCGTGGCCCGCTCGAGCACAGCCTGGATGTTGCGCCCTACCGGGCACTTGGGATTCGGCTTCTCGTGATGGAGGGCGAACAGCTGCCCTTCGCACTCCACTGCCCGGTAGACGTCCCGCAGTGTGATCTCGCCCGCCGGCCGCGCGAGGACGGTCCCACCTCCCGCGCCCATCCGGGCGCGCGTCAGCCCGGCCCGGGCCAGGAGCGCCAGGATCCGCCGGACGACCGAGGGATTGGTATTGACGCTCCCCGCCATGTACTCGGAGGTGAGGGGCTCCCCGCGCCCGGTCTCGAGCAGGGTCAGGATGTGGACGGCGACCGCGAAGCGGCTGCTGATCGTCATGGCGATGGACTCCGCATAGTGTTACTATCATGGTAACACACTTCGCGCCGAGCGTCAATCCTCGGCATTCGTCGGGCGTCTGGAATCGTCACGATGGAGGTCCAATGGCAACTCCCACGATCGACCCCCGCGTGCGCATCGGCCATGTCCACCTCAAGGTCGCCGACCTCGACCGTGCACTCGGCTTTTACCGCGACGTTCTCGGATTCGAGCTGACCCAGCGCTACGGGCGCGACGCAGCGTTCGTCTCCGCGGGCGGCTATCACCATCACATCGGGCTCAACGTCTGGGAGAGCCGCGGCGGTTCCCCGCCCCCGCGCGGGGCGACCGGCCTCTACCACGTGGCGATCCTCTACCCCGACCGCGCGGCGCTCGCGGACGCGTTTCGGCGGCTGGTCGATGCGGGAATTCCGCTCGAAGGCGCGAGCGACCATGGGGTCAGCGAGGCGCTCTACCTCCGCGATCCCGACGGCAACGGCGTCGAGCTCTACCGCGACCGGCCGGAAGAGGAATGGCCGCGGGACGGCGAAGGGAACATCGCGATGACGAACCGGCCGCTGGACCTCGAGGCGCTTCTGCGGGAATGAGGATTCCGACCCGGGCCGCCCGTGCTGCCTTACCGCTCGATCGGGTGGCGCCATCGCAGCCCGGGGAAGCGGGCGTAGTCGCGGTCTGTCGTGACCCACTCGCTGCCGGACTCGATGGCGATCGCCGCCAGCCACGCATCGGGCACGAGGTTTCCCTTCGCGCCCGATGTCAAGCAGAGTTGTCCGAAAATCGACCAGTGCCGCTTCCCGGGGTTCACCGCGACGCAGTTCGGGCGATCTCGAATCTCTCCCGCAAACGTGAGCGCCATATCGAGGGGGGTCGGCTCTCTGAAGATGCGGGGATGCGTCACGATGCGGATGAAACCGCTCAGGACGAGGTCGACGATTCCGAACGACTGCCCGGATGCCAGAAGATCCTCGAGCCACGCTCGATATCGGGCGTGGTCCGTCGCGTCCTCGCGATGGGCGTACACCAGGACGTTGACGTCAGGGAGTACGATCGGTCGATTCCATTCGGTCGAGCAGCGCCGCCGAGTCGTCGAGGTCGACGCCCGGAAGGGTCCCGTCCCGCCCGTACGTCGTCAGTCGCAGAGGCTTGATCGGTTGGCCGTTCTCCGGCTTTCCCCGCAGGGCCGCACGGAGAGCGTCTTCGATGAGGCTGGTCAGCGTCCGGTCGGTCTCGGCCGCGCGCTGCTTGGCTTCTCGGAGAAGATCATCCGGGAGTCGGATCGTTGTGCGCATACATCATAGCATACCTACGAGTCATCGATATGTCAAGAGCCCGACGACCATGCGCCGTGCGGCTCAATCGTCCACCTGCCGTGCGGGGTAGCCGCCGGCCTCGAGCCGCCGGCGCGTCTCTTCGAGCCGCTCGGCTGCAGAGGGCAGAGCGAAGGGACCGAGCCGGACGCGATAGTATCCCTGCCCGTCGACGACCCCGATCGCGACTTCGGGGAAGAAGCCGTCGGCCTTGAGGCGCGAGGACAGTGCGGCGGCGTTGGCCGCGCTCGTGAACGCGCCGACCTGGATCCATACGGTATCGGGCTCGCCCGAAGGCTCCTCGCGCGGGCGCGCGTCCTCGATGATGACGGGCGGGGGCTCCTCCCGAACCGGCTCCTCGGCGGCGGGCTCGTACCTCGGTGGATCCTCGCGCGGCCGCGCGTCCTCGATGATCACGTCGGGGGCCTGCTCGGTGGGCGCCTGCCCCGCCCCGGCATTGGGAACGTAGACGGGAGCACCGCCCTCCGCGGCGCCCGAGGGGGCATCTTCGCGGGGACCCGCGTCTTCGATCACGATCTCGGGCGCCTCCTCGACCGGCTCGTCTGCGGGCGTCACCGGCTCCTCGGCGGGGGCAACCGGCTCCCCCGTTGGCGCCTGCCCGCCTTCCGCCTCGTCTGCCACCGCGACCTGCACGGGCTCGCCTTCCGCTCCCATCGCTAGCCGCGCCTCGGCCGCCTGCGGCGAGTCCGGGTAGTCGAGCGCCAGCATCGCGTAGTACTGGGTCGCGGTCCGGCTGTCGCCCTCCTCGCCGAAGGCGCGCGCCAGCTGGTAGACGTACTCGGCGCCCAGCGCCTCGCGCTGGCCGGCCGAGAGCTCCTGCGGCAGATCCATTCGCTTGACGCGCGTGAACCCCTCGATGAACGCGTCGGTCGCCTGCCGATACTGCCGGTCGGCGAGCCACGCCTTGCCGGCCCACAGCGGGATCTCGGCCTGGTAGCGGCTGAAGGGGTAGTCGACGGAGAGTCGCTGGAGCTTCTCGCGCGCCTCCTCGGTGCGGCCCTCCACGAGGTCGAGCTGGGCCAGCCGGAACAGTGCCTCGTCGGCCACCGACGACGCCGCGTACTCCTCGACGATCGTCCGGTAGTGCTGCGCGGCGATCCCGGCGTCGGCTTCCATCAGCGCGATCGTGTAGAGGGCGTCCGCCTGCGGCAGGCGCGACGGGCCGGTCAGTCCGGCCGTCGCTTCGAGGTACGCCCAGAGGTCTGTGCGCGCGGCCTCGAAGTCGCCGTCCTCGAACGCCCGCTTGCCGCGATCGAGGAGCTGGGCGGCGTCTTGCCCCGTCGCGGGGATCGCTCCGAGGACGAGCGCGCCGACCATGATGGCCGCGCAGGCGATCGTCTTCGCGCCGAGCTTCCGGTTCCGGCGATCCCGCGCCCCGAGCGCGCGGCGGCCACTTCTCACCGTCTCATGCAGCATTCTCGAGAATCTCCAGCAGATGTCGGTGTAGGACGAATTCCTCGCCGTGCGAGGTCGACTTGAGCATCAGGTCCGCCTCCGCCAGCAGGTCGAGCGCGCGGGCTACCGACTCGGGCGTGTGACGCCGCGCCTGCTCGGCGAGCCCCTTCGCCATCCCGTACCACGTCCGGCCCGGCAGCGCCTCCATGATCGCGTTCGGGCTCTTCGACGGCAGGTTCACGACGATTCCGAGCCGCAGGAAGTGCGTCCCGAGAAGCGGAACCAGCCGGTACGCGGATTCGCCCGCGTCGAGGAGCTGCTTGAGGAGCTCGAGCGCCCGCGCCGTGTCCCGGGCGCCGACAGCGTCGCACCACTCCCAGACGGTGCCGATCGCGCAGCCCGAGCAGATCGCCTCCACGTCGGCGAGCGCGATCCGCTCCGCGTCGCCCACGTACATGGCGACCTTCTCGAGCTCCGCGTAGAGGGGCTGGAGCTCCCCGGCCACCTCGGCCAGCGCGGCGGCTGCGTCGGCGTCGAGCGTCTTGCCGAAGTCCTGCTTCGCGCGGGCCGTCAGCCAGCGCGCGAAGTCGAAATCCGGCTGCTTGGACTTCGCCGACTTCCTCGGCAGCTCGCAGACGATCCGCGCCCCGTGCTTCTCCCAGATCTGATACAGATTCCCCCGCATCGAAGATCCCCCGCTCCCGATCAGGCAGATGCCCCTGGGCTCCGATTCGAGGAACGACTTGACTGCGTCGCGGGTGTCGGCGGGCAGGTCGGGAACGTTCTTGAGAACGATCACGCGACGGTCGTTGACGAAGGGCATCGTCGACACGATAGAGTCGAAGTCGGCGGGCGAGAGCTCGGCCGCATCCCGCTTCTCGAGGTCGAACTGATCGGCCCCCGGCGCCTTGACCACGCGCTCGATGACGGCGGCCAGGACCTTGTCGACGAGATACTGCTCGTCTCCGGCCACCAGGATGGCATGGGAGACGAGGATCCGCTCGGGCGGATCGGACAGGAAGGCGTCGGCCTGAACCTTGGACATGCGGGGTCCGATTCGGAGTCGGGGGACGTGAACGCTGTCCTATGATACCGCAGAGACGATTCGGAGGATACCTCGGCGTCTATTCGGAGCCGAAGGTGCGGCCGAAGAAATCGCCCTCGTTCCACCGCGGTCGCTCCGTCCGTTGAGCGACCGCATAGCCGATCGCGAAATTGAGCCGCGCGCCGATCGCGCCCGCCTCGTAGCTGAAGGGCTGGCTCATGTCGTCGCTGGGTTTGTGGTACCGCTCGACCAGGTACTCCTGGAGACGCGCTCCGGCGTCGATCGACGGGTCGGACGACTTCGTGCCCGGGAAGGGGAACAGCGCCGGGATCCCCTGCTTCACGAACGAGTACTGATCGCTGCGGACGAAGAACATCTGCTCGGGGACTGGGTCGGGCGTCACCTCGAGATCGAGCCGGCTCGCGGCGGCTTCCGCGATCGCGCCCAGCGTGGAATGCTCCGCGCCGTGGATGACGACGTCGGCGGGCGGAGCCAGGATCAAAGCGCCATCCAGGTTGATGTTCGCGACGATCTGGTCGATCGGCACCGTCGGGTAGTTGGCGTAGTAGTCCGAGCCCAGGAGTCCCTGCTCTTCGGCGGTGACCGCCAGGAAGACCACCGACCGCCGAGGGGGCTCTTGCAGGCGAGCGAAGGCGTGCGCCACCTCCAGCATCTGCGCGACGCCGCTGGCGTTGTCGAGAGCGCCGTTGTAGATGCTGTCGCCGTCCACGGGCTCGCCGATTCCCTCGTGGTCGAGGTGCGCCGTGTAGACGACGAACTCGCGCGCCAGATCCGGATCCGACCCGCGCAGGACCGCGCCGACGTTGGGGCTCTCGAAGCCCTCGTGCCGGCTGGCCATGCGGATGCTCGCCCGCGCATCCAGCGGAAACGCCTGGGGCTCGCTCCGCTGCCCCGCGGCCACGGCCTCATCGAAGGACTTGGCGGCGCCCAGGAACAACCACGAGCTCGTTTCCGTGGCGAGCACCGCCTGTCCGCGCAGCTCGGGGCGAGCGTCGTTGGGCACGCCGTCGGGGCCGAGCCAGCGCATGCCCGGCGTACGGCTGATCCGCGCCAGGGCCTGCCAAGGGAAGAGGCGCTCGTCGTGCTCGGTCCACGCCCACAGAACGCCCACCGCGCCGCGGCTGGCGGCGTTCGCCTGCTTCAGCCTGATGGTGGAGAAATGCGCTCGCTCGGCGGAGGGGAACCGCGGCGGAGCCCCCGACAGGAGCACCACGATCTTCCCGCGGACGTCGATCCCGCCGTAGTCATCGTAGTCGAGCTCCGGAGCGGTCACCCCGAATCCCGCGAACACCAGCGGCGCTTCCACCTCCGATTCGAGGTGCGTGGCGTGCCCGAACATGACGAACTCCTCGAACGGCTCGAGGGCGCGGCGTTCGTCCCCGCGCAGAAACTCGATCCCGCTCTCCTCAAGGATCGGGCGGATCCGGCGCAGCGGCACCGTCTGGTAGTAGCTGCCGTCCGACCCGCCGGGCTCGAGCCCGAGAGCTTCGAATCGGGCCGCGACGTACCGAGCCGCGAGGTCGTAGCCGCGCGTCCCAGGGGCGCGCCCCTCGAGCAGGTCGTCGGCCAGGAAGCGCATGTGCGCCCGGATCGCCTCGGGCCGGATGACCGACAGGGCCGACTCCGGTGGCGCGTCGTCCTGCGCGGACAGGACGGCGGAATTCACGACGAGGACTCCGAGGGCCACGACCAGGCCGGCCAGGTTCCGGACGACGACCGGCGTCCCGACGTTCCGCGATCGAAGGCTTCGCATGTGTGACCCCCTCGTCGGTCAGCCTACGGACGTGGAACGGAGCCTGTCAATCGCCGTCGGGGTTCGCCCTGCCGCTTCTCCGCCCGCGCCGCACAAGGCTCGGAAGCACGAATACGAACAAGTAGACCCCTAGCAGGACGAGGATCGCCGCCGAGATCCAGTTGAGCCAGGGGATGTAGTGGCCGTAGCGGGCGCCGACGAGGGCGGTGATCCCGGTGTAGGACGGGAGCGCGAGGACCGTCGTCAGAAGGAACCAGCGGCGCCGCATCGCCGACACGCCGAGGAGCGCGCTGATCACGTCGATCGGGAAGACAGGGAGCGCGTAGGGGATCCAGAGGAGCCGCGGGTGCCGCTCGATTGCGCGCTCGTACTTCACGCGCTGCTTCTCCTTCGTGTGCCGTTCGACGAAGGGGCGGCCGAAGCGCCGCGCGAGATGGAACAGGACGTTGCTCCCGATCACGTTGCCCGCGTAGAGGATTGGCCAGGCGGTCCAGAACCCGAGCTGCGCCGCCCCCACGAACGCGATCACGCCGCCCGGGATCGGCGCGATGATGACCTCGGTCAGGATGACGAGGAAGAAGAGGAGCGGCCCGAGTTCCTCGGGCGAGGGCAGCCCGAACGCAAGGAGCAGGAAAAGCGCCATCACGTCAGGCGCGAAGCGTCACGGCGGCGTGAGATTCCGGCTCCGTACCAGCTCCCGGAAGCGCGGGTCGACCCGATACCGGGCGAGGCACGGATCCCACATCGCGTCGGGAGCGCCGAAGGGGCCGCCGAACATCCCCTTCGCGAGTGCGGCGATCGTGCTCGCCGGATCACCTACCAGCGCATACAGGTAGGCGTCCCTGGCGATCAGCGTATCTGCCCGCAGGATCTCGATCGCCGCCGCGGTATCCGCCGCGGCGATCGCCCGCGCCACCCGCCGCGTGCGATCGTCGGCCGGGAGCCCGACCTGCCGCATGAATCCCTCGGCCTCGGCGTACCGGCCGCTGCATAGGAGCATCCGCCACATGTTCCGGTTGACGTAGCTCAGCGTGGAATCGATCGCGTACGCCCGCCCCAAGGTCGCCAGCGCGGTCTCGGATTCACCGGCGTTCCAGAGGACGTAGCCGAGGGCGTTCAACCGGATGGCGGCGAGCGGGTCGAGCTCGGCCGCGCGGCGGGCGTAGGGGATCGCCTCCTCGGTGCGCCCCATTCCGGCCAGCATCTCCGCGTACTGCTGGTTCGCCTCGGGATCGTCGGGCACCAGCTCCAGCGCGCGCCGGTACGAGCGCTCCGACTCCGACCACTCCCAGCGGTCCCTGTGCACGTTCCCGAGCGCTACGTAGGCCGAGACCATGGCCGGATCGAACTCAAGTGCCTTCTCGGCCGCCTCCTCCGCCCGGTCCAGCGATTCCGCCCAATACGCCGAGTCCACGCCGACGTGGTAGTAGGGCGCGACGCTCCACGCCTCCGCCAGCCCCGCCCAGGCCGGAACGAATCCGGGGTCACGCTGGAGCGCCCGCTCGAAGAGTCTGATCGCCTGTTCGACTCCCGCGCCGCGTCGGCGGAAGTGCGCACGTGCCTCGAGGTATAACTCGTACGCGCCCATATCGTCCGTCCGGTTCCGGACCAACCGGTCGCCCGAGGTCAGCCCGAGCGATCCTTTCAGCTCCCGGGCGATCGCCTCGGCGATCTCCTCCTGGATCGCGAACACGCTTTCCAGCTTGCGGTCGTAGGTCTCCGACCACAGGTGAAACCCGTTCCGGGCGTCGATCAGCTGCGCGGTGATCCGCAGGTCGTCTCCCTCCCTCCGGACCGACCCCTCGAGCACCGTGGCGACCCCGAGATCGCGCGCCACCTCGCGGATGTCGACGTCGCGGCCCTTGTAGGCGAACGACGAGGTGCGCGCCGCCACGCGCAGATCGGGAACCTGCGTCAGGGCGTTCAGGATCTCCTCCGTCATCCCGTCGGAGAAGTATTCGTTCTCCGCGTCCCCGCTCAGGTTCTCGAACGGGAGCACCGCGACCGAAGCCTCGGCGACGTCGCTCCCGCGCCCGAGGAACTGCGAGCCGACGATCAGGGCGATCGCGACGACCGCCGCGATCGCCGCGAGCGAGAGCGCGCGCCGCCGGGGCGATGCCTCAGGGGATCGTTTCGACCCACCCCGCAGTCTCGCCTCCGCCGGCGCGGCTTCCCCGATCCCGACCGCGTGGAGCTCGAGCGGCGTGCGCAGGCCCCTGAGCGCGTGCGCGCCGCGTGACGCGAAACGGAGCTCGGGGCGCTGACGGAGCTGCCGCCGCACGTCCTCGCTCACCCAGACCTCGCCCGGATCGGCCGCGGCCTGGATCCGCGACGCCACGTTGACGCCGTCGCCGTAGAGGTCGCCGTCCTCCGTCGCCGCCACGTCGCCGACGTGGACGCCGATCCGGAGCTCCCGCGCTCCCAGCCCCTCGGCCTCCGCAACGCGCGTGAAGTCGGCCCGCAGCGCGTCGGCCGAGCGGACCGCCTGCTCGGTCGACGGGAACTCGGCCAGAGCGCCGTCGCCGAGGAACTTCACCACGCGCCCGCCATGGGTCTGAACGATCGCCCGCACGACCGCCTGGAACCGGCTCACCGCGCGGATCGCCTCGCCCTCGTTCGTCTCCGAGAGTGCGGTATAGCCGACCAGGTCCGCGAACCAGACGGCGGCGAGGTGGTGGGGAGGTGTCGAGCCGGTCCCGGAAGTGTCCCCGTCGCTCACCGCGTTCCCGTGCCGCTCCGCTCGGCGGACTCGAGCTTCGCGAGGAGCGGCGGGTAGCGCGGATCGTCCCGCAGCGAATCGTAGAAGGGATTCCTTCGGAGGTCGGCCGGGTGCATGGGCGCGGGAATGAACGCAAGGGCGTCGAGGAGGCGGAACGCGGCGTCCTCGTCCCCGGCCAGGATGTAGCACTTGACGACCAGAACGTGTACGCGCGGGGCGTCGACGGCGTCCCGCGAGACCGGCAGGAGCTCGAGGACCAGGCGCGCGTCCCGCAGCGCGTCGGCGCGACGGCCGGCCAGGGCGTGGGCGATCCCGCGGTAGGCGACGTCCTCGGCGCGCTGGACGAACGGATCGAGGCCGGACTCCAGCTCCGCGAACTGCCGATCTGCGGTCCGGTAGAGCGAATCCGCCCACATGCGGCTTTCCGCCTCGCGCCCCGCCCAGCGAGAGAGGATCGCCAGCAGGTACGGCGCAACCGGTGGGGCGTCGGACTCGACGGGCTTCCCCTCGAGGTCCGCGATCCCGGCCTCGTAGTCCCGCTCGAAGAAGGAAACCATGGCCGCGAAGACAGCGGTGCCGGCCGGCCCCATGACGTCGGCGGAGGCGTCCAGGAAGCGGCGCGCACGTTCCGGATCGCCCTTCCCTTCAAGGAGGAGAAGCGTCTTCCAGTACCGGGCGCTCCCGTCCCTCGGGCTCAGCGTCACGACCCGGTCCCAGGCCCGCTCCGCGTCGTCGAATCGGCGGAGGTTGTCGTACGTCTCGCCGAGATATGAGAGGAGACTCGGATTTCGGGGATCGATCGCCACGGCGCGCTCCCCCAGCTCGAGCGCCTCCTCCCAGCGACCGAGCCGGCGCACGACGAGCGCGCGCCACCCGAGGAGTTCCGCATCCTCCGGCCAGCGCGAGAGCGCTTCCTGGAACCGGTCATCCGCACCCGCGAAGTCGGCTTGCGCGTAGTAGAGGTACACGCCCTCCGCCACCAGCGTCTCCCGCGTGTCGGGAGCGAGCGCGACCGCACGGTCGAGCGCTTCGCGGGCGCCGGTCGTATCGGTCGAGACGCCGTTCCGGACCTGCCACGCACGCGCCTGGGCCAGGGCCGCCCATGCAGCAGCGAACCGCGGGTCGGCCTCGACAGCGGCCGCGAGCGTGGATTCCGCCCGCCGCGCGCTCTCGTACCCGAATCCCCCGCGGCTGCGGTAGTGCTCCAGTCCCTGGTAATAGAGGTCGAGGGCCTCGAGGTCTTCGGTCGGCGCGCGGGCGAGATCGGCTTTCTGCTCCGGCGTGAGCGCGATCGCTAGCGCACCGGCAATCTCTTCGGCGATCTCTGCCTGGATCGCGAACACGTCGCCCGCCGTCAGCGTGCGGTCGAATCGCTCGGCCCACACGTGCTCGTCCGTCCGCGCGTCTATCAGCTGGACGTTCATCCGGATCCGGTCGCCGGAGCGCTGGACGCCGCCCTCGAGGACGGTCGTCGCGCCGAGCTCTTTCGCAATCTCGGGCACGCTCTTCGTCGAGCCCTCATAGCCCATGACGGTCGTGCGCGAGATCACTTTGAATGTCCCAAGTGACGACAGGTGCGTGAGGAGGTCGTCGTGGACGCCGAGGACGAAGGGTTCGGTCTCCTCGTCGCCGCTCAGGTTCTCGAACGGGAGCACGGCGAGCACGGTCTCCGACCCGGCGGCGTCGGTTCCGCGTCCCAGGAACCAGGTGGAGGCGCCGATCGCGGCGATCAGGATCCCAGCGCCCAGCAGCGGCACCGCGCGCCGGCGGTGCCAGCGTCCCGTTGTCTCCGTCCTCTCGGCGCCGGCCGCGGCAGCGCCGTTCCGCTTCCCCGCGACCGTGGGCGGCGCAGTGAGCTGCGGTCCCGCCTCCGGTGGCGTCCAGGTAGCGGCATCCAGGACCTGCACCGCGTGCATCACGAGCGGGCGGCTCAGGCCCTTCAGCTCCCGCTCGCCGCGGGACTCGAAGCGGAACTCGGGCCGCTGGCGGAGCTGCCGGCGCACGTCCTCGCTGACCCACACCTCGCCGGGATCGCCGGCGGCCTGGATGCGCGAGGCGACGTTGACCCCGTCGCCATAGAGGTCTCCATCCTCGGTCGCCACCACGTCGCCGACATGGACGCCGATCCGGAGCGCGTCGGAGGCAAGGCCTTCTGACTTCGCGGTAGATGCAAACGCGCGGAGGAGCTCCTCCGCGGATCGGACGGCCATGTCGGTAGAGGGGAACTCGGCGAGCGCGCCGTCGCCCAGGAATTTGACGACCCGGCCGCCGTGACGCGCCACCACCTCGCGGGCGATACGCTGGAAGCCGTGGACCAGCCGGACGGCCTCGCCCTCGTTCTCCTCGGACAGCCGCGTGTAGCCGACGACGTCCGCGAACCACACCGCCGCGAGGTGATGCGAGAGCGACAAGCCTGTGCTCCAGTATGAGGAGGGGGATGCCCGTCAGGGGCGCGCGTGAAGTATGGACGGCCGGAGAACCGCCGGGCAAGCGGCGGGGCTACTGCAGCGGACCCGCGGCCCCCGCCAGGCCCAGGAGGAACGCCCAGTCGAGCGCGATCTCGCGGTAGCGATCGTAGCGCCCGGAGGCGCCCCCGTGGCCGGCCTCCATGTTCGTCTTGAGGAGGATCATGCCGTCGCCGGTCGTCTTCGCGCGCAGGCGGGCGACCCACTTCGCCGGCTCCCAGTACTGGACCTGCGAATCGTGGAGACCGGTCGTCACGAGCATGTTGGGATAGGGCTTCTCCGCGACGTTGTCGTAGGGCGAATAGGAGAGCATGTACTCGTAGTAGACGGGGTCCTCGGGGTCGCCCCATTCGTCGAACTCGCTCGTCGTGAGCGGGATGTCGTCGTCCAGCATGGTGGTGACTATGTCGACCCAGGGCACGTGCGCGATGACCCCGTGGAACAGGTCCGGACGCATGTTCACGACGGCCCCCATCAGAAGGCCGCCGGCGCTCCCTCCAGAAGCGTAGAGACGTCCCTCGTCGCCGTACCGTTCGGCCACGAGGTGCTCGGCCGCATCGATGAAATCCGTGAACGTGTTCTTCTTCGCCAGGAGCTTCCCATCCTCGTACCACCGGCGTCCGAGCTCCTGACCGCCGCGCACGTGGGCGATCGCGTAGACGAAGCCGCGGTCGAGCAGGCTCACGAGCGGCGCGTCGAAGGCCGCGTCCATGCTGTAGCCGTAGGACCCGTACCCGTAGAGGAGGAGCGGCGCGGATCCGTCCCTCGTGAATCGATCCTTCCGGTAGACGAGCGAGATGGGAATCCTCTCGCCGTCCCGCGCCAGCGCCTGGATCCGCTCCGTCACGTAATTCGCCGCGTCGAACCCGCCCAGGACCTCGTCGCGCTTCAGCAGCGTCTTCTCGCGCGTGGCCATGTCGTAGTCGAAGACCGAGTTCGGCGTCGTGAGCGAGGAGTACCCATAGCGCAGGACGCCGGAATCGATCTCCCTGTTGTTCTCGACGTAGGCCAGATACGCGGGTTCGCCGAATTCCAGATAATGCTCGCCATCGGGATTCGCCCACGGGCGCACGCGGAGGCGTAAGAGGCCCGCGTCCCGCTCCCTGACGACCAGGAAGTCGCGGAACAGCTCGAAGCCCTCGATCAGCACATCGTCGCGATGAGGGATCACCTCCTCCCATCGTTCGCGCGCGGTGTCTGTCACCGGCGTCCGCATCAGCCGGAAGTTCCGCGCGCCGTCGTTCGTCCGGATGTAGAAGTGGTCGCCCAGGTGATCGACGTCGTATTCGTGCTCTCGCTCGCGCACGAGAAAGACGGTCGGCTCCTCTTCGGGACGATCCGCATCCACGTACCGGTACTCGCTGGCCAGCGTCTGCCATGAGGCGATCATCACGTATCGTTCGGACTTCGTGCGGAACACCCAGGCGTTGAAGGTTTCGTCCGGCTCCTCGTAGACGAGCGCGTCCGCAGACACATCGGTCCCCAGGCGGTGTCGCCAGATCTGATTCCAGCGGAGCGTCACCGGGTCCTGCTTCGAGTAGAAGATCGTTCGGTTGTCGTTCGCCCACGCGAGGTTCCCGGTCACCGCCGGGATCTGGTCGGGCAGGAGCTCGCCGGTCGTCAGGTCCTTGAAGCGGACGTCGTAGAAGCGTCGTCCTACGGTGTCCGCGGCGTATGCGAGAATCCGATGATCGGGGCTGACGGCGTCCGCCTGGACGCTCAGGAAATCGTGGCCCTCGGCGAGCTCGTTCGCGTCGACCAGGATCTCTTCCGGAGCTTCGAGCGAACCCTTCTTCCGGGCGTAGATCGGATACTGCTTGCCGTCCTCGAAACGCAGGTAGTAGAACCACTCGTCGCGCCGATAGGGCACCGTCGAGTCGTCCTGCTTGATGCGTCCCTTGATCTCCTCGAAGAGATCCTCCCGAAGGCCCGCCAGGTGCGCGGTCATCGCGTCCGTGTAGGCGTTCTCGGCCTCGAGGTACGAGATGACCTCCGGGCTTTCGCGCTCCCGCAACCAGTAGTACTCGTCGATCCGGACGTCCCCGTGGAGCTCGAGCCGCATGTCCTCGGTCCTGGCCACCGGCGGCCGCGGCTCCTGGGCCAGGGCGCTCGTCGCGAGGGCGAGCCAGAACACGGCGAGAGAGGGCTTCAGCGGGCAGAGAGACACGCTCGGATCTCCTGAAAAGGGGAGTCGCGGC
>DASRVB010000179.1:0-4894 GCA_035687725.1 Gemmatimonadota bacterium
GGGCGCGTCCCCGTGAGGACGCCCGCGTCGTAGGCCGGAATGCCGTACTCTACCTCGAGGCGTGCGGCGCGTGCGGCAGGCGCCTCCGGCAGCTCCGAGCGGATCGCGGAGAGACGCGCGGGCTCGACGTCGAGAGGCTCCAGGTCGGGCTCCGGGAAGTACCGGTAGTCGTGGGACATCTCCTTGGAGCGCATGGGCCGCGCTTCGCCTTTCGCCGAGTCCCACAGGAGCGTCTCGTGGACGACCCGCTCCCCCCGCTCCACGAGCCTCGCCTGGCGCTCGATCTCGAACGCGAGCGCGGCCTCCACGTAGCGGAAGGAGTTGACGTTCTTGACCTCGGTCTTCGTGGACAGTGCCGATTCGCCGCGCGGGCGGATCGAGACGTTGGCGTCGCAGCGAAGGCTCCCCTCTTCCATGTTGCAGTCCGACACATCCAGGTACTCGAGCGTCTGCTTGAGCGTCGACAGGTACAGGTACGCCTCGCGCGGGTTCGCGAGATCGGGCTCGGAGACGATCTCGATGAGCGGAGTCCCGCAGCGGTTGAAGTCGACCCGCGTGCCGTCGACTGCGTGCGTGGACTTCCCCGCGTCCTCCTCGAGGTGGACGCGGGTGATGCGCACCGTCTTGCGGCCGCCATCGTCGAGGCGAATCTCGAGCGAGCCGCAGGTGGCAAGCGGACGATCGTACTGGGAGATCTGGTATCCCTTCGGGAGATCGGGATAGAAGTAGTGCTTCCGCGCGAAGACCGAGCGCGGATGCACCTCGCATCCCAAGGCGATCGCCGCGCGGACGGCGAGCTCGATCGCACCGGCGTTCAGCATCGGGAGCGAGCCCGGGTAACCGAGGCAGATCGGACAGATCTGCGTGTTCGGCGGCGCCCCGTAGGCGGTCGAGCAGCCGCAGAAGATCTTGCTCGCTGTCGATAGCTGGACATGGACCTCGAGGCCGATGACTGGCTCGTATCCCATGTTACTCGAGGGTGGTGCCCTGATTGTGCACCATGATCCAGCGGCTATCCCGCCGCACGAAGACCTTGACGAGCCGGTTGCGCTGCTGCAGCTCCCCCTCGCGCTCGAGCGTGAGGACGAACGAGAGAATCGCCGTGTCGCCGTAGATCCGTACATCCAAGTCCGATGGAATCGCTGAGGCGGAGCGGGAGCCGGAGCCGGCACGAAACTGAGCCAGGACGCTATCCTTCGAGTCGACGCGTCCGCCCGCGTTGACGCGCACGTAATCCTCGGCGAGATACGTACCGTACTCCTCCAGATCCCGCCGCGTCAGGAGATCGAGCAGGTGGTATTCGAGGGCTGCGATCTCGGCCATCGCTGCCGAATCGCCGTCGGCGTGGACGACGGTCTGAGCCCGCAGCGGAGTACCAGCGAGCGCGAGGAGGACGATGGCCATGCAGAACCTCGAAATCATGCCCTGGTTCCTTTCGTTCGTGGTTTGGGCGCCCCGAGGAACCAAGCGATCTCGTTCGCCATCAGAGCCGCATCTGGCGCACCAGGGAATCGAACCGCGGATCGGACCGGAGATCGTCGAGACGTGGATCGACCTTCAGGTACACCATGCGGGGGGAACGCGTCACATAGGCTTGCTCCAGCAAGGCGAAGGCGCGCTCGGTATCTCCCAGACCGGCATGGATCACCGCAACGTCGTAGCTGGTCTGATCCCCCATCGTTTGCAGCCTGCGCGCCACGTCGAGCGCTTCGCGCTCGTGACCGAGCTCGGCGTAGACGAAGCCGACGAAGCCCATCAGAAAAGCGTCGGACCCCCGTTCCGCGATCGCCCGTTCGCACTGGACGAGGGCCTCCGCGTTCCTTCCCTGGAGCTGATAGGCCCGCGCCAGGAAGCCGTGATATCCGGACATCCTCCCGGCCATCGCCTCGGCCGCGCGGCCGGGATCGCGTGCGAACAGATAGTGCCAGCCGAGATGCGAGCGGATCGCGTCGTCGTAGGGTGAGATCTCGAGAGCGCGCAGGCTTTCCTCCAGCGACTCCCGGGTTCGGCCCATGGCCGTCAGGTAGTGCGAATAGGAGTGCGCCGCCTCGGCATTGCGCGGATCGAGCTCCACCGCCCGCTCGAACGCTCGACCGGCGGCGTCCCAATCCCAGTCCTGGTTGAAGTGCAGGTTGGCGAGGGATTTGTGCGCCTCGGACAGCTGGGGATCGAGCTCCAGTGCCCTGTGAATCGCCGCCCTCTGCTTCTCGAGTGTCTCCGCCGCTGTCCTGAAGCCGCGGCCCCGGAGCGACTCGTAGGAGTCCGCCAGACCGGTGTAGGCCACCGCATACGTCGTGTCGGCGCGGATGGCGGCCTCGAAGAGGTCCATCGCCCTTATCGTCGACTCGTAGGTGCGCTGACTCCAGAGAAACCGGCCTTGCAGGTAGAGCCGGTACGCTTCCGGGTCGCCGGTCCGTCGGGGCACGATCCGGCCCGACATAACCAGCTCGGGCTCCAGCTCGGCGACGATCGCGCGCGCGATCTCCTCCTGGATCGCGAAGACGTCGGCCATCTCCCGATCGTACGTATCGGACCACAGGTGATATCCGTTATCCACGTCGATCAGCTGCGCGGTGATCCGCAGGCGATCGCCGGCTACCCGGACGCTCCCCTCCATCACCGTGCCGACCCCGAGCCGGCGACCGATTTCCCGTACATCGAGATTTTTCCCCTTGTAAACGAAGGCGGAAGTGCGGGAGACGACTTCGAGCCCTTCGATGCGCGTCAGCGCGTTGATGAGCTCTTCCGTCATTCCGTCGCCGAAGTACTCCTGATCTCCGCTGGGGCTGAGATCGGCGAACGGGAGGACCGCGATCGAAGGGGCAGCTTCGGCGGACATCGGACCCCCCCATTCGCGACTCGAGAGCCACCAGCCGATCGCGACGACGACCGTCGCGATCGCGCCGGCAAGAGCGATCCTGCGTCCGCGCCGGGAACGGCGCGGCGAGTCGCGCACCTCCACTGGATCCGCGTGGACCTCCTCGGGCGCTCCTCCCACCGCGTAGATCCGAACCGGCTCCTCCAGTCCCTCGAGCGCCCGCTCGCCGAGCAACTGACACTCGTAGCCGCTCCGCTGCCGGATCTGGCGCCATACGTCCTCGCTCACGACGACCTGACCCGGCTCCGCCTCGTCCTGGATCCGCGCGGCAGTGTTCACGCCGTCTCCATACACGTCGCCGTCGGGCTCGGAGACGATCTCTCCGAGATGGATCCCGATCCGCAGCTTCGCGTCCCTGCCTGCCGATGCGGTGAGCCTCTCGAACGCCTCGCGGACGGCGAGCCCCGCGCGAACGGCCGCGTCGGCGCTCGGAAAGACGGCCATTCCCCCGTCGCCCAGGAACTTGACGACGGTCCCTCCCCGCTCCCGGACGACCTTCCTCGTGATCGCCTGGAAGGTCTCCTTCAGCTTGAGCGCCGCGTCCTCGTCGCGGGACGCCAGGGCGGTGAAGCCGACGATGTCGGCGAACCAGACCGCCGCGAGCCGCCGCTCTCTCGCCTTCGCGCTCACGCCGCCGGCGCCTCCCGTTCGAGGAACCGCGCGATCTCGAACAGCCGCCGCTCGGCGAAGTCGGGCCCCATGAGCTGGATGCCGATCGGCAGCGCGGGCCGATCTGGCCGGGCCCGGGTCCTACCCCAGGGCAGCGAAATCGCGGGAATTCCCGCCAGGTTCGCGCTGACCGTGTAGATGTCGTTCAGATACATGGCGAGCGGGTCCTCGGCCTTCTCGCCGATCGGGAAGGCAGGGGTGGGAGTCGTAGGTGTCAGGATCGCGTCCACCCGCTCGAACGCCGCCTCGAAATCCGCGCGGATCCGCGCCCGGACCGCCGTTCCCTTTCCATAGAACGCCTCATAATAGCCGGCCGACAGAACGTACGTGCCGAGCATGATCCGCCGCTTGAGCTCCGCGCCGAACGCGGCCCGGGTCTTCAGGTACATCGAGGACAACTCGCTCGACTGTGCGCGGAAGCCGTACCGCACGCCGTCATAGCGGGCGAGGTTCGAGGACGCCTCGGCGATGGCGACTGTGTAGTAGACGGCGATGCCGTAGGGAGAGTGGGGCAGCGACACGTCCACGATCTCCCCTCCCGCCGCCGCCAGCGCGTCCCGCGCCGCCTCGCACGCCGCGAAAATTGCCGGATCGAGTCCTTCGCCGAAATACTCGGCGGGCCACCCGATCCGGAGGCTGGCGGGATCGAGGTCGTCGAGCCCCGTGCTCAGATCGCCCACCGGGTCCGGCGCCGACGTCGCATCGTGGGGATCCGAGCCCGCGATGACGGAGAGCGCGAGCGCGGCGTCCTCGACCGTCGTTCCCACCGTGCCGATCTGATCCAGGCTCGACCCGAACGCGACCAGCCCATAACGGGAGACCCGCCCGTACGTCGGCTTGACTCCGACCGTGCCGCAGAAGGCGGCCGGCTGACGCACCGAGCCTCCCGTCTCGCTCCCCAGCGCGACCGGCACGCAGTCGGCCGCGACCGCGACCACCGAGCCACCCGACGAGCCACCCGGCACCCGGGTCGGATCGTGCGGGTTTCGCGACGGACCGAACGCAGAGTTCTCCGTGGACGAGCCCATCGCGAACTCGTCGAGGTTCGTCTTCCCGATCACGATGGCACCGGCATTGCGGAGCCGGGCGATGGCGGTCGCGTCGAAGGGAGAGACGTAGGGCTCGAGGAGGCGCGAGCCGCAGGTCGTCGGCCCGCCCGCGACCGCGATGTTGTCCTTGACCGCGACTGGCACTCCGGCCAGCGGCAGCCGGTTGGCTTCCCCCGCGGCGATCCGCCGGTCAACCGCTTCCGCTTCCCTTCGGGCCGGCTCCTCGCGAAGCGACAGGAAGGCGTGCAGGTCCGCGGTCTCGCGGGCGCACTCGAGGGCGGCGTCGACCGCGCCCGCC
>DASRVB010000180.1:0-10959 GCA_035687725.1 Gemmatimonadota bacterium
CCTTGGCGTCGCGCCCCAGCCGCGCCAGGCCCGCCCGTGCACGGTGCGGTCGGCTCCACGGGGGCTCGGGCGGAAGGCGGCGGAGCGTCCCCGCATAGCGGTCGGCGACGAGCATCCCGCGCTCGCCCACGACCTCGAAGCCGCTCTCGGTGATGCCCGCCAGCGTGACCCATGCCTGAGCCAGGACGCCGCTCGCGAGCGTCATCGTGAACGACACCGTGTCGTCGTCCGAGAGGACCGACGCCACCGATGCATGGACCTCGCGCACCTCGTCTTCCAGCACGAAGCGCGCGAGGTCGACCATGTGGCTTCCCAGGTCGAGGAGGACGCCGCCGCCGGTCGCCCGCGACCGCTTCCACTCCGGCGCGTCGCGCCTCCCGCTTCCCATGGCGAGGCGCGCCCCGGTCGGCGGTCCGATCCTCCCCGCCTGTAGCTCGCGCTTGAGCGCGGTCATCGCCGCGGCGAAGCGCTGATCGAACCCGACCATTCCGACCGTGCCGCTCGCCCGCCAGGCGTCCAGCACGCGGCGGCCGTCCTCGAGCGTGGTGGCGACCGGCTTCTCGAGGTACACGTGCTTGCCCGCCGCGAAGCCGGCGCAGGCGGCGTCGGCGTGGATCCCGGACGGGAGGCAGACGACCAGGGCCTCGATGCGAGGATCGGCGACGACCTCGCGCCAGTCCTCGCGGATCGTCGCCCCGGGTGCGGTGGCCCTCGCCAGGTCCCGCCCGGTGCCGTCCGGCTCGGCGACGGCCAGGAGCTCCAGCTCCGCCTGAGCCCCCAGGATCGGCAGATGGAAGAGGCGGGCGATGCGGCCGCAGCCGAGGAGCCCCACGGGGACGCGGGCCGTCATGCCAGGAGCGATCGGATCGGCGCGCCCGTCATGCGCGCGGTCGGCGGACGGCCGAGGAGCGACTGGAAGGTCGGCGCGAGGTCGAGCACGTCGACGGCGCCGATGTCCCCGTTCCGCGGAATCCCGGGTCCCGCCGCCGCGAAGAAGCCGCGGTCGGAATGGTCGCTGCGGCGGAAGAAGTCGGGCCGCTCCTGGATCAGCTCGCCGCTCGGGAACGTGACCCGGTCGAGGAACCGCCCGGGGAGCCAGTCGACTCAGATGTCCGGGAGCGTCGGGTGGGGCGGGCAGCCGAAGGCGTCGATCGTGCGGGTCGTACGCGTCACGGCGGGCGAGCGGGATGCGGGGTCCACGAGGGTCGCCAGGTCGGCCTCCAGTCGATCCAGCACGGCCGCGTACTCGGCGCCCGGCGCGACGATCCCGTCGGGCTCACGCCCTCGCAGGTTGACGCGGACGAACCCGGTGTACGCGGACGGGAGCGCAAAGGCGCGCGTGTTCCTCCAGTCCGTCGAGACCCGAAAGCGGTCGGCGAGGAGCCGCTCGCGCGCCTCCCGCGAGAGCCTCCGGCTCAGCGCGAGCCTCCACCCGTGCGGCACGAGCCTCCGCGCCAGGTCGATCGGCCGCCGAGCAGGTCGCGATCCGGTCGCCTGCGGCGAGGCCTGGTAGCCGAACCGGCGGCAGAACGCCTCGATCAGCCCCGTGATCGGGAAGTCGTCCTCCATCCCCACCGACGACACGACGAACACCCTCGCTTCGGACGGCAGCACGTCGACAATGAGCCCGAGCTCGCGGTCGATCGCGCGATAGACCTCGCGGATCGCCTCGGAGAGCCGCGGGTGTACCGATGCGCCTCCATTCAGCTCCGGCCGGTACCTCCAGAACTGGTGGTTCGCCGTGTGCGACTCCGCGAACACGCTCGCGAACAGGTCCCAGCGGTCGCGCGCGAGGAGGTAGCGGCACGCGGCCCCTTTCCGCGCCACGCGCGCCAGCAGCTCCTCCAGGATTCCGAGATCGTCCTCGACGGTGGCGTCGTGGTTCTCGACGGTGACCATGCGGGGCGCGAACCGGCGCGCGACCTCGTCCAGGACCTCGCCGGGCTCCGCCGCGGTCACGAAGTGGTCGGGGTCCCAGTTGTTGTGGGTCGCCCAGTGGCAGAGCTGGATGCCGGTGAGCCCGGGGACGACGTCGTAGTCGGGGATGTCGACGACCGTCGCACGGCGCCCGTCGGGCCGGTCCTGCACCCAGAAGGGCGGGGCGTCGATGTCGAGGCCGGTGACGGTTTCGAGGTCGTACGTGCCCGGCCGCAGCTGGCGGAAGTAGAAGTAGCCGTGGTCCCGCCGGGAGATTCCGCTGAAGATCGAGACCCACACGCCGTGCTCGCTGACGAGCTCCGCGCCTCCCGTCAGGCCCCAGGAGCCGCGCTCCATGATCCGCGCGAGGTGGGGCAGGTCTCCTGCTCGGGCCCATCGCGTGAGGAACCCGGGATCGCCCGCGTCGATCCCGAAGATCACGAGCGGCGACGTGCTCACGAAGCGCCGGTCAGCGGCGGATCGATCCCTGGGTGTAGAAGGGGGTCTTGGCGACCTCGCCCCGAAGCGGGCGGCCGCGGACCTCGACCGCCAGCGGCGTGCCGGCCTTGGTGCGCCCCTCGGGGAGATAGCAGGTGCCGATCCCGTAGCCGAGAGAGGGGCTCATCGCGCCGCTTCGCACCTCGGAGACTGGGTCGCCGTCCAGGAGGACCGGGTAGTGTGCGCGCGGGATCCCGCGCTCGTCCAGCCGGAACCCGACGAGGCGGCGCGCGGGACCCGCCTCGGCGATCCGCGCCAGGGCCTCCCGGCCCGTGAACTCGCCCTTGTCGAGCTTGACGATCCACCCCAGGCCGCCCTCGTAGGGGTTGGTGGTCTCGTCGATGTCGTTGCCGTAGAGGGCGTACTTCATCTCGAGCCGGAGCGTGTCGCGCGCGCCGAGACCACAGGGCTCGATCCCGCGCTCCGCGCCGGCGTCCATGACCGCCGCCCATACGCGCTCGGACGCCTCGCGCTCGAAGTAGAGCTCGAACCCGTCCTCGCCGGTGTAGCCCGTGCGGCTCACGATCGTCTCGACGCCGGCGATCCGGCCGTCGCGCTTCCAGTAGAAGGCGAGGTCGTCGAGCGGCACGTCGGACAGAGCGGCGATCGTCTCGGCGGCCCGCGGTCCCTGGACGGCGAGGAGCGTGATGCGGTCGGACTCGTCCCGCAGATCGACTCCGTCGCCCGGCAGGTGCGCGCGGACCTGCGCGAGGTCCTTGTCGATGTTGCTCGCGTTGACGACCATCATCCAGCGCTCGTCCGCCAGGCGGTAGACCACGCAATCGTCGATGATTCCGCCTTCCTCGTTCACCATCGCCGAGTACTGCGCCTGATCCACGACCAGCGTGGAGGCGTCGTTCACCGTGACCCGCTGGATCGCCTCCAAGGCGCGCGGCCCCTCCAGCAGGAACTCGCCCATGTGGCTGATGTCGAACACGCCCACGCGCTGGCGGACGGCGTGGTGCTCCTGCGTCATGGATGCGTACTGGACCGGCATGAGGAAGCCCGCGAAGGGCACCATCTTCGCGCCCAGCTCCTCGTGCACGTGCGTGAGCGCGGTCCGCTTGAGGGTCTCGGTCAGAGGATGTATTTCCGCAGATCGGTGTTCTGGACGACGTCCTGCAGGCGGTCTCGCACGTCGCCCGCGTCCAGCACGACCTCTCCGCGATCGACGTCGGGCACGTCGAAGAGGATGTCGTCCAGCAGACGCGTCATGATGGTGTGCAGCCGCCGCGCGCCGATGTTCTCCATCGCGTCGTTCACCTCCGCGGCCGTGCGCGCGATCTCGCGGACCGAGTCTTTGGTGAAGCTCAGCTTCACGCCCTCGGCCTCGAGCAGCGCCTGGTACTGCAGCGTGAGGGCGTTCCGCGGCTCGGTCAGGATGCGCTCGAAGTCCTCGGCGGTCAGGCTCCGCAGCTCGACCCGGATCGGGAAGCGCCCCTGGATCTCGGGGATCAGGTCGGAGGGCTTGGAGACGTGGAACGCGCCCGCGGCGATGAACAGGATGTGATCGGTGCGGACGAGCCCGTACTTGGTCTGGACGTTGGAGCCCTCGACCACGGGCAGCAGGTCCCGCTGGACCCCTTCGCGCGACACGTCGGGGCCGCCCGTCACCTTCTCGCCGGCGATCTTGTCGATCTCGTCGAGGAAGACGATGCCCGAGTTCTCGGTCCGGTAGACCGCCTCGTTCACGACCTCGTCCATATCGACGAGCTTGTTGAGCTCCTCCTGGAGCAGGATCCGCCGCGCCTCCGAGACCGTGACCTGGCGCCGCTTCTTCCGCTTGGGGAGCATGTCCTCGAGCATCTCGGACATGTTGATGTCCATGTCCTCGAGTCCCATCGGGGAGAGCACCTCGATGAAGGGCATCCGCGTCTGGCTGGTCTCGACCTCGACCTTGCGGTCCTCGAGCTTCCCGTCGGCCAGGAGCTTTCGCAGCTTCTCGCGCGACCGCTCGCGCTGGGCCTGCGCGCTCGCGGTCGTCGCGGGCTCCTCGGGGGCGGCCTCGACGACGCCCAGCTTGTCGACCAGGTAGCGGCGCATCGCGCCGCTGGCCTCGTCGGTCTTGAGCGGCGGGAGGAGCAGGTCCAGCAACCGGTCCTCGACCTGCTGCTCGGCCTGATCGTAGACCTCGTCCTCCCACTCCTGTCGCACCATGTTGACCGAGATCTCCATGAGATCCCGGATCATCGACTCCACGTCGCGCCCGACGTAGCCGACCTCGGTGAACTTCGACGCCTCGACCTTGATGAAGGGCGCGTCGGAAAGCCGCGCGAGCCGGCGCGAGATCTCGGTCTTCCCCACCCCGGTGGGTCCGATCATGATGATGTTGTTGGGCAGGATCTCCTCGCGGAGCTCCTCCTCGACGCGGAGGCGCCGCCAGCGGTTCCGGAGCGCGATCGCCACCGCGCGCTTCGCCTCGTGCTGACCCACGATGTACTTGTCCAGCTCCGCCACGATCTGCCGCGGCGTCAGGGACTCGTACGGATCCTCTTCGGGGGCCAGCTCTTCCGGAACGGGGGGCGCTTGATCGGTCAGCTCGGTGGTGGTGTCGATGGGAGTATTCATGGGAGGCGAATATAGCCGGGCCCTTCGCGCGGCGCCGGAAGCAGCTCCCGCTCGCGGAACCACCTCGCCGTGCGCGCCACGGACGCCCGCAGATCGGTCTTCGGATCGTAGCCGAGATCGCGCCTGGCGCGCGAGATGTCGAACGCGCGGTCGCCGAGGAAGAGCTCGACGCGGCTGAACCGCGGGAGCGAGCGACCGGTGAGCGCGAGCGCGGCCCGCTGGAGGATCCTGTAGGCGTGAAGCGGCGCGGCCGGGAGTGGGCGCCGCCGGGGCGGGGCGCCGACCTCGTCGGCGATGGCGTCGACGAGCTCGGCCAGCGTGACGGGCGGACCGGTCAGGTTGTAGACACGGCCCTCGATCCCGGGCACCTCGCCCGAGCGCCGGATTCCCGCCACGACGTCGTCCACGTCCGCCGCCGGATAGCGGCCGCGGCCGCTCCCGAGCATGCGGAAGCTGCCGTCGGCGACGCTGCGGAAGAGCCCCAGCCAGCCGACCGCGCCGGCCCCGAGCATGCCGCCGAGGCGCGCCACGACGAGCGGCAGGCTCCGCTCCTCTGCGAGCCGGAAGAGCAGGTCCTCGGCGCGCGCCTTGGACAGGGCGTAGGGCGAGACCGGATCCCGCGGGGTGTGCTCGTCGATCGTCCCCCGGCGGGAGACCCCGTACACCTTGACGGCGCTCGCGAAGACGAACCGCTCCACGCCCGAGGCGAGCGCCGCCTCCGCGAGCTGCACCGTCCCCTCGACGTTCGTCTCGAACATGTCCCGCGCGGAAGCGCCGCCGTGAGAGGTCAGGGCAGCGAGGTGGTGGACCACCCGGCACCCTTCGACTGCGCGGCGGGCCGCGTCCGCGTCCCGAAGGTCGCCGCGCACGATCTCGATCCCCGCCGCCTCCAGCGCCGAGGCGTCCGCTCCCTGACGCGCGAGAGCCCGCAGCGGCTCCACGCCGCCCAGCGAGTCGACCAGATGCGATCCGACGAACCCCGTCGCGCCCGTGACGAGGATCAATCCGTCTTCAGCTCGAGGATGCTGAGGTGGGTGTTGGTATGGATGCAGATCTCGCCCGCGATCGTCAGCGAGCGCTCGACGATCTCGCGCGCCCCGAGGTCGGTAGCGTCCCTCAGCGCCCGCGCGGCGGCCAGCGCATAGGGCCCGCCGGAGCCGATCGCGAGGATGCCGTCGTCGGGCTCGATCACCTCACCGTTCCCCGAGACGAGCAGACTCGTCTGCTTGTCGGCGACCGCCAGCATCGCTTCGAGGTGGCGCAGGATCTTGTCGGAGCGCCATTCCTTGGCCAGCTCGACCGCGGCGCGGGCCAGATTCGTCGGCCAGCGCTGGATCTTCTCTTCGAACTTCTCGAACAGCGTCAGCGCGTCGGCCGCCGAGCCCGCGAAGCCGGCGATGACCCGGCCGTCGTGCATCTGGCGGACCTTGACCGCGCGCCCCTTCATCACCGTGTCGCCGAGCGTGACCTGGCCGTCTCCTCCGAGGGCGACTGCGCCCTCCCTGCGGACCGAGCAGATCGTGGTGGCCTGGATCCTGTGCTGCGTCATCGGGCTCCGTCTGGAGAATCAGGCATGCGGGTGGGCGACCTCGTACGCGGCCTTGAGCCGCTCGCGCGAAAGATGCGTGTAGAGCTGCGTGGTGGAAAGCGACTCGTGCCCCAGGAGCTCCTTGACCGCCATGAGGTCGGCCCCGCGGTCGAGCAGATGGGTGGCGAAGGAGTGACGCAGCGTGTGGGGGCTGACGCCCTCCCTCTCGGCGGCCGTGGTCAGCGCGCGTGTGATCACGCGCTGGACCTGGCGCACGGTCAGCCGCCGCCCGGTACGGTTCGTGAAGACCGCCCCGTCCCCGGCAGCGACGCCGGCCGCGGCGAGCTCGGCACGCCAGCCGCGCAACGCCTCCCCAGCGGCTTGACCCAGCGGAACGCGGCGCTCCTTGTCGCCCTTGCCGACTACGCGCGCGGAGCCGGTGGCGTCGACATCCCCCCACGACAGGCCCGCGATCTCCCCTACCCGCAGGCCGCCGCCGTAGGCCACCTCGAGGAGCGCCGCCTCGCGGCGGGCGTAGAACCCCTCCTTCTCCCGGGCGCCGTCGAGCAGGCCCTGGAGCGGCTCGGCGCGGATGACCGCCGGGAGCTTCCTGCCGCGCTTCGGCACGACCACGGCCTGGGCGGGGTTCCGCCCTGCCCACCCTTCGCGGCAGGCGTGCCGGAAGAACCCGCGCAGGGACGCCAGCCGCCTCGCGACCGTGCGCTTCTCGAGTCCCTGTCGCACGCCCCACGCGAGGTAGGCGCGGACGTCCTCGGACGTGACCGCGTCGAGATCGGGCGCCGTCGTGCCGAAATGATCCGCGCAGAACTCGCTCCAGCGGGCAAGATCGCGCCCGTAGCCATCGATGGTGTTCGGGCTGTACCGGCGCACGGTCCGGAGATACTCGAGGAAGTCCGCAACGCGGGCCTCGAGCGGAACGTTGATGGAGACTCGCCGGCTACCGGTCACCGCGTCCCGACCCTGGCCGCGCCCGGCTCTCGTGCCCCGGCCCAGGCCTCGATGGCGGCCAGCGCGCGGGCGCTCTGCGCCGCCCGGCGTTCGCGCTTTCCCCGAATCCCGCGCTCGGCCGGCGGCACGAGGCCAAAGTTCGCGTTCATGGGCTGGAACCGCTCCGGGTCGGCCTCGCGCAGGTACGCGTAGAGTCCTCCGATCATCGTCTCCCGCGGCGGCAGCTCGGGTTGCTCGCCGTCGAGGATGCGGACCGCGTTCCAGCCGGCCAGGAGCCCGCTCATGATCGACTCGACGTACCCCTCGACCCCCGTAAGCTGGCCCGCGAAGAACAGGCCCGGCCACGCGTCGCCCTTCGGGCGGCCGTACGGGTCGAGCGCGACCGAGTGCTGGAGGAACGTGTTGCGGTGCACCTGGCCGTGTCGAAGGTACTCGGCCCGCGCGAGCGCCGGCACGATTCCGAACACGCGCTTCTGGTCGCCGTAGCGCATGCGGGTCTGACAGCCCACCAGGTTGAACATCGTGCCGTCGGCGTTCTCCCGGCGGAGCTGGAGCACCGCGCGCGGTTCTCTGCCGGTGCGCGGATCGGCAAGGCCTACGGGCTTCAGCGGCCCGAAGCGCAGGGTCTCGCGGCCGCGTCGCGCCATCTCCTCGATCGGCAGGCATCCCTCGAAGAACATCGCATCCCGCTCGAAGTCCTTGAGCGGATAGAGCTCGGCAGAGAGGAGTCCGTCGACGAACGCCTCGTACCCGGCGGCGTCGAGCGGGCAGTTGAGGTAGTCGTCGCCTCCCTTGCCGTATCGAGAGGCGGCCCAGAACTCTCCCTCGACGAGCGACTCGCGCGAGACGATCGGGCTGATCGCGTCGTAGAAGGCGAGGTTTCCCGCGCCCAGGATGTCCTCGATCCGATGCGCCAGGGCGTCCGACGTGAGCGGCCCGGTGGCGACGATCGTCACCTCTCCGGGAACCAGCTCCTCGCGCTCCTCGCGCTCGATCGTGATGGCGGGCTCCGCCAGGACCGCCTCGGTCACCAGCTTCGCGAAGCGCTCGCGGTCGACGCCGAGCGCCGAACCCGCGGGGATGCGCGACTCCTTCGCGATCTCGAGGAGCCGGCAGCCGAGCCGCTCGAGCTCGGCCTTCAGCAGCCCGTGCGCGTTCTCGACGTCCATCGACTTGAACGAGTTCGAGCAGACGAGCTCGGCGAGCCGGTCGGTCCGGTGAGCGGGCGTGGCCGTGACGGGACGCATCTCGTAGAGGACCGACGGCACGCCGAGCCGCGCGCACTGGAGCGCCGCCTCGCAGCCGGCTAGGCCGCCGCCGACGATCGTGACGCCGCTCACGAGCCCTCCGCCGGCCCTTCCCCGATCTCCCGCCCGCGCTCGGGCGCGCTGCCGGATGAGGCGCTCTTTCGCGACGCCTTCTTTCGCGGCGTTTTCTTGCGCGACGTTTTCTTCCGAGACGCCGTCTTTCGCGACGCCTTCTTGCGCGGCGCCTTGCCTCCCGGCTTGCCGCGCGAGCGGCGCCCGCCCTGCGCGGGTCCGCGCGCTGCGCGCTCCGCGAGGAGCGAGACGGCCATGTCGAACGTCACGTCGTCGAGCGCCACGCCCTTGGGGATCGAGGCATTGGTCTGCCCGTCGGCGACGTAGGGTCCGTAGCGCCCCTCGCGGAGCTCGATCGGCGCTCCGGTCACGGGCGAGGGGTCGAAGGTCCTGATCGGCTCCGCGCGCCCGGTTCCGGCCCGGCGCTTCGGCTGGGCGAGGAGCGCGAGAGCCTGCTCGAGCGTCACGTCCAGCGACGAGAGGTCGGGCGGCAGCGAGCGCGTGTCCTTGCCGCGCTTGACGTACTGCCCGTAGCGGCCGACGTGGGCCTCGACCGGCTCGCCCGTCTGGGAGTCGCGCCCCAGCTCGCGCGGGAGCGACAGCAGGCGCACGGCGGTCGCCAGGTCGAGGGTCTCGGGATCCATCCCGGGAAGGAGCGAGGTACGCTTCGGCTTGCCGTCGCCGTCCTCCACCTCCCCGAGCTGCACGTAGGGTCCGTAGCGGCCGGTCTTGATGTAGACGGGCTGGCCCGTCTCGGGATGGGCCCCGAGCGGCTCCTCGGCCAGCTCGCCCTGCCGCAGGAGCTCGGACGCCAGCTCGAGGGTCAGCTCGTCCGGCGGCAGATCCTCGGGCAGCGACGCCCGCCGCTCCTCTCCCTGCTGCAGATACGGGCCGTAGCGTCCGACCCGCACGACCACCGGCTCCTCCTCTCCCTCGGGCGTGCCGATCGCGATCGTGCACACGTCGCGCGCGTCGACCTCGTCGACCTTGTTCTCGAGCAGCTCCTTGAGCCCGGTGTCGCCGTTTCCGAAGTAGAAACGGCGCAGGTACTCGACGTGGCCGAGCTCGCCGCGGCTGATGGCGTCCAGCTCGTCCTCCATCCCGGCCGTGAACTCGTAGTCGACGAGCCCCGGGAGGTGTCGCTCGAGGAGCCGCACCACCGAGATCGCGACCCACGTCGGCACCAGCGCGTTGCCCTTCTTGAACACGTACTCGCGCTCCTGGATCGTCTCCAGGATCGAGGCGTACGTGCTGGGCCTTCCGATGCCGAGTTGCTCGAGGGCCTGGACGAGCGAGGCCTCGGTGTAGCGCGCCGGCGGCTGGGTCGTATGGCCCTTCACTTCCAGCGCGAGACACTCGAGCGGCTGACCCTCCCGGACCGGCGGCAGCAGCGTCTCCTGGTCCGCCAGCTCGGCGTCGGGGTCGTCGCTCCCCTCCACGTACGCCCGCAGGTAGCCGGGGAAGTCGATCGTCTTTCCGCGCACCTCGAACGTCGCCCCTCCGCCTTCGATCGTGATCGTCATGCGCCGGCCGCGCGCGTCCGACATCTGGCTCGCCACCGTGCGCTTCCAGATCAGCTCGAAGAGCCGGAACTCCTCCGCCGAGAGCTCGCCCTGGAGCGCCTCCGGCAGCTCGAACGGATGGCCGGCGGGGCGGATCGCCTCGTGGGCCTCCTGGGCGTTCTTGACCTTCGACTGGTAGGCCCGCGGCTGGGCGGGCAGATACGCGTCGCCGTACTCGGCCCGCACCAGGTCGCGCGCGGCTTCGACGGCGACCTGGGCCAGGTTGGTGGAGTCGGTCCGCATGTACGTGATGTGCCCGTTCTCGTAGAGGCTCTGGGCGATACGCATCGTCCGCCGCGCGGAGAATCCGAGCTTGCGGTTCGCCTCCTGCTGGAGCGTGCTGGTCGTGAAGGGCGGCGCGGGCCGCGAGGTGTAGGGCTTCTCCTTGACCTCGGTGACCCGGAAGCCGGCGCCCTCGAGACGCTGGGCCAACGCCGCGGCGCCGGCCTCGTCGAGGAGGAGGAGGTCCTCGGACTTCGGGGCCCCCGTGGCGGGATCGAAGTCGCGCCCGGTGGGGACGCGCTTGCCGTCCGCCGCGACGAGCGCCGCCTCGAATGCCTCGGCCAACGCCCTGACGGGATCGGCGCTCACCTCGTCG
>DASRVB010000181.1:0-9250 GCA_035687725.1 Gemmatimonadota bacterium
CGCGCTCGCGGAGGGGCCGCCGGTCACGCTCGTCGCCGAGAACCGGCTCGAGGCCCTGGGCCACGCCGCAGCCGCGCTCGCGACGAGCGGAACCGCGTCGCTCGAGCTCGCGCTCCTCGGGGTCCCGCACGTGGTCGCCTACCGGTCCTCGCGCGCGACCTACGCGGCGGCGCGGCTCCTCGTCGACACCGACTGGATCGCGCTCCCCAACCTGATCGCCGGAGCGACCGTCGTTCCCGAGTTCGTCCAGCGGCTCGATCCGGCCGAGCTCGCCGCGCCCGTGATCACCTGGCTCGCCGATCCCGATGCCCGGGCAGGCGTGGTCGAGGGCCTGGCCGGCGTCCGTGCCGCCGTGGGTCCCCCGGGAGTGGCGGCACGCGCCGCGGCCGCCGCTCTCGAAGCGCTCGGCGTCTGAGCGCGGCGCGCGAGGGGGCGGGAACACCGGGCGTTTGACCCTGGCGATCCGCATCGCGATCTTGGATGTGAACCCGCTCGTGCACCGACGCGCTGCGCCTGCAGGTTTTCCCGCCGCCAGGAGAGCTCGATGACTCGGGCACACTGGATCGCCACGCTGAGCCGCGTGTTCTGCGGCATCGTATTCATCGTGCACGGAGATCCCAAGATCATGAATCTCTCGGGCACCTCGACCTTCTTCTCCGAGAACTTCGGGATCCCGGGCTGGGTCGCGGTTCCGATCGCGATCCTCGAATTCTTCGGAGGAATGCTCCTGGTGGTGGGTCTGGGGACCCGCATCGTCAGTGCGCTGTTCATCCTCGAGATGCTGGGGGCGATGACCTTCGTCCACTTCCGGGCCGGCTGGGACGTGTTCGCTGGCGGCTACGAGTACAACCTGGCGCTCATCATCCTGCTGCTGGCCGTCGTGCTGCTCGGGCCGGGTCCGCTGTCCGTCGATGGGATGATCGGGCGAGCCCGGAGAACCGACCATGTGCTCGGGGAGGGAGCTCGATGAGTCGAGTAGCGTGGGTAGCGACGCTCGGCCGCGTGTTCTGCGGGATCGTGTTCATCGTTCACGGCTATCCCAAGATCATGAACCTCGAGGCCACCTCCCAGGCGTTCGCGGGCATGGGATTCCCGGGCTGGATGGCGATCCCCATCGCGATCTTCGAGTTCTTCGGCGGGATTCTCCTCGTCGCGGGGTTCCTGACCCGGATCCTGGCTGCACTCTTCGCCGCGGAGATGCTCGTGGCGGGGATCAAGGTGCACCTCCCGCACGGCTTCGACGTCTACCACTTCGGCGATCCGATGGCCCGCGGGTACGAGTACGTCCTGGCCCTCATCGTCCTGCTCCTGGGAGTGATCCTCCTCGGTCCCGGACCGCTCTCCGTCGACGGGAAGCTCCGCGGCAGGAAGTACGATGTAGACCTGGGGCCGGGAGAGCCGGTTGCCTGAGATCGCATCGCGTTCGGCGAGGACGATGCCGGTTTCCGCTCCGCCGCAGGCCTTCCTCTCCGCGCCCCCCGAGGTGCGGCTGACGCGCGCATTCGAAGCGCCGTTCGCCAACTTCCTCGCTACGGCTCGCACCTGCTACAGCTCCAAGGGCGTGATCGGCGACGTCGAGCTGAACGAGCGCTGGACCGACCTCGCGAAGAGCCTCTACATGGCGGGGCACCACACGACTCTCCAGCATGCGCAGTTCCAGTTCGCGCTCTCGAACGTGAGCCGCCACTTCCTCTGGGCCTTCCTCCATAGCCACCCGTTCTACAACTCCGAGCAGGTGAGCCAGCGCTACGTCGAGGTGAAACCCGGCAACGTGGCGGTGCCACCGCTGGAGGGCGAGGCGCTGGCGCGATACCGGGCGGCTGTCGAACGGCAGATGGAGGACTATCGGGAGCTGATCCGCCTCCTGACACCGGTCACGGCCGACGCCTACTTCGAGCGCTTCCCGGGCCGCCGCGCACACGCCGATCGGTACGCGAAGGAGATCGGCAAGCGCGCGCAGGAGGTGGCGCGCTACGCGCTGCCGGTCGCCACCTTCGCGTATCTGTACCACACGGTGAGCGCGATCACGCTGCTCCGGTACGCGCGGCTCTGCGAGCAGGTGGATGCCCCCACCGAGACGCGGATCGTGGTCGGCCGGATGGTCGAGGAGCTGCTCGCCCACGATCCCGCGTACGCCACGATCCTGGAGGACCCGTTGCCGGTCGAGGCGACGGCCGAGTGGCGCTTCCTGGCGGGCCTGAACGGCGACGGCGGGCCGGAGCGCGCCCGCGTGTTCCGGGCGGAGTTCGACGCGGACCTGGCGGGCCGAACGTCGAGGCTCGTCGACTGGGGCGCGCGGAACGAGGAAGTCCTGGCCGACGCCGTCCGCGAGGTGCTGGGCGCGCCCCGCGAAACGCTGGGCGACGATGAGGCGATCGCGCTGGCGCTCGACCCCGGCTCGAACCCGGTCCTCGGCGAGGCGCTGAACCTGACGACCCACGACAAGCTCTCGCGCGCTCTCTACCATCCCCACTACACGTTCAAGAAGCGCCTCTCCCACGCCGCCGACTCGCAGGACCAGCGCCACCGGATGACGCCGGCCTCGCGCCCGGCGCTGACCGCGCACGTCGGGAGCGAGCCCGACTACGTGACGCCGCGCCTCGTGCTCGAGGACGAGGCCGCGGGGCGCCGCTATGTGGAGAGCATGGAGCGGACGTGGGAGGACGTTGCCGCGGTGCGCGCCGCCGGCGCTCCGAGCGAGTTCGCCGAGTACCTGCTGCCCAACGCGGTCGCGATCCGCTTCACCGAGTCGGCGGACCTCCTCAACCTCTGGCACAAGCATTCGATGCGGCTCTGCTGGAACGCGCAGGAGGAGATCTGGCAGGCCTCGCTCGAGGAGGCCCTCGCCGTGCGTGAGGTGAACCCGCGGATCGGCCGCTGGCTCGGTCCGCCCTGCACCATCCGCCACGCCGCGTCGCAGCGGCCGGTGTGCCCCGAGGGGACCCGCTTCTGCGGGGAGCGTGTCTGGACGCTCGACCTCGACGCCTTCGCGAGGCGGATCTGAGGCCCATCGCCATCAGCCGGAGGACGCTCCGGCTCTGCCTCCCAGCCCTGGGACTGACCCTCCCACTCTTCTGGCGGGCTTCACCAGTCGAGGCGCAGGATCGCGTTGCGTTGAGTCCGTATATCGGCGCGACCTTCTCGGATGATGACCGCTTCCTGATCGTCGAGACTCCAGCGGTCGATACCGAGGTCGACGACGGCCCGATCGTGGGCGTGCGTGTCTCCGTTCCTGTTCGCCGCGGATGGGCCGCGGAGCTCTCCTATGGCTGGTCCAGAACCGATGTCGAGTTCAGCGTGCCGACGATCGAGGAGCCGCTGGGCGTGATCTCGGAGGACAAGTATACGTTCCACCACCTGGGGCTTGGTGTCCGCTGGACCGCGCTTCCGGGCGCCGCATGGAGGCCTTTCCTGACCGTGGCGCCGGGGTTCGTGAGGGTCACCTTCGATCCCGAGTTTTTCGGTGAGGATCTGGAAGATGACGTGACGGAGACCGAGATCGAGCTGGGCGTCGGCGGCGGAGTCGTCTGGAATCTCCGGGAGGCGCTGGGCTTACGCGTCGATCTTCGAGATCACGTCCGTTTCTGCCAGGAGTTCTGCCTGGACGATACGACCCTCCACGCGTTCGAGCTCTCGGCCGGAGCTGCGATCGGCCTTTGAGGCGGCCTGTCAGCGACCGTGGGGAGCTACCTGTTGCGCGGCGTGCCTCCGTCGGATATTCTCCCCGCACACGAGAAAGGAGGTGGTCCTATCATTCCGAGTAAACCCAGGATCAAACGTGAGGTGCCTGACCGCTAGGTGACTTCGCAGGTTCCACGCGGGGTTGCCGCGCGGAATCCCATCAGGACACCGGGCCCGGGAGCGGGGCGGATTGATCCACCGCCGCGAAGAGTCTCCCGGGCCTTTTTTTGTCCTCCCCACCGGCTCGCTTTTCGTCGCGCCCGTTTATCTTGCGGCGTGTCGACGTCCCCGGACTTCAGGCGCGCGCTGGGCCCTTTCGATGCGACCATGGTCGTCGTCGGAGGCATCATCGGCGCCGGCATCTTCATCAATCCCTACATCGTGGCGCAACGGCTGCCGTCGAGCGGATGGGTGCTGGCTGCGTGGGTCGCCGGAGGCGCCATCGCGCTGGCGGGTGCCTTGGCGTACGCGGAGCTGGGATCGCTCTTCCCGAAAGCCGGGGGCCAGTACGTCTACCTGCGGGACGGGTACCACCCGCTGGTCGGATTCCTCTACGGCTGGGCGCTGCTCCTCCTGATCGAGTGCGGGGCCATCGCGGCCGTCGCGATCACGTTCGCCGAGTACGCGCTCCGACTCGTCGGCCGGGATGGCGCCTCGGCGCTGCCGCTGGCGATCGGCGCCATCGTCGCCGTATCGGCGATCAACTACCTGGGAGTCAAGCCCGGAAGCCGCGTCCTCAACGTCTTCGTCGTCCTCAAGGTCGCGGCGCTCGCGGTCCTCATCGGGGCCGGATTTCTGATCGTACCGGCTGCGCCGGATGCGGGGGCCGGGCTGGCGAGTGTGGGAGCCGCCGGCGCCGGCGATGCGGCCGCCGCAGCCAACGCCGGAACCGGGGCCCTGCCGATCCTCTTCGGGGCAGCCTTGATCCCGATCCTCTTCTCCTACGGCGGCTGGCAGAATGCGAACTACATCGCCGAGGAGATCGCCGATCCGCGGCGGAACCTGCCACGGAGCCTCCTCGCCGGGACGCTCCTCGTCGCGGCCGTCTACGTGCTCGTCAACGTGGTGTACCTGCGCGCGCTGGGACTCGAGGGGCTCGCCGCCACCCGCACGCCGGCCTCGGACACCGCGGGCCGGCTCCTGGGACCCGCCGGCGACCGGTTCGTCGCCGCGGCGATCGCGATCTCGACCTTCGGCTTTCTCGACCTGGCCGTTCTGGCGCCGACCCGCGTCTACTACGCGATGGCGGCGGACGGGCTCTTCTTCGCGGGCGTCGCGCGGCTCCACCCGCGATTCCGCACGCCTTCGCTCGCGATCGTCCTCCAGGCGGCGTGGTCGATCGCGCTCGCCCTGACAGGCACCTACGCGGCGCTCGTCGACACGGTCGTGTTCGCGGACTGGATCTTCTTCGGCCTCACGGTCGCCTCGGTGCTCGTCTTCCGGCGCCGCGTGCCGCTCGCCTCCCGCCCGCCCGGCGGATTCCGAGCGCCCCTGTATCCCTTGCTGCCGATCCTGTTCGCGATCGTGGCGGTCGGAGTGGTCGCGAGCGTGGTGGCGTCGAACCCCGTGCGCTCGGTCGTCGGCGCGGTGCTGCTGCTGGCCGGCGTTCCCGCCTATCTCTACTGGAGCAGGCGGGCGCCGATTCCGGCGGGGGAGGCGAACGGCCGCGGCGAGCGGGAGTAGCGGGCGCGGAAGGATTGCTCCATCCGCTCCATGAAGGCGGGGGCGGCGTCCCGATCGACCAGGCTCACGGTGGAGCCTCCGAATCCGGCGCCCGTCATGCGCGTCCCCCAGCAGCCCGGAGCACCGCGGGCGTCCTCGACGAGCGCGTCGAGCTCGGGGGTCGAGACCTCGAAGTCGTTGCGCAGGCTCTCGTGGGAGGCGTCCATCAAGCGGCCCACCGCCTCGCGGTCGTTGCGCCAGAGCGCGTCGACGAGCCGGTCGACGCGGTAGTTCTCCTCGACGACGTGGCGCGCGCGGCGGTAGCTCTCGCCGGGAGACGCGCGGGCGAGCACCGCCAGGTCGTCCCGCGTGGCGTCGCGCAGGCTCCGGATCGCGCGGCCGGAGAGCCGTTCGAGCGCGCCGCGGGCGATCTCGCACTCGTCCCGCCGCTGGTTGTACGCCGATTGCGCGAGCGCTCGCTCGAGCCCGCTGTCGCAGACGACGAGAAGGGTGTCGGGGGGGAGCGGAACCTCGGCGATCTCGAGGGACCGGCAGTCGATGCGGAGCGCGCAGCCGCGGCGGCCTTCCAGCACCACGACCGGGTCCATGATCCCGCACAGCGTGCCCGCGCGATGCTCGACCAGTCGCACCATCTGAGCGAACCCGACCGTGTTCCGCGCGGGACTCTCGACGCCCGACACCTCCGCCAGGGCCAACGCGCATGCGACCACGAGTGCGGCCGAGGAGGAGAGCCCCGCGGCAGAGGGGAGGTCCCCGCCGATCCACAGGTCGGCGCCGGGCCCCGACGGGGCTGCGCCGACGATCTCGCGTGCGACGGCACGGACGTACGCGGCCCATGGCGGGAGCTCGACGGTGCGCGTTCCACCGAGGGTGCGGCCGACCTCGATCGGACCGCCGTAGCGCGACGACAACGCCCGCACGACGCCGTCCCGGCGCGCCGCGGCGGCGACCACTATGCCACGCTCCAGCGCGGCGGGAAGCACCAGGCCGTCGTTGTAGTCGGTGTGCTCGCCGATCAGGTTGACCCGCCCGGGGGCCCATGCGACCGCCTCGAGAGGGCGGCCGAAGGCGGCCTCGAACTCCCGTGCGGCATCGGTCTTCCGGGCGTCGAGCAGCTCAGCCTCCACGCACCTCGCCAAGGATCGGTGCTCCGGGGCGGTCCGAGCCTCGAGGCCGGTTCTCGAGGATCGAAGCGCGTGCGGAGAGGTCCGGAAGCCCGCCGTCCAGGCGGGCGGCGAGATGGTCGAGCCGGTCATTCCCCCAGAAGAGCTCGCCGTCCAGCTCGAACGTCGGCACGCCGAACACGCCGGCCTCGATCGTGCTCCGCGTTCGGTCGCGAAGCGCGTCCTTGACCGCGGGCGCCGAGGCACGCACCGCGAGATCACCCGCATCGATGCCCGATCGGCCGACGACATCGGCCAGGACGTCCCAGTCGGTCAGGTCGCGCCCCTCGGCCCAACAGGCCATCGAGAGCGATACCGATAACTCGAGCGCGCGCGGGTCGCCGGCGAACAGGGTGGCGACACGAAGCGCCTCCAGAGACCGGAACGGATGGGCCGGCGGCCCGACCAGCGGGACACCCAGGAGCTCCGCGGCGCGCAGCACGTCGGTCATCGTGTACCGGCGCTTGGCGAGAGACTCGGCGGGCCCGACCAGGTGGTGGGCGTCCAGGAGCGCTGCGTAGAAGATCGGCACCGGCTCCCAGGCGACCCCGTGCCGCGCGCCGAAGGCCGCCAGGCGCGTCAGCGCCAGATACGAGTACGGCGAGACGAAATCGAAGTAGACTCGGACAGTGCGCGTCATCGCTCCAAGGATAGATGCGCCTTGGCGCCTGTGCATCCCGCCTCGGGTGGGATCATATATTACGGGGCCTGTTGACCTAGAAAACAAATAAGCATGTAAGACGGTGTCTTCCTTGAGCAAAGCTCCGAACCACTTCCCGCATCGCCTGTCCGTCGTCTGGTTCGCGGACCTCGTGGGCTACACCAGCCTTGCGGCTCGAGACCAGGATCGCGCGATCGCACTGGTGCGGCGCTTCCAGGCGGCGGTTCGCGCGATCGTAACGCCCGACCGGGGACGGATCGTCAAGTTCATCGGGGACGCGGCGTTGATGGAGTCGAGTAGCGCGGAGGCGGCTCTGCTGGCGGCGGCCGAGCTGCGCGAATCGCTGGAGGAGGGGGAAGCCGTTCGAACCGGCGTCCACCTTGGCGATGTCGCAGTGGCCGAGGATGGTGACCTGTACGGCGACGGTGTCAACGTCGCCCAGCGGATCCAGACAGAGGCGGAGCCGGGGCAGATCGTCGTCAGCGAAGACGTGGCGCGCGGCCTTCGAAGCCGTCCCGCCTTCCGGTTCGTCGCGCTGGGCGAGCGACACCTCAAGGGCATAGAGTCGATGGAATTGTTCGCGTTCGTGGAGGTGGGCTCTCCGTCGGACGTCCCTTCACCACCGGGTTCGCAGAGATCGTCGCCTGCCTCGGCCACTCGGAGCTCGATTGCTGTGCTTCCCTTCGCGAATCTGAGTGCGGACCCTGAGAACGAGTATTTCAGCGACGGGATCACGGAGGAGATCCTGACGGCGCTTGCCAAGCTCGGGGATCTCAAGGTGATCAGCCGGACGTCGGTGATGCGGTACAAGGGGACGACCAAGAGCGCGCGAGAGATCGGCAGCGAGCTGCAGGTCGGGGCGGTTCTCGAGGGCAGCGTCCGACGGGCGGCCGAGCGCGTGCGCATCACCGCCCAGCTCATCGAGGCCCGCACCGACGCACATCTGTGGGCGGAGAGCTACGATCGCGAACTGGTTGACATCTTCGCAATCCAGACCGACGTGGCCGAGCGGATCGTTGAGGCACTCCGGGTCCGCCTATCTCCGCGTGAGAGGGCGCGGATCGCCGAACGGCCGACGGAGAGCGTCGATGCCTACGAGTCGTACCTGAAGGCTCGCTACCTCGTGCCACGGCGGACCGAGCAGAGCCTCCGCCTGGCGATCGAGTCGTTTCGACAGGCGGTGGACGCCGATTCGTCGTTCGCGCTCGCCTGGGCCGGCATGGCCGAAGCCTATGCTCTTCTGCCTTCGTACAGCGGGATGAGCGCGGACGAAGCCGCCGTCCGTGTGCGGGAGGCGGCGGAGCGCGCGTTGGCCCTGGACCCGACGCTGGGCGCGGCGCATGCCGCACTCGGGCTCATCGCGCAATCGCAATGGCAGTGGGAGGAGGCCGATCGGGAATTACGCCGTGCGATCGAGCTCAGTCCTGGATACACGACCGCGTACCACTGGTACGGAAACCTGCTCGAGATCAAGGGATCGCTCGACGAGGCCCTCGCCGCGCTCAGCAAGGCCTTGGAGCTCGACCCGTTGTCCCTTCCCGTGCGGAACGCACTGCTCGTGGCGTATACCTACATGGATCGCCTCGACGAAGCGATCGTCATCGGTCGGAAGATCGTCGAACTGGACCCCGGAAACCTGCCGGTCCACGTCAACCTCGCGGAAGCTTACGACCACGGGGCCCGATTCGCAGAGGCGCTGCACGAGTGGGGTGTCGTGGCGAGCCTCGCCCCCGACCGATTCCCGGCGGATGTCCCCGCCACCCTGCGAGCCGGCTACGAAAGCTCGGGGCCGCGCGGCTACTGGCAAGCCTGGATCGATGGGATCCAGCGTGCGAGCGTTTTCGGGCATACCGACTTCTACCTGCTGCGCGCTCACGCTCAGCTCGGGCAGATCGATGAGGCCTTCGCCGTCCTGGATCGTCTGGTGTCCGAGCGGAAGGCGATTACCGTGCAGGTCCGCCCGGATCTGATCTTCGAGCCCTTGCGCTCGGATCTGCGATTCGAGGAGTTCCTGCGGGCGATCGGGCTGCCTTCGATCCCGTCGCGATGAACCCGGCTCGCT
>DASRVB010000182.1:0-2481 GCA_035687725.1 Gemmatimonadota bacterium
GATGGTCCGCGAGCCGTCGGTCGTGAGCCGTGTGATCTCGCCGCTCGCCAGGTCCTCCACGTAGATGTCGTTCTCGTCGTAGCGGACGTACCCCACCCGCGAGCCGTCCGGCGAGAACTTGGCGAACATGAGCGTCGATTCGGGGGCATCCCCGCCGAGCTTTCGCAGGTTCCCGGAGTCGCGGTCGAGGATCCAGTAGTCGCCACGGGTGTTGTCACGCCACACCCGCGCGGAGTTCGTGAAGATGAGGACCTCGCCCCCGGCCGGCGACCAGGCGTAGTCCTCGACCTCCAGCGCCTCCCGGGCGCCGTCCGGAACGAGCCGAGAGGCGGGGATCCAGACCTCGCGCGCGCCCGAGACGGCGTCGTATCGGACGATGTCGGATCCGCCCTCGACGGTCGCGGACGGTTCCACGGTGGTGTAGGCGGCCCCCCCCTCCAGCCACCTGGCTGGGCCGAACCGGTCGCCCTGAAACTCCTCCGAGGCGAATATCCGCTCGAGCGTGAGCGCGCCGGGATCGGATGACTGGGCGGAGAGCGGCGCCGCCGTGGTCAGCGCGAGGGCAAGGACGGACGCGAAGCGGATCGCGAGACGGTTCATCGGCTCTCCTGTATCGGAACGCGGCATGGCGGCACGGTTCCGGCTATCGGACGACCGCGGCGCGGCCGGCGTTCATACCCATCGGCCAGCCGCCGTGATCCCCGGACCATCGCCCATGGAAGCCCCAGCGCCCCTCAGACGGTCTTCCCCGTGCCGACCGTGCTCGCCACCTCGGCCGGGCGCGAGGCCAGGACGCCGCGCAGGAGCCGGACCGCCCGTTCGGCATCGTCCTCGCTGAAGATCAGCGAAGGCCGGAACCTGAGGCTCCGGGGGCCGCAGGCCAGCGTAGCCAGCCCCTCGGCCCAGCACTTCTGGCGGACCGCGCTCCGCGTCGCCGTGTCGGGAAGGTCGAAGGCGAGGAGCAGGCCCCGGCCGCGCGCGTTGGAGACGATCTCGGGGAACTCGGCCTGGACCTCGTGCAGTAGATCCAGGAACGCGTCCCCGACGACGGCGGTGTTCTTGACCAGCCCGTCCTCCTCGATGATCTCCAGGTAACGGGCGCACCGCACCATGTCGACCAGGTTGCCGCCCCAGGTCGAGTTGATGCGCGAGGAGACGCGGAAGACGTTCTTCTCCACCTCGTCGATCCGCGGGCCGACCATGATTCCGCACACCTGCGCTTTCTTTCCAAACGCCACGATGTCGGGGACCATGCCCATTTGCTGGTAGGCCCACATGGTCCCGGTGATCCCCATCCCGGTCTGGACCTCATCGAAGATCAGCAGGGCCTCGCGCTCGTCGGCGATCCGTCTGAGCGCCTGCAGGAACTCGGGCCGGAAGTGGTTGTCGCCCCCCTCGCTCTGGATCGGCTCGATCAGGATCGCGGCGATCCCGTGCGGGTCGCCATCGAAGGCGGTTTCGATCTCTGCGATCGCCCTGGTCTCGGCCTTCACAACCGCTTCCTCGTCGACAGGGAAGGAGAGCTTGGGGTTCGACACGCGCGGCCAGGCGAACTTCGGGAAGTCGCGTGTCTTGGTGGGGTCGGTGTTGGTCACCGAGAGCGTGTACCCGCTCCGGCCGTGGAACGCGTCGAGGAAGTGCAGGATCTTGTCGGCGCCCCCCTCGATCCCGCGGGCGCGATTCTTCTGCGCCTTCCAGTCGAAGGCCGCTTTCATCCCGTTCTCGACCGCCAGCGCGCCCCCGGCGATGAAGAAGAGCCGCTGGAACGGCTCGGGCACGGCGACCCGGCGGAAGATCTCCACGAACGCCGCGTACTCCCGGCTGTAGACGTCGCTGTTGGCCGGGTTGGCGAGGGCTGCCCGCAGGAGCGATTCACGGAAGCCCTCCTCCTCCATTCCCGGATGGTTGTGGCCGACCGGAAGCGTCGCGAAGTACGCGTAGCAATCCAGATACTCCTTCCCCGTCAGGGCGTCGACCATGGTGGTGCCGTGGGATTTCTCGAGGTCGATAACGATGTGGAATCCGTCGACGAGGATGCTCTGCTTCAGGATCGGAAAGACGCGATCGGCGGGAACTCGGATCTGGGACATGGCGCCCTCCTGTGGGCCGGTGGTTCGAACGCGCAAGCGAAGGTCCGCGGCGCGCCGGAGGGTCGCCCTGAAGCGGGCGCTACCGGGCCGCGGCGGCGGTCGAGCGGACGCCGGAGGCGTCCCTAGGGCGCGTTGGGGGGCGCGAAGATGCCGGGGCGGGCCTTCCGGGGCTGCCGGAGGCGGGCGTCGGTGTCGGTCCGTGGACGGAACATGATGCACAATTCTACCACCCGGCTCCGCGGGGCGGTAGAGCGAGCCGCTCGCTATCGCCCGCGGAAGAACGCCGTCGTCTCGACCGGCGCGTCGGCCGGCGAGGTGAGGTAGCCGGGGACCAGGACGTGTCCGATCACGGTCCAGGCGACGTCGTCGCAAATCGTTCCCCCGTAAGGGG
>DASRVB010000183.1:0-8252 GCA_035687725.1 Gemmatimonadota bacterium
TGAGCGCCGCCGCGCGCGAGCCGCCGTGGAAGTCGACGGTGAGATCGGGCGCCCACGCCCGGACCTCGGCCAGCGCCCGGGTCGCCCCGCCGGGCCCGCCGCCCGCGATCAGGACCTCGTCCACGTACGGGAGCAGGTCGAGAAACGCCGAGTAGCCGGGCTGGACAACGACGCCCAGGCGCGCCTCCGGCGCCCAGACCTTGAAGGCGGCCAGGGCCGGCGCCATCAGGATCGTGTCGCCGAACCGGCGCAGCCGGACGAAGAGCGCCCGGCGTACGGCGCCGGGATCGAGGGGAAGCGAGAGGCGCTTCCGCCTCACGCGGGCATGTCGGCGAACTGGAGCTCGTAGAGCTGGCTGTAGCGGCCTTCCAGCGCCATCAGCTCGGCATGCGTGCCGCGCTCCACGATGCGCCCCTCCTCGATCACGACGATGCTGTCGGCGTGGAGGACGGTCGAGAGCCGGTGCGCGATCACGATCGACGTGCGGTTCTCCATGAGCCTGGCGATCGCCTGCTGGACCAGCATCTCGCTCTCGGTGTCGAGCGCGGACGTGGCCTCGTCGAAGATCAGGATCGGCGGGTTCCTGTAGATCGCGCGCGCGATCGCGAGCCGCTGGCGCTGGCCGCCGGAGAGCCGGATCCCGCGCTCCCCGATCGTGGTCGCGAACCCCTCGGGGAGGTCCTCGATGAACTCGAGCGCGTTGGCGGCGCGGGCGGCCTCGCGCAGGCGCTCGAGATCGGGCGGGGAGCCATACGCGATGTTGGCCGCGACCGTGTCGTGGAACAGGATCACCTCCTGGGTCACGATGCCGAGCTGGGCGCGCAGATCGGCGAGCTTGAGCTCCCGCAGGTCGACGCCGTCGAACAGGATCGCCCCCGAGAGCGGATCGTAGAACCGCGGCAGGAGGTCGACGATCGTCGACTTCCCGCCTCCCGACTGCCCGACCAGCGCCAGGACCTCGCCCTTCCGGACCGTGAACGAGATGTCATGGAGCACGGGGCCGGAGGCGTCCTCGTAGGCGAATGACACGTGTCTGTACTCGATCCGGTCCTCGAACGATCGAACGGGCCGCGCGCCCTGCGCCTCCCGGACCTCGGGCTCCGTGTCGAGGATCCCGAAGATCCGCTCGCACGCAGCCAGCGCGGGCTGGACGTCCTCGTTCAGCTTGGACAGGTACTTGATCGGGCTCGAAAGCTTGAGCGCCGCCACGAGGAACACGAAGAACGTCTCGGGAGACAGCGTGCCGGAGACGAGGATCATCCGCCCGCCGATCCAGAGGATGAGGACCACGGCCCCCGCCAGCAGAAGCTCGGAGAGCGGCGTCCCCATGAGCGCGTACTTCTTCGACCGCACGATGTTGCGGAAGTACCCGCGGTTGTCGCGCGCGAACCGCTCGCGCTCGAACCGCTCGGCCCCGAACGCCTTGACGACGCGGATCCCCGCGACGTTCTCCTGCAACGTGCTCGTCACGTCTCCGAACTTCCTGAGCCGCTCGCGGTTCACGCGCCGGAGCTTTCCGGCGATCGTGACGACGATCCAGGTGATCGGCGGGAGAACGGCCAGGGCCACGAGCGTCAGCCGCCAGGAGATCGCGACCAGGATCGTGAGCGTCACGATGGCTTCGAGCAGGTACTGGCTCGCCTTGTAGAGCCCGGTGGCGATGGCGTCCTTCAACATGTTGACGTCGTTCGCCATGATCGACATCAGCTGCCCTGCGCGAGTCCGCTGATACCACCGGAACGAGAGATGCTGGAGGTGCTCGAACACCTGCTCGCGCAGGTCACGGAGCGTGCGCTCCAGAACGACCTGCGGAAGGAACTGCTGGAAATACCCGAGCACTGCCTTGACGAAGTAGATCCCGAGGATGAGCAGGCACACGTTGCTGAGCGTGCCCAGGGCGGTCGGCTCGGAAAGCCACGACCAGAGGTCGTGCTTGAAGAAGTGCTCCGCCCGGGAGAAGGCCCCCGCGTCCGGGGGCAGCGGCTCGGACGGCTCCGTGGGGCCGCCGAAGAGGACCTGCAGGAACGGCACCAGGATCACGATCGAGAAGCCGTCGACGATCGCGAAGGCGATCATCAGGCATAGCGAGATCGCCAGCAGCCCGGCGTGCGGTCGCAGGTAGCGGAGTAGACGCAGGTAGGTCCGCATGATAGCGTAAGATAGCCGATTCGCGGATAGCCCATCCAACGAAGGGGGAACGGTGCAGGAGATCCTACCCGGTGTCTGGCATTGGACGACGATGCACGACAAGTGGGGCATCACCATTCACTCCCTTTTCATGCCGGAACCAGGGGGCGGCGTCCTCGTGGATCCGCGCGTTCCGGCGGAGGGACTGGACTGGTTCCGCGCGCACGGCGAGCCCGCCTACGCGATCCTCACCAATCGCCACCACTATCGCGATTCCGGCCGCTTCCGCGAGGCGTTCGGCACCGCCGTCCACTGCCACTCGGCGGGGATGCACGAGTTCACCGGCGGCGAGGAGGTCGAGCCGTTCGAGCACGGCGATACGCTGGCGGGTGGGATCGAAGCGCTGGAGGTCGGAGCGCTGTGCCCGGAGGAGACCGCGTTCCTCCTCCCGGTGGCCGGCGCCGTGCTGGCGCTCGGCGACAGCGTGGTGCGCGAGGACGGCGATCTGACGTTCGTCGGCGACCATCACATGGGGGACGATCCGGAAGGCGTCAAGCGCGGCCTGCGGCGCTCGCTCTCGCGAATCCTGGAGCGCGAGTTCCGCCACGTGACGTTCGCGCACGGCGAACCGATCGTCGACGAAGGCAGGGAACGGCTGCGGGCGTTCGTGGAGGGGGCCTGAAGAAGGCCCCCTCTCGTCACGCGGAGTCCGCCGTCAGAGCAGAAGCGAGACCAGGAACAGCACCAGGAAGATCACGAACAGGATCTTGGCGATCCCCGCCGCGGTGCCCGCGATGCCGGTGAACCCCAGCGCGCCCGCGATCAGCGCGACGATCAGGAAGATCAGAGCCCAACTGAGCATGGTCCACCTCCCGTGGAAGTCCGTGCTGACGTCAGTGTACGCGGACGGCGACCCCTTGCGTGGTCAGGCATCATACGGTCGGCCACTTTTCCTTTGGGTCGTCCTGGTCATCCTCGCCGCGGGATTGTCGGTGCGGCTGGCGTACGAGCTGAACCGGCTCTTGTTCGAGGTCGGCGGGCCGATCGACCTCCTCGTCCTCCGCCGTATGATCCGGGAATGGCTCGCAGGAATCCCCTTCTACGAGGACCGCGGCGGGATCCACCCACCCGCGGTGTTCCTCCTCCTCTGGCCGCTGTGCGGCTGGGGTTCCGCCACGCTGACGCGGTGGGTGTACGCGCTCGCCACGGCGATCGTCGTTGCCGCGTTCGGGCGGCTGCTCCTGCGCGAGGCCGGTCCCGCGAGCGCATGGGATCGCGCGCTGTTGTCGTTGCTGCTCGTCGGCTCCTACCCGGCCGCGATCACGATCGGCAACGGCCAGATCACGTTCTTCCTCCTGTTCGCGGCGATCGGGGGCGTCCTCGCGTGTCTGCGCCGGGCTCCCGGCACGGGGCGGGATGCGCTCCTCACGGGTCTCTTCCTGGTGGCCCTGATCAAGCCCAACCTGACGCTGCCGTTCTTCTGGGTGATCGCCTTCTCGAAAGGGTGGCTGCGCCCCGCTGTCCTCGCGCTCTCGGCCTACGTCGCGGCGACCGGGATCGCGCTCGCGCTCCACGGCGCGACGCTCGACGGGCTCGCATCCATGCTCCGGTCATGGTACGCCCGCACGGAGCACGGGTTGTCGGAGACCGGCTACGGCAACGTTCACGGCTGGCTCGGCGACCTCGGCCTGAGCCGGTGGATCTTTCCGGCCTCGGGCCTCCTCTTCGCCCTCCACGGGCTCTGGGCGTTCCGCCATCGCGGGGCCGATCTCTGGGTGCTCCTCGGCGTGGCGGCCATCGTGGCCCGGACGTGGGCCTACCACCGGGTCTACGACGACCTGCTCCTGATCGTCCCGCTGATCGCGCTCTATCGCCTCGGACGCGCGGAATCCCCGGCCCCGGGGGCGTGGATGCTGTTCGTCGCCGGCGCGGCGGCGCTGGCGGCGCCCGTCACCCCGATGCTCGCCCACGCGTCCTGGGCCCTGGTCATGGTATGGCTGCTGCAGCTGGGATACCTGATGCATCGCGCGCGAGCTCCCGTCCGGTCGAGGCGGATGAGTGCTCGCAAGCCTTCCTTGTCCGCTGATTGACGGAGCACCACGCTCCGAACGGTTAGGCTCGTGGGAGGTGCATACCTGGAGGAGGGAAGATGAAACGGATCGGACTGGGGATTCTCGTGCTGATCGCGCTGGTGCTCGTCATCGCGCTCTGCTTTGACGCGGGAGACGACGAGGAGATCGAGATCGAGATGGAGGAGGGACGGGCCCCGGCGGGCGAGGTGCTGGTCGCGGTGTAGCAACTCGGTCGGCGGCTTGAGGCGGGCCTATCGCGGCGTGAGGGTGGCCACCGGCAGGATGAGCTCCTCGAGCGACACGCCTCCGTGGAGGAAGGCGCCGTAGTAGCGGCTCTGGTATTCCCGCAGCTTGGTGGGATACACGAAGTAGTAGTCCTCCACCGCGATCAGCGCCGCCACGTTGGTCCCCAGATCCGGAAGCCCGATCGTCGCCAGGTCGACCTCCCGGAGCGCGGTCTCCGGGTTCTCGGCGTGGATGTTGTTCCCGAACTTGTACCGCAGATTCTGCGAGGCGTCCTTGCGCGCGTAGACCGTGGCAGGCCGCAGGCAGTGGACGGAGCCGTGGTCGGTCGTGAGGACCACGCGCACCCCCTGCCGCGCCGCCTGGCGCAGGAGCTCGTAGATCGCCGAGTGGAGGAACCAGGAACGGGTCAACGAGCGGAAGGCCTCGGGGTCGGGCGCGATCTCGAGGAGGATCTCCGACTCCGACCGGCCGTGCGTCAGAACGTCGATGAAGTTGAAGACGAACGCCGACAGCCGGCTCTGGAAGCATTGCGGCAGCCGCTTGAGCGCGGCGGCCCCCTCGTCGGCCGTGAAGACCTTCTGGTACTGGACCGGACAGGCCGCGCCGAGCCCTTTGCGCTTCAGCTGAAGCTCGAGGAGCTCGCGCTCGTGCGGGTTCAGCGATCCTTCGATGTCCGCGTCGCCCACCCACAGGTCGGAGTACCGCTCGGCGATCCGCCGCGGAAACCAGCCGCTGAAGATCGCGTTCCGCGAGTAGGGCGTGGCCGACGGCAGGATCGATCCCGCGAATTCCTCCTGGATCGTGAACAGCGGGGTCAGCGAGTCCTGGATCGCCATCCACTGATCGAGCCGCAGGCAGTCGATGAGGACCAGGAACACCGGACCGTCATCCGCCTCGAGCAGGGGACGGACGAAGCGCTCGACGACGTCCGGGGAGAGAGTCGGGCGCTCGCCCGTCTCCGCCGCGACCCATCCGCGATAGCGCTCCCGGACGTAGCGCACGAAGTCGGCGTTGGCCGCCTTCATGACCTCGCGCTGGCTCTCCAGGAGCCCCCGCTCTCCGGCTTCGATCAGGCGCATCTCCCACATCAGAAGCTCGCGATACAGCTCGACCCAGTCGTCCCAGGTCACGCGGTTCTTCCGCTCGTCCTCGAGCTCCAGATACCGGCGGCTGAACTCCTGCGCGATCGTCTGATGGCGGATCTGGGATCCTTCGAGAAGGCGCTTGAGGACCGACAGGACCTGGTTGGGATTGATCGGCTTGACCAGGTAGTCGTCCACTCTTCGGCCGATCGCCTGGTCCATGAGCCCTTCTTCTTCGCTCTTGGTCACCATCACGACCGGCAGGCGCGGATGCCGGTCGCGGATCTCCTCGAAGACGGCGATGCCGCGCATGCCCGGCATCTGCTCGTCGAGGAGCACGCAATCGAAGCCGTTTTCGCCGAGCAGCGCGAGGGCGTCCTGTCCGTTGGGGGCGGTCTGTACGTCGAAGCCGCGATTCTCGAGGAACAGAATGTGGGACTTGAGGCCGCCGATCTCGTCGTCGACCCAGAGAATGCGCTTGGGTTCCGGCATGAAGGAGAAACTACCCGATTGCCAACCACCCGTTCCACGACTACTCTCGTGCGCGACCATGCTCAAGCGCATCTTCCAGGTCCTCGGCGCGATCGTGGCGATCGCCGCGATCGGGGCCGCCTACGCCGGCCTGTACCTCGCCGGAGCTTCGGCGTTCGAGCTCGTGGTCGTGACCGCGCTCGTCCTGCTCGCGATCTCGGTAGCCGCTCTGGTCCTCCATCTGCGAGCGCTCCACCGCGCGCTCTTCCAGCACGCCCAGGTCGCCTACAAGGGATTCATGTTGAACTTCTTTCTCGAGGTGCGGGCTCTCATGCGCGACCGGGCGGGGGACGCGGTGCCGGCCAACGAGCTGATCTGGAACCTCCTCGAGGACTACTTCCGGAGCGAGACCGAGCTCTACAACACGGTCATCGAGGAGCTGTACGACAAGACCAGCATGATGCACATGCTGGAGCGCGGCCGGATGCGCAAGGAAGGCGGGCTCGCCGATCCCCGTCCCGTCGAGCCGCTCTATGCCGAGCTCCACGAGCTGCTGGCGCGGCTCCGCGAGGATCGCGAAGCCCGTCACGAGGCCACGCGGCATCGACAGAGTGCGAGCTGACGGCGGCGGCGCGATCGTGGCCCGGCGATGCGCGCGCCGGGTTTGCCCACCCCCTTTCCATATCCTACCTTGCTCGATGAATTCCATCCCACGGAGGTGGGTGCGATGACCGAAGATAGAGTCGATACGACGCTGCTGGACCGGCCCGGTGCCACGGAGGCCGAGGCGGCGGAGACACACGACGGAGAGGCCCTCCGCGAGCGCGTGGAAGCGGCGCTCGACACGATCCGTCCCGCGATCGCCATGGACGGCGGCAACGTCGAGCTTCTCGACATCGAGGAAGGCGTTGTGACGCTGCGCATGATGGGCGCCTGCGGAGGCTGCCCGATGAGCACGATGACGCTCAAACGCGGCATCGAGCAGCGCCTTCGCGAGATGGTGCCGGGGATCGAGCGGGTCGACGCGATCTGAGCGGCTCGCAGGGCAGCGACATCGAGAGAGCCGGAGGGAAGTCCCTCCGGCTCTCTTCGTTCCGGGGCCGGTTCTGGCCGCTGGCGTACAACGCGCTGGTCGTGCCCGCCGCGCGGCTCGCGCTCGCTGGCCTGTCCCGGGTCCAGCCCAAGCTCGCGCGCGGGATCGAGGCGCGCCGCGGCCTCGAGGAGCGGTGGCGGGAGGCCGCACTACGGACCGAGGGTCGTCACCCGCGAATCTGGCTTCACGCGGCCAGCGCCGGCGAGACGCTCCAGGCCCGTCCGCTGGGTGACGCAATCCGCGCGGAGCATCCGGACGGCGCGCTCTTCTACTCGTTCTTCTCGCCGTCCGCCGAGCGCATGGTCGCGACCTGGAAGGCTCCCGACGCGACCGATTACCTCCCCTTCGACTGGCCCGCGGCGATGCGCGCTCAGATCGAGTCGCTGGACGCGGACGCGATCATCCTCGTCGCCGGAGAGCTGTGGCCGAACCTGATCTGGACGGCCGCCGATCGCGGGATCCCGCTCGCCCAGGCCTGTTGTCGGCTCGCCGGCGGCAGCGCCCGGATGGAGCGCAGGGCCCGGGCCCTGACGGGGCGGCTGTACCGGGAGTTCCGAGCGATCGGGGCGGTCACCGAAGAAGACGCCGAGCTCCTGGCAGGCATGGGGATCGCCCGCGAGGCGGTGGCGGTGACCGGGGACACCCGGATCGACGTGTCGCTGGCGAGGGTGGAAGAGGCGGAGTCTCTTCCTCCACCCTGGCAGCCTCCCCCGGGCGCGGGACCGGTCGTGGTGGCCGGAAGCACTTGGCCCGCCGACGAGGCCGTCGTGCTGCCGGCGGTGGCGCGGCTGAGGGAGCGACATCCTGGTCTCGTCGCCATCGTCGTTCCGCACGAGCCCAGCGATTCGGCCGTCGAGAGGATCACCCGGCGGGCTGCGGAGTCCGGTCTGCGCGCGACGCGGATCGGCCCCGGCCCGGTCGCCGCCGGGGCCGACGGGGACCGCCCGCCGGCGATCGTCGTCGTCGACCGGATGGGGCTCCTCTACAGGCTCTACCGTCTGGCCGACGTGGCGTATGTCGGCGGCGGGTTCGGCGGATCGGTCCACAACACCGTCGAGCCCGCGGCGCACGGCACGCCCGTGGCGGTAGGGCCGAACCACGGCGACCCGGCGGAGGTCGGCGCGCTCGAGCGGGCAGGTGGGCTCGTCACTGTGGCCAGCG
>DASRVB010000184.1:0-20179 GCA_035687725.1 Gemmatimonadota bacterium
GGAAGATCTCCCGCCGGACGAAGATCCCCTGATCGCCCGTTCCCCGGCGGGTGAGGCGGGTCCGCGCGTTGATTCCCCGCTCGATCCAGGGGAGGAGAGGGTGGAGCGCCCGCTCTTCGGGGGGAAACGCGATCAGGAAGCAACCTCCGGGAGATCCGCGGAGGGTAGCGACTCGGATCTCTACCACCGACGAGGGCGCCGGCGCGCAGTCGGCGTGCAGAAACCAGAGCACGTCGCCGGAGGCTTCGCGGGCGCCGGCGTTCTGCTGCCTCGCCCTGCCGCGCTCCGCCCCGATCACCCGTACTCGCTCCCGTCCGAGATCAGCGGTCGAGTCCTCGGATCCGCCGTCGACCACGATCACCTCGTGCGGCGACGGGTCGCACCGCTCCAGCGCGTCGAGCAGGCGTGGCAGCCGCTCGGCCTCGTTCCACGTGGGGACCACGACGCTGACGCGGGGCTCAGCCGTCATCCCGGCCCGTTGCACGGGAGCCGGAAGCGGATCGTCGCGCCGCCTCCGGGCTCCGACTCCGCCCAGATCCGTCCGCCGTGGAGCTCGACCAGGTGCTTGCAGATCGCGAGGCCCAGGCCGACTCCGCCGTAGACGCGCGTCGGAGATGCATCTGCCTGCCGGAAGGGCTGGAAGATCGCTTCCAGCATGTCGGGAGGGATTCCCACCCCCTGGTCCGAGACGCTTCCCTCCAGCTCGCCGTCCACCACGTGCGCGCCGACCCGGATCATACCCTGAGGCGAATACTTGATCGCGTTCTCGATCAGGTTCAGGTAGACGCGGTAGATCTTCTCCGGATCGAGGCTGCAGAGCGGCATGTCGTCGTCGACGTCGAGGTCGACCGCGAGCTCTCCCTCCTCGAGCAGCGGCCTGATCGTCTCGACGACCGTCTCCAGCAGCATGCCGATCGCCACTTCCTGCAGGCGGAGCACGTCGTCCCCCTCGCGATGGCTGGCGTAGGCGAGCAGGCTGGTGATCATCTTCAGGAGGTGCTGGCTGTTTCGGGAGATGTTGGTCAGGATGCGGCGCTGCTCGGCGTTCACGGGGCCGCACATCTCGTATTCGAGGATCTCGGCGTTGGCGATGATGGACGTCAGTGGGGTCTTGAGCTCGTGGCTCGTGTTCGACAGGAACTCCGTCTGAAGGCGGTTGGCGTTCTCGAGCTCGGCGTTCATCCGTCGGAGCTCCACCATCATCTCCCGCACTTCGCGCTCGCTCTCGCGCCGTTCCGAGATGTCGACGAACTCATAGCGCCACGCGGGGTCGCCGCGCCATTGGATGGGATGCGCGTGCAGGATGACCGGCACCATGTGGCCGCGATCGTCGATGAGCTCGATCTCGGAGCTCGACGCCGCGTCGTCTTTGCGGATGCGCGCGAGCTTCTCGAACTGGGTCAGAGAGCGGCCGCACCGTTCGCGAAGCGCGCGGTTCGCGAACGTGACCGAGTCCTCGCGGACCACACAGATCATGTTCGGGTCGGCTTCGAGCAGGAGCTCGAGGTCGGTAGCGCGCCGGCGGCCAGCGCGGAGATTTCGATAGAGCAGGTAGACGAAGAGGGCGACCGCCGCCAGGAGTGCGAAGAAAGCGGCGGAAGGTGCGTCGAAAGTAGGCATGCAGGACCCTGCGTGGGCCGCGCCCCGTCAGATCCAGGCGCAGGCCGCGGCTATCGGCTCAGTCCCATTCCTCCTCGTCGTCCGCTTCCCAGTCGCTTTCCACGAGCTCGAATTCGAGCGGCGACGTGCTCGTGACTTCGAGCTCCGACCCGCACTCGGGACATTCCAGCACCTCACCCTCCTCGAACTCGTAGGGTTCGCCCTCGATCTCGGCGTCGCACTCGGGGCAATATGCCAAAAGACACCTCCTCTGCCGGTTTGGAAGGTCCGTATTATACCACCCTGCCCGCCCTTGTCTAGGCGCAGGGGAATGCGGTGTGCGACACGGAGTTACGGGGTCTCAGGTGCCTACGACGCGGGCCAGGATCGACCGCGCCTCGGCCTCGTCCGTGGTTCCGTCGACGATGGCGCGGCCGTCGTGGAACAGGTTCACCGTCACGCCGTTCCTGCGGGCGCGCAGCATGCGCTCTCCGAGCACCACCTCCCACTCGCCTCCGATCCTGGCGGCGACCGCCGGCAGCGACGGCGCCGATTCCTGACGCGGCAGGATCTGGATCGCGTTGCGGCCGCAGAGGCGCGCCGCGCGCGACCCGCGCCGGCCTTCGAGCCAGGCGAAGTCCCGCTCGCCGCAGGCCGGACAACCGGGACGGGGGCCGCCGGTGCGGACCGTCGTGAACGAGCCTTCCCAGCCGTCGTAGCGCAGGAGCCCGGTCAGGAGCCGATCGCGAGCGCCCACCAGGAGCTTCACGGTCTCGGTCGTCTGCACTCCCGCCACGACGGCCACGGCCGCGCCGAGCACGCCCGCCGTCTCGCAGGTCGGCAGGCTTCCCGCCTGGGGGGCGGTCTCGAACACGCACGCCAGACAGGCGGTCTCGTCGGGGACGATCGGCATGACGAGTCCGCCGGTTCCGATCACGCCGCCGTACACCCACGGAATCCGGTTCCGCACGGCCCAGTCGTTGATCAGATACCGGGTCTCGAAGTTGTCGGTTCCGTCGCACACCACGTCGGCGCCGGACAGCAGGTCCTCGGCGGTGCCGGCGCGCAGGTCATCGACGACGCCTCGGACGGCGATCTCCGGATTGATCGCCGAGAGCGCGCTCTCGGCGGCCACCGCCTTCGGAGTGGCGGCATCCGCGTCGGCGTCGGTGAACAGGATCTGCCGCTGCAGATTGGCGCGCTCGACGAAGTCGCGGTCGATGACCGTCATCCGCCCCACGCCCGCCCGCGCCAGGAGCTGGGCCTGCACCGAGCCCAGCGCTCCGCAACCGACGATCACGGCGTGCGAGTCGGCGAGCATCCGCTGGCCGGTCTCCCCTACCTCGGGCAGGATCCGCTGGCGCGCGTATCGATCGAGGCTCATCTAGCAAATCTAGAGGGCCGCGTATATTCGCCGCCATGAACGACTCCAGGCGAGTGGTGGTGACGGGAATCGGAGTGGTGAGCCCCAACGGCGTCGGACGAGGCGAATTCTGGCGGGCTTGCGCCGAAGGCCGCAGCGGAACCGGTCCGATCACCCTCTTCGACGCGTCCGACCATGATTGCCGTGTGGCCGGCGAGGTGCGCGGCTTCGACGTCGAGGCCCACCTGCCGACCAAGACGCGCCGCTACGGCATGCGGGTGGTGGCGATGACGCTGGCCGCCACGGCCGAGGCGATGATCGACGCGGGGATAGACTCCCGTCGGCTGTCCGAGGCGGAGCGCCGCCGGACCGGTGTCATCCTGGGGACGGGCGCCGCGGGCATCGCCTTCGGCGAGGAGCAGTACGAGGTCTACTACCGCCAGGGGGCCCGGCGGGTGAGCCCCTACAGCATCGTGGCCACGTTCGTGGGCATGCTCTCGAGCGAGGTGTCGATGGAACACGAGCTGCGCGGCATGAGCCACGTGGTGTCGACCGGCTGCACGTCGGCGTCGGATGCCATGGGATACGCTCTCCTGTCGATCCAGAGCGGTCGCGTCGACCGCGTGATCACCGGCGGCGCCGAGTCGTGCATCGTCCCGGGCATCATGGCCGGCTTCTCGCGCATGGGCACGATGACCAGGCGGAACGGCGATCCGGCCGGCGCCTCGCGTCCCTTCAACGCCGACCGCGACGGATTCGTGATGGCGGAGGGAGCGTGGATCCTCGTGTTCGAGTCGCTCGCCAGCGCGCGTCGTCGCGGGGCGACACCTCAGGCGGAGATTCTGGGCTACGGCACGACCTGCGACGCCTACCACCGCGTGCGGCCCGAGCCCACGGGCGAGGAAGCCGCGCGGGCGATCGCGGTGGCGCTCGAGGACGCCGGCCTTCCCGCCGACCGCGTCCACTACGTCAACCTCCACGGCACCGCCACGGAGCTCAACGACCGCATCGAGACCCGCGCGGTCCGACTGGCGTTCGATGGTCACAGCGAGCGGCTTCCGACGTCGGCGCTGAAGTCGATGACCGGGCACCCGCAGGGGGCGTGCGGGGCCGCGGGCCTGGTCGAGACGATCGAGGCGATGCGTGAAGGTTGGCTGCCGCCCACGATCAACTACGACAAGCCCGATCCCGCCTGCGACCTCGACTATGTTGCGAACGAAGGCCGCGCGGCCGACATCGAGCACGCGGTCGTCAACTGCATCGCCTTCGGCTCGAAGAACTCCGCCCTCGTCGTCCGGCGCTGGGACGGCAGCTGAGCGCAGCGGATCGACCGTCTTCCCCGACCGATCACAGATCGAATGGGACCGGCGTGAAGCATGCCGCAAACGCCGCCACCGCCAGCCACCCGACCACCCTGCGGGCGGGATCGAGCTCCAGGTGCGGATCGAGCACCGGAGGGTGACGGATCCGGATCAGGAACAGGATCAGCGCCGCCCACACGTACCAGCCCTGCCACCACCATCCGAGGACGAGCAACACGACGAAGAACAGCCAGCCGATTGCATGCTGCTTCTTCCCAAGAAGCGAGTACACCACGTGCCCGCCGTCCAGCTGTCCCACCGGCAGCATGTTCAGCGCCGTGACCAGGAGCCCGATCCATCCGCTGAAGGCCACGTTCCCCAGATAGAGGTCCTGGCCCTCCGGAATCGGCGGGCCGAAGAGCGCGACGATCGCCTTGAAGAGGAGCGGCTCGCCTAGCATGATGCCGGCACCGGGCTCGACCGGCAGGACCGCCGAGTGGGCGACTCCCCAGATCGTCACGGGAATCGCCACCGCGAGGCCGGCGAGCGGCCCCGAAGCGCCTACGTCGAGAAGCATCCGGCGGGTGTAGATCGGCGACTTCATCTTGATGACGGCGCCCAGCGTGCCGATCGGCGACAGGATCGGCAGCGGGATGAAGAACGGAAGCGTGACGTCGAGGCGATAGCGGCGCGCTGCGAACCAGTGGCCGAACTCGTGCGCGGCGAGGATCCCGAGCAGGGTGGCGGCGAACGGCACGCCCTCTGCGATCATCCCCGGATCGCGGAGCGGGAACTCGAGCGGCGCTCCCTCCAGATACGCCCCCGCGATCAGCGTCGAGAGGGCGGTCAGGACGAAGGCCGCGAGGTTCCACGGCCATTCGGGCGGAAGCGCCGGCGCGGCGGGGTGGGTCACCGTGACCCGCGTCCGGCCGTCGAGGCGCTCGAAGAACCAGCTCACGTCGAGCGGCTGCAGGGCGGCTTCCAGCCGGGCGCGCGTTTCCGGCGAGTCGTACCTTAGCCAGCCGCGCAGGACGCGATTCCCGCCGACGCGGAAGACGGCCGGGCTCTCCAGCGCGGCAAGCGCGACGCCTTCCGCCGGATGCCCATGGTCGATCTCCTCGAGATCGGGCTCCGGCACGAAGCGCTGTCGGCTCCAGAATCTCCAGCGCATCGAGGTCCCCCTGGACGTTTGGGTCGACGGCGTGTTCCGGCCGCTCGATGGGCCCGCGCTCGAGGCGCGGGACCGCGGATTCCTGTACGGCGAGGCGGTCTACGAAGGCGTCAAGATCGTCGGGCGCCGGCCGCTTTACCTGGCGCGCCACCTGGAGCGGCTCGCCGACTCCTCGCGCGCGCTGGGACTCGGGTCGGTCTGGGCCGAAGTCGAAGCCCGCGAGATCCTGGGCCGGCTCCTGGGCGACCGGACCGACGGCATGGCCCGTCTCTATCGCACCGCCGGGGTCGGATCGCGGGGACCCACCTCGCTCGCGTGGGTGGAGCCGCCCCCGCCCTGGGTCGCACAGCATACCCCTTTCTGGCGGCTGGCGTGCCACGACGAGCGCATCGTTCCCTACCTGCCTGCCGTAAAGCACGCGCACAAGCTCGCGCATGCGCGCGCGCGAAGCGCGGCGCGCGCGCGCGGGTTCGACGACGCGATCCTCGTCCACAGGGACGGGTGGGCGCTCGAGGGCACGGCCTCGAACCTGTTCTTCATCGAGGCCGACACGCTCCACACCCCGGGAGTGGAATGCGGCATCCTCCCCGGGATCACCCGCGATATGGTCCTCGAGCTGGCTCCCGGGTGCGGGTTCCGCACCGTCGAAGGCCGCTACCCGCCCGAGATCGTCAGCGCCGCGGACGAATGCTTCCTGACGTTCACGAGCGCCGGGATCATGCCGGTCGCGGCGATCGGGGAGGCGGAGCTTCCTGCGCCTGTACCCGGCCCGCGCACGCTGCGTCTCGCCTCGGAGTACGACGAGCGGGTCGCGCGCGACCTGGCGGCGGAGCCTCCGCTCTAGCGCCCCTCGGTCACGTTCTCCGACTCGACCGGATCCCGGGATTGGCCGGCCCGCGCGCGACGGTCGATCCGCGCCCAGCGCCTGTACATCCACATCCAATGCTCCGGATCGGCCTCGACCGCCGCCTCGAGCCGCGCGTTGAAGCGGGCGGCATCCTCGGCCACGGCAGCCTCCGGATCCACCGCATCGCTCCCCGGAAGAGGCTCGAGCCGTGCGCGGTAACGCCCGCGGCCGTCCGCGCGGCAGAAGAACGTCAGGACCTGTGCGCCGGACATCCGCGCCAGACGGAAGGGGCCCACGTGGGTCATCGTAGCGTGGCCGAAGAGAGGAGCGACCACGCCCTCCGAGATCCTGCGCGGCTCCTGGTCCATGACGATCCCCAGCACGCCCCCCTTCCTGAGCCAGCGGACCGCCGCGCGCATGTCGTCGTGATCGATCTGCTCGATCCCCGCGCTCGCGCGGATCGCGCGCAGCCTGTCCGCCAGGACGGGATCCGCGGGCTCCTTGAACAGCACCGCGAAGGGATGGCTGGCCGCGGCCACCCGCCGCGCGAGCCACTCCCAGTTGCCGAAATGCCCCGAGAGCAGGATCGCGCCGCGTCCGCGCTCGAGCGCCGCGTCGAGCGCGGCTTCGTTGTCGAGCCGCACGCGCGCCAGGATCTCTTCGCTGGAGTACTTGCGGGAGTGGAGGAACTCGACCAGCGAGCGCGCCATCCGCTTGTAGGAGCGATAGGCGGTCCGGCGACGGCGGAACGCCGACCATTGCGGGTAGACGCGCTCGAGGTTCTCGTTTGCGACCCGCCGATCGAACCCCGCCCAGAGCAGCGTGCCGATCGCGGCCGCCAGCGGCGTGGTCAACCCGCGCGGCATCCGCTGAACGGCGGCCGTGACGCCGCGCGCCACCGCGGTCTTCAGCCGCACAGCACCGAGCCCCCGTTCACGTTGAGGACCTCCCCCGTGACGTGACGCGCGCGGTCACTGGCGAGGAACGCGATCGCATCGGCGATGTCTTCGGCCGTCGCCACTCGCCCGAGCGGGATCGCGGCCACGATCGCGGCACGCTCCTCTCCACCCAGCGGCTCGGCGCTCAGCTCGGTGTCGACCCAGCCGGGGGCCACCGCGTTGACCCGGATCTCCGGCGCGCACTCGACCGCGAGCGACTTGACCAGCGAGATCTGCGCGCCCTTCGACGCAGCGTAATGCGAGTGGAGCGACTCGCCGCGCTGCCCGGCAGTCGAGCTCACGACCACGATCGATCCACCCCCTCGGCGCCGGATCGCAGGCACGGCCTCCCGGCAGATCCGCCACGTCCCCCCGAGGTTGACCTCCAGCGTCTCGTCCCACTCCTCGCCGGTCATGTGCTCTATGCGGGCGCCTTTCCAGATGCCCGCGTTGGCGATCGCCACGTCCACGCCGCCCCACGCCTCCTCGGCATCGTGCACGAAGCGCGCGACCTGCCTGTCGTCGGTGACGTCCGTCCGCCAGGCGCGCGCCATGTCGCCGCAGGCGCGCTCCAGGTCCCGCGCTTCGGCCTCGCCCGTCCGCCAGGTGAAGCCCACGCGCGCGCCCAGCTCCGCGAACAGGCGCACGCACGCGGCCCCGATGCCGCGCGAGCCGCCGGTCACGAGAACGTTCTTTCCACGGAAGTCGATCATCTTCCTCCCCGATCCGGTGGGGCGGGCATTACGGCCTCTACACTAGGAACCGTCGGATGGCGCGGCAATCGCACGGCGGCGCCATTGACGGCCCTCCGGAGCGCGGCCTACACTGCGCCCATGACGCCCCCCACGGAGAGCGAGCCCTCCGCCGACCGGGCCGCGCTCGTTCGTGAGCTCCGGGAGCGTATCTCTTCGCGAGAAGCCCGCCGCGAGGCCGCCCATCCCTCCGCCGAAGCCTCCTTCCAGGAGCGGTACGACGACCTGCTCGGCGAGCTGGTCGACATCCTGGGAAGGATCCCCGAGATCGAGACGGAGCCCATCGGCTCCGCCGGGCTCCGCCTCGCCTACCCGCCGACCGAACGTGAGGTGCGGATCACGGCGCTCGAGGAGCAGGGGTTCGTGCACTTCGTCTTCGGGCATGCGACGCTCGGCACCCTCCATCGCGCCGAGCACCACGCGTCGCACCCGTTCGGCGACACCCCCCCGGACGTCTCGCGGCTGGTCCATCAGCTGATTGGGTTTCTCATCGAAGGCATCGAGCCCCGGTGGCTATCCGAGCGACCGGATCCCGGCGCGCCTGCCGCCCGGGCAGAGCGGTTGCCCGGCGAGACGCTCGAGCTCCCGCTCGAATAAGCCGGCTAGTAACCCCTTCGACCATCGTTCCACGGATCCGGCAGTCAGCCACCGCCGCAATCTGCCCGCATGACAGTAAATCTCTGCAAAATTGGCGGAATCGGAATGGCCCGCGGATTGCTTTCCGTTCAGGCGGAGCGTCGAATCGATAGCTCCAGGGGCCGGGATCGATCGTCACCGGCGCCACGTGACCGAGCAAGACATGAGGAGTGACCAGGCAAAACCATGAGGAGGGAACCATGAACAATGTCACTCGCTATCGCCCGCTCAACAGCGTTTTCGCGATGCCCCGTGACCTCGGCCGCCTGATGGACGACGTGTTCGGCGGCGGCTGGGATGTCGGCGAGAACCTGCGCCAGTGGCTTCCCGCAACCGACGTCTCCGAGACGCCGGAGGCGGTGACCCTGCGCCTCGAGGTGCCCGGGCTCAGCCGCGACCAGATCAAGATCGCGGTGGAGAACAACATGCTGACCGTGCGGGGCGAGAAGACCCAGGAGACCTCGAGCGAGAACGAGACGTTCCGCCGCACCGAGCGCTCGTTCGGCTCGTTCGAGCGGTCGTTCAGCCTGCCGGCCTACGTGGACACGGACAACGTCCAGGCGTCGCTCCAGGACGGCGTCCTCTCGATCACGCTGCCGCGTCGCGAAGAGACCAAGGCGCGGGAGATCCAGATCGCGGGCGGGAACCGCAAGCAGGTCGAGGCTAAGTAGTCATTTCCCCCCGGAGCGATTCGCTCCGGCGCACGAAGCCGCCGACAAAGAAGCGAAGCCCCCGGATTCCGGGGGCTTCGTCGTTTCGCGACGGCGCCGGTTCATTTTTCCGGACCGCGACGGCAATCGCGCCGATAGCGCGCTAGCGTGGGTCGATCAGCACCTCGATGATCAGCCGCTCGTAGAACGGACAATCGGAGCGGACCTTGACGACCGAGGCCACCGCCTCGTGCCCCGAGTCCATGAGCGGCGCGAGCCAGGTCGAGATCGTGCGCGGCACGTAGCCGATCGTCTGGGTGGACGCGGTCTGTACCTGGATGGCGTCGGCGCCGATCGCGTTGTCGGGCTCGCGCCGGAGGACCAGCGGGTCGCCGGCGTGGATCGCTTCCAGCAGCAGGTAGCGGTTCTCGAAGCAGAGGCCGTGGACCGTGCAGCGGAACTCCCGTGCGCGCCCCGGCCTCTCCGTGGGGTCGGCCAGGCGGATCATCCGGCTTCCACCACCTCGCCGGGTTCCTGGGAGCCCGCCTTCTCGCGCCAGGCCGCGACCAGGTTGTCGTACAGCTCATCGCGACGATCGAAGAACCGCCGCGGCTCGCGCGGCGGGTGGCGGTCGAGCGCATACGCGGTCAGGAGCGGCAGGGCGATTGTCGTGTCGGCGTAGCAGACGACCGCGTCGGGGAGCTTCTCGGGATCGACCTTGCCCCACGACACGGCCTCGCCGGGCGTGGCGCCGGAGAGCCCGCCGGTGTCGGGCCGCGCGTCGGTGATCTGGAGGTAGTAGTCGTGCCCCGCCTCCTCGAGGCCCAGCACTTCCTGGATCTGGGGCTCGGTCTGGAGCACGAAGTTCTTGGGCGATCCGCCTCCCAGGATCAAGACTCCGCTTTTCCCCCCCCGGCTCTTCGCGTCCCACACGATCGCGGCGGTCTCGTTGACGTCCAGCGCCGGATTTATCCGGAGCTGGTTCCCGCGCAGCTCGAGCTCGGCCACGTTCATCCCGATCGACGAGTCGCCGGGCGAGGAGGTGTACACCGGCACGCCGTGCCGGTACGCAGCCGCCAGCAGCGACGTGCCCTTCCTGCCGAGCGCCACCTCCCGCTCGGCGACGTACTTGCCGCAGAGCCAGTGGAACTCGGCGGTGCCCATCTCCTTCTGGAACTCCGGCTGGGTCATGATGCGCCGGAAGAAGGCGTCGGTCTCGAGCAGCACCTCGTAGTCGAACAGGATGTCGTAGATCCGCACGACGCCCGCTTCGCGCAACACCGTGTCGTCGAGATGCGGTCGCCCGCGATGCATCTCTAGCCCGATGCCGAAGTGGGTGTCGTGGTACAGGTTCGCCCCCGTCGACACGATCCAGTCGACGAACCCGGCCTCGACCAGCGGGATGAGGCACGTCATTCCGATGCCGGCGGGGGTCAGCGCGCCCGTCAGCGACATGCCGACCAGCGCGTCGTCGGCCAGCATCTTTTGCGTGTAGAGCTCGCACGCCTCGCGCAGGCGCCCGCCGTTGTACGCGAGGTAGGCGTTGTCCACGAGCTCCGCGGCGGTCATGCCGGGGGCGATCGGATCGGGCCGGATCGAGGGACCCGAGAGCCAGCGCTTCTTGTTCATCGTCCTCCTGCCTCAGCCCACCTGCTGGACCAGTGATTCGCGCGCCGCCGACAGAACTTCCTCGACGACCGCTCCCATCGGCTGCTTGACCAGGGCGCCGGCCGCGTTCCTGTGGCCGCCGCCTCCGAACCGTCCCGCCAGGCGATTGACGTCCACCTCTCCCGCTGAGCGGAACGAGACCTTGGTAGCTCCGCGGTCCAGCTCCTTGAACAGGATCGCGAGCTCGACGTGCTCGAGCGAGCGGAGCGACTCGACGACGCCCTCGACGTCTTCCGACTCGGCCCCGGCCTCCTCCATGAGATCGCCCGTCAGGGCGATCCATGCGAGCCTTCCCTCCTCCTCAAGATGGAACTCGCCAAACACCCGCGACAGGAGCCTCGCTCGCGTGGGCGACACCGATTCGAAGACCTGTCGGTTGATCTCGTGGACGTCTGCTCCGCGCTCGATGAGATCGGCGGCGACGCGGTGCGTCCGTGCCGTCGTGTTCGAGTAGCGGAAGCCGCCCGTGTCGTAGGAGATCGCCGCATAGAGCGCGGTCGCCATCTCCGGAGTGATCTCCGCGTCCCATCCCGAGAAGAGGTCGTGGAGGAGCTCGGCGGTTGCGGCCGCCGAGGTGTCGCGGCAGTCGACTCCTTCGAAGCCGCTCGGACCCAGGTGATGATCGATGACTACCACCTCGCCGCCGAACCTCCGCACCCACGGCTCGAGCCCACCGAGCCGCGCAGGGACCGAGATGTCGAGCACCGCGAGCAGGTCGGCTGCACCCAGGAGCCGCTCCGCCGACTCGGGGTCGAAGCCCGGCGCGGCGATGTCCTTCTGGAGGAACCGGAAGCGCCGCGGAGCGGGATGCGGGTTGAGGATGTGCACGGTCTTGCCCTCGGCCCTGAGCCAGTGCGCGAGCGCGACCTCCGATCCGAGGCCGTCGCCGTCCGGCTGGACGTGGGTGGTGATGACGACGCGCTCGGCGCGCCGGAAGAGGTCGAGCGCGGCCCTGCTCGCGCGTCGCAGGTCGCCGCTCCCGGCGCCTCGCTCTCCGCTCACGGCGCCTCGCTCTCCGCGGCCCATCCGTCGAGCGGCAGGACGTCGACCTCCGCCCCGGCCGGCAGGTCGTCCACTCCCAGCGGGACGATGGCGAGCCCATCGGCGGCGGCGAGGCCCGACAGGATCGCCGACCCCTGGGGGCCGACCGGCGTCGCCAGCCAACCCTCGCCGTCCGGCGCGATCCGGACGCGCAGGTAGTATGCCTTCTCGGGCCGGGTCGAGACGGCTTCCGCGAGACGGCCGCGGAGCGGTCGGCGGAAGCATCGCACGTGCCCCGCCATCCGGCGGAGCGCGGGGCGGGCGAAGAGCTCGAAGGTGACGTGCGCGCTCACCGGATTTCCGGGGAGCCCGAACACGGGTCGGCCGTCGGCGGTGACGCCGAACGCCACCGGTCCTCCCGGACGGATTGCAGCGCGCCAGAACACGAGCTCGACCCCGGCTTCCCGAAGGGCGTCGCGGACGTGGTCACGGGGACCCACGGAGACCCCCCCGATCGTCACGACGGCATCGCGCTCGAGCGCGGCCCGGATCGAGGCGCGGATCGCCGCCGGATCGTCGGGCGCGATCGGCAGGGGATGAGGATCGCCGCCGGCGGCGGCGATCTGCGCCGCGAGCCCGTGCGCGTTGCCGTTGACGATCCGGTCCGGCGCCCCCGCCTGGTCTATGTCGACGAGCTCGTCGCCGGTCGACACGATGGCCACGCGCGGGCGCCGGAACACGGAGACCTCGCCCCTGCCGACGGTCGCGAGGAGCGCGATCCGCGCCGGCCCCACGACATCGCCCGGCTCCAGCACCGCGGCCCCTCGGCGTACGTCTTCGCCCCGCCGGCGAACGTGGGTTCCCCGCTCCGGCCTGACGTCGAACCGGACCGCCTCTCCCATCTCCGCGAACCGCCCTTCCCCCCCAGGCCCGGTCGTGTCCTCTACGGGGACGACGGCGTCGGCCCCATCCGGCATCGGCGCGCCGGTCGTGATCCGGGCGGCGGCGGCTTCCGGCAACCGCTGGCCGGATGCCGAGCCCGCCGGCAGGTCGATCGCTACAGGCAGCTCGCTTCCCGGCGCCACCTCCGCGGCGCGGACCGCGTACCCGTCCATGGCGGAGTTGTCCCACGGCGGCAGGTCGAGTCCCGATGTCACGGATTCAGCGGCCACCCGGTCCGCCGCCTCCGAGAGCGGCACCCGCTCCGCGTCGAGCGTGCGGATCCGATCGAGGATCTTCGTCTGGGCTTCTGCAACGGAGAGCGGAGGAGCGGAGGTGATCGGCATCGCTCGCCCAACCTAGCCGTGCGCCGGAATCCCGTCTAGCGACTCCCGATCTGCGCTATTCAGGGATTCGCAGCACCTGGCCGACCAGGATCCTGTCGCCCTGGATCCCGTTCTCGCGCCGGATGTCGCCGACGGGAATCCCATACATGCGCGATAGCGCCATCAACGTCTCCCCGCGCCGGACACGGTGGGTGCGTCTCGCGCGCGGCGCCTCCACCTCCCCGGCCCGGGCGAGGGCCTGCGACTGGCCGGGGGCGGCCGTGGTCGACGGCTGGGGGATCGCGGGGGCGGCCGCAGGCTGCTCCGGAAACCCCATCAGCTCGCTCGAATCCATGCCGCCCGGGATCGTCAGGACCATCCCGTCCTCGAGGTCGGCCTCGGAGCCCAGATCGTTGGCATCCATCAGCTCGCGGGGATCGACGCCGTACGCGCTCGCGATCCCGGTCACCGTCTCCCCGCCCCGGACGAGATGCTCGACGGGCTCGTCGTCGCGTCCCCCGCCCGGCATATCGTCGGCGGGCTCGTCGATCCGCGCGACCGGCGGCATCGCGTAGTAGTTCTCCGTGAACTCGTCGACCTGCCCCGCCGGGATGTGCACCGGGAAATTGACTTCGCCGGGTGGTGTGCGTCCGCGCAGGAGGTGCGGGTTGAGCGCGCGGATGGTTTCCATCGGCACCTCCGCGGCTGAGGCGATCACCGACAGGTCGGAGCTCGTCGGCACGGTCACCGTTTCCCACTCGACCGGCTCGAGATAGGGCACCGCGTAGAACCCGTAGCGCTCCGGCTCCTTCGCGATCAGCGTGGCGGCGATCAGCTTGGGAACGTAGTTCTTCGTCTCGTCGTGGATCCCGGTGAGCTCCCAGAAGTTGATCGTATTGTCCCGCATCATCGATCGACCGACCCGTCCCTGTCCCCCGTTGTATCCGGCCGCTGCGAGATACCACGAGCCGAGCATCGCGTGCAGGTCGCTCAGGTACGCGATTGCGGCCTGCGTCGCCTTCTCGTAGTCGCGCCGCTCGTCCACCCAGCGGTCGATGCGGAGACCGTATTCGCGTCCGGTGTAGGGCATGAACTGCCAGGGGCCCACCGCGCCCGCGTGGCTGACCGCCTGGGTCGAGAAGCCGCTCTCGATGAGGGCCAGGTAGGCCATGTCCTCGGGCAGGCCCGCCTCGCGGAGCCGAGCCTTGAGGTAGGGCATCCAGGCCCCCGAACGGATCAGGTACCGCTCGAACGAGTCGTGGATACGGTAGGTGAAGTAGTCGATCCACCACTCCACCCGGTCGTTGAGGACGATCGGGATGTCGTACCCCACCTTCTCGTGGATGAGGACCGCGCCTTCCTGCGCGAGCAACTCCTCGAGCCCGGCGTCGAGCTCGGGCGGGCTGGCGTTCGGGGGAGGGGTGTAGACGGTGTTGCGAATCGTGGCCAGATCCTGCCGCTCCTGCTCGGTGAGCTCGTCGCCCACGATCAGCGCGAATTCCTCGGATGCGGTGGGTGTGGGCTCGGTCACTCTAGGTGGGGGTCCGTACGACGAGACGGGTGGCTTGCTCGCGCATGCCGCGAGGAACATGGCGGCCGCCATCGCCGGTAAGAGTCGCCTCATCCGCTGCAATGTCACGGTTTCGTCATCTCTGATGCAACCAAGATCCAGGATAGCGTGTATTCTAGGGGACAGGCGTTTCTCATACGCCCCGCCGGCCCACGAGTTCCAGAAGGAGCATCCATGTTTGCTCATCGCCATCGCATTCTCGCCATCCTGGCCTCGATCTTCGGTCTCGCGGCGGCCCCCGTCGCGGCCCAGGACGTGGACATCTCGCAGATCTTCTCCAACCAGAGCTTCTACGACGAGCACGATCTCCTGCGCGCCACGGGCGACGTCCACTTCGTCGCCGACGTGTGGTACCTTCCCGGTCCCGCAGACTCGACCCGCGCGCTGATCGGGGTCTCGCTTTCCAACGCCGCGCTCCAATTCGTGCGCACGGACGACGGCCGCTGGCAGGCCGCCTACGACGTCATCGCCTCGCTCGAACCCGAGGCCGGCACCGATCCGGTCGAGGAGTCCTGGCAGCAGAGCGTCAGCGTCGACACGTTCGACGAGACGCTGCTCACAGGTGAGACGATCGTCTTCCAGACCGACCTCACGTTGCTTCCCGGCGAATACGATCTCGATCTGACGGTACGGGACCGCAATGCGGATCACGGCAGCGAGGTCTCGGGCTCGCTCAACGTCCCGTCCCTGCCCGACGCCCGCATCGCGCTGTCGGAGCCGGTGCTGCTGCGGCTGTTTCGTCCGGCGGACGACGGAACGGAATACGTCGTCCATCCATCCCACTACTACCCCTCGACGCCCGAGCGCATCGACTTCCTGGCGGAGGCCTCCGGCGCCAGCTCGAGCGCCGCGCCCTACACGCTGCGGGTGAGCCTGGTGCCCGAGGGCGAGGATGCCGAACCCGTGGGGCCCACGTATACGGATGCTCTGACCCCGGACTCCTCCGGCATCCTCGAGGTCTTCGGCTCGCTCGAGAAACCGGAAGTCCAGTTCGGCGAGTTCGAGCTCACCTTCGAGCTGACCGACGCCGCGGGCAACGTGGTGGCCAGCGAGTCGACGCCCATCATGATCGCGGGGTCGAGCGCGTGGATCGCCGCGAACTGGGAGGACGCACTGGACCTGATCACGTACGAGGCCACGGAAGACGAGATGGAGATCCTCGAGGACATCGAGGAGCCGGCCCGGCGCCTGGAAGCCTGGGCCTGCTTCTGGGAGATCCGCGACCCGGCTCCGGCCACGGCGATCAACGAGGCGCTGGTCGGCTACTTCGAGCGGATCGAAACGGCCAACCGGACGTGGAGGAGCGCTCTCCGCCCCGGTTACAAGAGCGATCGCGGGCGCGTGTACATGACGCTGGGACCGCCGGACGAGATCCTGGAGCGGTCGATGCCCGCCGGGCCGGTGCCCTTCGAGATCTGGCGCTACTACGACTACAACGTCGAGATCCGCTTCGTCGATCGCATCGGCTTCAACAACTACGAGATCGACAACATCGGCGAATACCAGAGCGAGGTGAGCAGGATCGAACGCCGGAAGCTGCGATTCCTGCAAGATCGGGCCGACGAGTGCCCGCTGCTGGCCGCGGCGTTCCAGTAGTGCCGGATATGGGGCACTGATGGTGCCGGCGACGGAGCGCTGAGCCCGAGGGCCGCGGGTGCAGGCGCGATACCTGGAACAGCTGCCCGCCTGGGCGCGGGACCTGCCGTGGCGAGTGATCGTCGTCGTCGTGCTGGTGTCCCTGGCCTATGCGGTGTACCGGCTCGTGGATCGCAAGATCCGGGGCCACGTCGCCGATCCCGAGAAACGACATCGCTATCGCAAGCGCGTGGCCTACACGGTCGCGGTGGCGATCCTCGTCGTCCTCTCGATCGTCTTCTTCGAGCGCCTGCGCGGGATCGGCACCCTGCTGGGCTTCATCGGGGCCGGCCTCGCCATTGCGCTCCGCGAGTACCTGGCCGCGTTTCTCGCATGGTTCTACATCGTGGGCCAGCGCAACGTCACGCTGGGAAGCCGCATCGAGGTCTCCGGCGTGCGCGGCGACGTCATCGACATCGGCGTGTTCAAGCTCACGCTGGTGGAGGTGCGCGGGGAGGAGTCTGGCGATCAGTCGAGCGGCCGGCTGGTCACGATCCCCAACTTCAAGATCCTGACCGAGCCCGTCTTCAACTTCACGACGACGAGCCCGTTCGTATGGGACGAGATCGAGTTCACCGTGACGTTCGAGAGCGACTGGGAGAAGGCGCGCGAGATCCTTGAGCGGATCGGCGGCGAGGTCTTCGAGCCCTATCGCAACGAGGTCGAGCCCGGGTTCCGCAAGCTCGAGCGCGACTATGCGTTCCGATACGGCGTCACTACGCCCATCGTCTACACCGCGATCGGCCAGAACGGGATCCAGCTGCGGCTACGCTATCTGACGAACGTGCGGCGGCGGCGCGGGAACCGGGACGCGATCAGCCGCCGCGTGCTGCGCCGGTTCGGAGAAGAGGCGCCGAGGATCGAGCTCGCCTATCCCACGAGCCGCACCTACCGCACCGAGATCGACACGCAGCGGTTCGGCGAGAAGCCGGCTCCCGAATCAGAGCGCGAACCAGAGGACCGTCTTCGCTGACGTCCCGCGGAGCTAGCGGTCCTCGTCGGTGTCGTACAGCTCGTCGATCTTCGCGGCCAGGATGAAGTCGCTCTCCGACAGGTCGTCGATCGCGTGCGTCCAGATCGTGAACGTCACGCGTTTGTAGTCGATCGTGATATTGGGGTGATGTCCCTCCTCCTCGGCCAGCCGGGCGACGCGGTTCACGAAGTCCATGGCCTCGAGAAAGTCCTCGAACTCGAATCTCCGCACGAGCTTCCTGCCGGACGTCACATCCCAGTCCGGTACTTGCTGGTGCAGCCGGAAGACCTCTTCCGCCTTGAGCGCCGGGGTGTCCCCCGAACACGCCTCGCAATGCTTTCTCGCCAGCTCCGTCATCACGCCCTCCCCTCGATTCTCTCGGCCAGCCACTCTTCCAGGCGATCCAGTCCCACTCGCTCCTGCTCCATCGTATCGCGATCGCGCACCGTCACCGTCCGCTCGACGACCGATTCGCCGTCCACGGTCACGCAGAACGGCGTTCCGGCCTCGTCCTGCCGGCGATACCGGCGGCCGATCGAGCCTCCGTCGTCGTAGAACGCGTTCCAGCGCTTCCCGAGATCGCGGTAGATCGCGCCCGCCATCTCGGGCATGCCATCCCGCTTGACGAGCGGGAACACGGCCAGCTTTATGGGAGCGATCCGCGGCGAGAGCTTGAGGACCGTGCGGGCCTCCTTGTCCTCGCCCTCCTCGCGGAATCCGTCGACCAGACACATCAGCATGGTGCGATCGACGCCGGCCGACGTCTCGACTATGTAGGGGACGTACCGCTCTTTCGTCTCCTCGTCGAAGTACGACAGCTTCTTCCCCGAATGCTCTTCGTGGCGCGTGAGATCGAAGTCCGTGCGATCGTGGACACCTTCGAGCTCCTGCCACCCGAACGGGAACTCGTACTGGATGTCGAAGGCGGCCGCCGCATAGTGCGCCAGCTCGTCCGGCCCGTGCTCGTGGACGCGCAACTTCTCTTCTCGGATCCCGAGCTCCCGGTACCAGCCGCGGCGCATCTCCAGCCAGCGCTCGAGCCACTCGCGATCTTCGCCCGGCTTGACGAAGTACTGCATCTCCATCTGCTCGAACTCGCGGGTGCGGAAGATGAAGTTCCCAGGCGTGATCTCGTTGCGGAACGCCTTGCCGATCTGCGCGATCCCGAACGGGATCTTCTGTCGAGAGGAGCTGAGCACGTTCTGGAAGTTGACGTAGATCCCCTGCGCGGTCTCGGGACGCAGGTAGACGACGGCCGCCTCGTCCTCGACGGGTCCCATGAAGGTCTTGAACATGAGGTTGAACTGCCGGGCCTCGGAGAGGTCGCGCGAGCCGCAGCGCGGGCAGTACGGCTCTTTCATCTCGGCCAGCGTGTCGGCGCGGAAGCGGTGCTTGCAGTTCCGGCAATCGACCAGCGGGTCGGTGAAGCCGGCTACGTGTCCGGAGGCCTCCCAGACCTTTGGGTGCATGAGAATGGCGGCGTCGAGACCCTCGATGTCGTCCCGCCGCACCATCGACTCCCACCAGAAGTCGCGGATCGCGCGCTTCATCTCGACGCCGAGAGGCCCGTAGTCCCAGGTCGATCCCACCCCACCGTAGATCTCCGAGGACTGGAAGACGAACCCCCGGCGCTTACAGAGCGAGACGAGCCGGTCCATCACGTCCGCGGCCGCGACGTTCCCCCAGTCGGATATAGTCTGCGTGGGGTGCGCGGGAGCGGCTTGCGCGTCGTCGTTCATGGGCGCAGAAGTTGCCGGGCGCGCGCACCCCGCGCCACCCGCGTGCGGCGCGAACACCTGCGGATCCTGCTCCGAGACGGGCTAGTGCCCCGGAGGCGGAGGCGCCTTCCCTTCGGCCGCGAGCCTGCGCCACTCCTCCATGCCCGGCTCGCCGCCCGGGATCGCCAGGAGCCGCGCCAGCAGCGCGGGGTCGTCGGGCAGGAGGCCCGCGTCCGGCAGTCGCGGAGTGAGCACCGCCCAGCCGGGGTCGGCGGCGTAGGCGCGCTCGAGCCGTGGCAGGGCGTCTTCGACGCGGCCGACCGACGCCAGCGTGATGCCGGCCCAGTACACCATCTCGGCGCTCTCCGGGACCATCGTCGCCGCCACGTCGTAGTGCTCGACGGCGGCATCCACCTCGTTGACCGTCATCGCCTCGTCCCCGGCGTTCATCTCGCGGTATGCCCGCGCGAGATGGAGGAGGCGCCGCAGCTCCGCGAGCGGCTCGGCATGGTCCTCGATCCGCAGGTCGAACACCCGGTCGACCCACGGCCGCCCGGTAGGCGTCCCGCTCACCACGAGGAGCGCCGCCGACTGCCGCCCGCGGATGTCGCCGCCCTCGGCCTGCGCCGCCTCGAGCGCGGCCATCATGCGCTCCGCGAGGTCGCCTTCGGTGGACTCGAACGCGCGGGCCATCGCCGGCCAGACGGTCTCGCTCCCCATCAGGTTCGCCTGCACGCTGTAGTTCTCGCCGGTGCGGTGGCCGGCGGCGATGATCGCGTTCTCGCCGGTGTGCGCGGCGACGTTGCCGGCCGCGTCGATCATCGCGACCTGGCGCACGTCGGGATGCGGGTCCGCCTCGAGCAGACCCGCCAGCGCCTCGGGCGCCGTGCGGCCGGCGCGCATGAGGTCGAGTCCCAACGGGCCGTACGAGGGGTCGACGAACGACTGGGTCGCGACAGCGCCGACACCCGACTCGGCGAACGCGACGATCGCGCCCACGCCGAACCAGTGGGACTGGACCGCCACGCCGAGCTCTCCGGTCACGGGGTCACGCGCCACGATCGAGTAGGTCGAGACGGGCCGCAGCGGCGCCCCCGCGTCCGCCGGGGCCT
>DASRVB010000185.1:0-2050 GCA_035687725.1 Gemmatimonadota bacterium
AGCCGGTTCTCGATCCACCGCCCGCGCAGGTTCTCGATCGTCTCGCGGCGCGGCTCGCGCGAGCCGCCGCGCCGGCGCCGGCGCTGGACCAGCGCCTCGACGAGCTCGCGCCGGACCTCGGGGCTGTTTCCCTGCTCGCGCACGCCGGCGATGATCTCTTCGATGCGGCTCAGGTCCTCGTCGGGGTCGCGGAACCCACGAGCGGGAAATGGAACCCCGGAGTCCGGGGCGGCGTGATGGATCGTCTCGGGGATCGACTGGTCGCTCGCGCCGCACACGTAGGCGGTCGAGACGTGGATCAGCGCGGCGGCGTCGCAGTCGGCGGCGAACTCGGCCACGCGCCCGGCTCCGCGCGTGTTGAGCTCGAGCGCGTCGTCGAGCGGCGCGTCGAAGGAGACGACTGCGGCGCTGTTGATGATGAGATCGAGCCGGTGGAGCAGATCCTCCCGGACGGCGGGATCGATGCCCAGGCGCTCCTGGGAGATGTCGCCGCCCACGGCGACCAGCTTCGCCTCGAGGAAGCGCTCGAAATCGTCGCCGTAGCGGTAGCGGAGCCGGTCGAAGACGCTGGACTGGAACAACTCCCTGCGCAGCCGCTCGGCGGGGGTCTGGACCTCGCCGCCGAACGGGCGCTTGGGCCGGATCAGCACGTGGATCCGCTCCACCTCGGGCGCCGACCACAGGATCTTCTCGAGCAGCGGCTGGCCCAGGAACCCGGTCGCACCCGTGACCAGGATCTCCTTGCCGGCGAGCGCTCGTGAGACGCGGTCCATCCTCAGGCGGCCGGGAGGACGACGCGGAGGGCGCCGCGGTCGACTTCGGCTTCGACCGGCGTCCACCCGCAGAGGTCCCCATCGAACATCTTGGGGAGGCGCTCCTCCGACTCGATCCTCACCCGCGAGGTGCGATGGAGCTGGAAGCTCGGGTGCCGGAGGTGGCGGCCGGAATAGACCTTCGGGAAGTTGATCATGAGGTTCTTCTTGCCGATGTCGTCGACGACGACCACGTCGAGGAGGCCGTCGTCCATGCGGGCCCCGGGAGCCATCAACAGTCCACCGCCCGTGTAGGGAGTATTCTGGATCATCACGGCCGCACACTCCATGTCCAGCGTGAGGTCGTCCATCTGGATGAGGAGCGGGACCGCGCGCAGGCGATGGACCGCCTTGTAGACCGCGGCGAAGAACGCCGGTGGCCCCTTGAGCCACGTGAAGCTGTTGGCCTCCGCGGCGACGACCGCCGGGAAGCCGAGTCCCAGCACCGAAAGGAACGCGCGGTCGCGCTCGCGGCCGATGTCGACGGGTTGCGCCACGCCCTCGAAGGCCAGGATCAGGGACGCGGGCAGGTCGTTGAGCGGCAGACCCAGGCTGCGGGCGATGTCGTTGCCGGTTCCCATGGAGATCAGCGCCAGCTCGACCTCCGTTCCCACCAGCGCGTTGGCGACCTCCCCGATCGTCCCGTCGCCGCCCATGGCGGCGATCCGCCGCTCACCGCCCTCGACGAGCGCGCGCGCCAGCTCGGTGGCATGACCGGGCTCGTCGGTGACTACGATGCGGCCGTCGAGACCCCGGCGTCGAATCGCGCCCCGCAGCCTCTCCACATTCCCGGCACCCTTCCCATGTCCGGCCCGCGGGTTCGCGATGATCACCATGGGAGGAGAGGAGTATATGGGGGAAGCCCCCCGCGTTCAAACGCGGGCCTCCCCCGGTGTTCAAACCCCGTGCGATGCAGCGGCATCCCATGAACGACCGAGTCGACTCGAGCCCGGGAGGACCCGACGTGCAGGGGAGCGACCTCGTGCGCCGCGCGCAGGCCGGCGACCGGGCAGCGTTCCGGCGCCTCTACGAGGACCACGTCGGGCGCGTCTACGCGCTCTGCCTGCGGTTGACCGGTGATCCGGAGGACGCGATGGAGCGGACGCAGGACGTGTTCGTGCGCGCGTGGGGAAAGCTGTGCTCGTTCCGGGGCGAGGCCGCGTTCGCGACCTGGCTCCACCGCCTGGCCGTCAACGTCGTGCTGGCCGACCGCAGGTCCGCGGGCCGGCGCGAGCGCA
>DASRVB010000186.1:0-9887 GCA_035687725.1 Gemmatimonadota bacterium
CAGAACCCGGCTTATCGTTCGCCCGCTCCCGCATTCTTCTCCTACCTCTCCATGACAGGGACGTGCTGAGACCCACCTGGACCTGGCCCGCCCCCGTCGACGGGCGGGCGACCGCCGCCCTCGCGGGCGAGCTGGGCGTCCCCGTCCCGGTGGCGGAGCTGCTCGTGCGCCGCGGCTTCGAGACCGCCGGGCGCGCGCGGGCGTTCCTCGATCCGTCCCTCGATCAGCTCCACGACCCGTTTCTCATGCGCGACATGGAGACCGCGGTCGCGCGCGTAGAGTCCGCGCTGGCGAGCGGCGAGAAGATCGTCGTCTACGGGGACTACGACGTGGACGGGATCACCGCCACCGCGCTCCTCGTCCGCTATCTGCGCTGGCGAGGCGCCACCGTCGAGTACTACATCCCGCACCGCGTGGAGGATGGCTACGGCCTCTCGCTGGATGGGGTCTCCGCCTTGGTCGAGCGCGGCGCGCGGCTGATCATCACCTGCGACTGCGCGGTCACGGCGGTCGCCGAGATCCTGGCGGCCCGACACGCCGGCCTCGACGTGATCGTTACCGATCACCACGAGCCGGGGCCCACGATCCCCGCCGCCGTCGCCGTGCTCGACCCCAAGCGGGAGGACTGCGGGTATCCGGACCGCAACCTGGCCGCCGTGGGTGTCGCGTTCAAGCTCTGCGAGGCGCTCGAGATCTCGGCGGGTCGCAGCCGCGACACGCTGCGTCGCGGTCTCGACCTGGTGGCGCTGGGGACGATCGCCGATCTCGTCCCGGTGACCGGCGAGAACCGTGTCCTGATCCGCTTCGGTCTCGAGATGCTGGCGCGGACGAGGAACGCCGGCCTCAAGGCGCTGCTCCAGCGCACCGAGCTCGCCGGCCAGAAGCCCACCGCCTGGCAGGTGGGGTTCGTGATCGCCCCGCGGATCAACGCGGTGGGCCGCATGGACGCCGCGGTACGAGGGGTCGAGTTGCTTCTCTGCGACGACGCTGCCGAGGCGGAGCGGATCGCCGACGCGCTCGAGGAGGTGAACTCGAACCGCCAGGCGGCGGATCGTGGGCTCCTGGCCGAGGCCCTCTCGCTGATCGAGTCGACGTACGATCCGGTCGTCGATCGCGCGATCGTCCTGGCCGGCAGGGACTGGCATCCCGGCGTGATCGGGATCGTCGCATCGCGCGTCGTAGAGCGGTTCCACCGCCCGACCGTGATGATCGCCCTAGACGCCGACGGTCGTGGCCGCGGCTCGGCGCGAAGCGTCTCGGGTTTCCACCTGCTCGAGGCGCTGACCGCGTGCGCCGCCCATCTCGACGCCTTCGGTGGGCATCGCTATGCCGCGGGGCTCGCCATCCGCGACGATCGCGTGGACGATTTTCGCGCCGCGTTCCAGGGCTACGCGCGCGAGCGCCTCGACGCGCGCAGCCTCTTCCCGACGCTGACCATCGATCTGGAGCTGCCGCTCGAGGCGATAGACGCGCCGCTCTACCAGGCGCTCGGCCAGTTCGGGCCCTACGGTCCTGGCAACCCCGAGCCCGTCGTCGCGCTCAGCGAGGTGTCGGCGCGTGGCTACCCGCGTATCGTGGGCGAGGACCACCTCAAGATGCTGGTCGCCAGGAACGGGGCGACGCTCGACACGATCGGCTTCAACATGGGATCGCTGATGCAGGAGCTGGATCTGAACCGCGGGCCGCTGACGATCGCCTGCCGGCTGCGGGAGAACGCCTACCTGGGGCGCTCGACGATCCAGGGCCGCCTGATCGACGTCCTTCCCGGAGACGGCCGCACGTGCGGGTGATCGCGGGCGAGTTCCGCGGCCGGCGCCTGGCGAGCGCGCGGGCCAATGGCCTGCGGCCGACGGCGGATCGGGTGCGGGAGGCGCTCTTCAGCATTCTGGGATCGGACGTGGAGGACGCCCGCGTGCTCGACCTGTACGCGGGCACGGGGGCGCTCGCGCTGGAGGCGATGAGCCGCGGCGCCGAGTCCGCCGTCTGCGTAGAGCGCTCCGCCGCAGCACTGGGTGCGCTCGAGCGGAACGTGCGCGACCTGGGGCTCGGGGAGCGGGTCGCGATCGAGCGTGGCGACGTGCTCGCCTTCGCCCGGCGCCTGCGGGGCGAGACCGACCGTTTCGACGTCGTCTTCTGCGATCCGCCCTACGCCGACCCCCTCGAACCGGTGCTGGAGAGCGTGGTAGCAGAGAGATGGTGGACGAGGGCGGCCGTCGTCGAGCACGCGGCTTCGCGGCGCCCGGCGACGATGCCCGGAACCGAGGTGGACACGCGCCGCTACGGCGACACGGGCATCTCGATCTTCCGCCGCGTGGTGGGGTCCCGTTGAGCGCGCCGGGCGCCATAACGGGCCTCTATCCCGGGACGTTCGATCCCGTGACGCGCGGTCACGAGGACCTGATCGGCCGCGCGCTGACGATCGTCGAGACGTTGTGGGTGGGTGTCGCCTCGGACACGACCAAGGAGCCGCTCTTCCCGATCGATGAACGGGTGGAGATGCTACGCGAGGTCACCGCGGACGAGCCCCGGATCCACGTCGAGGCCTTCGCCGGGCTCACCGTGGAATTCGCGCGGCGGATCGGAGCGCGAGCGATTCTCCGGGGCCTGCGCGCAGTGTCGGATTTCGAGCTGGAGTTCCAGATGGCGCTCATGAACAAGCACCTCGCCCCCGACATCGAGATCCTCTTCATGGCACCCGACTCGACGTACTCGTTCCTGTCGTCGAGCCTGGTTCGCGAGGTCGCGCGCCTCGGCGGCGACGTCGAGGCGTTCGTATCCCCGGTCGTGGCGAGGCGGTTGTCGGAGCGCTTCGGGGGGCGGCGATGACGGTGGCCGCGGGCCTCGGGAACCTGGCCGGGATCGAGGAGTCGGCGACGCTCGGCATGACGGCGCGCGCGGCGGCGCTCGCGCGCGAGGGAAGGTCGGTGGTATCGCTCTCGGCCGGCGAGCCCGACTTCGAAACACCCGAGTACATCCGCGAGGCAGGGGTGCGCGCGATCCGCGAAGGGCACACGCACTACCCGCCGGCGGCGGGGCTCAAGCCCCTGCGGGAGGCGATCGCCGCGCACGTTACCGACAGCGGCGGCGCGCCGTGCGCGCCGGCCGAAGTGCTGGTCACCGCGGGCGCGAAACAGGCCCTTTTCGAGGCGTTCTTCACCCTGTTCGGTCCCGGCGACCGGGTGCTCGTCCCGGCGCCGTTCTGGGTCTCCTATCCCGCGATGGCCCGGCTGGCGCGCGCCGAGCCGGTCATCGTCGAGACGCGCGCCGAGGACGGCTGGAAGCTGACGCCGGAGACGCTCGAGGATGCGGTGGCGGGCGGCGCCCGGGGGCTCGTCCTCAACTCCCCGTCGAATCCGACCGGCGCGATGTACGACGCGGCGGAGCTGGACGCGCTGCTCGAGGTGGCCGCGCGGCACGGGATGTGGATCGTATCCGACGAGATCTACCGGGAGATCCGCTACCGCGAGCCGTACGCCTCGCTCGCCGCCCGGCGCGGCGAGCACGAGCGCATCGTCGTCGTCGACGGCTTCTCGAAGGCGTACGCGATGACCGGCTGGCGGGTGGGGTACGCCGTCGGACCCGCCGAAGTGGTGGAAGCGATGACTACGCTCCAGGGACACGTGAACACGAACACGGCGCTGCCCTGCCAGTATGCGGCGCTGGCCGCGCTGGCCGACGAAGACGCCCGCCGCACAGCCGTGGGTGCGATGGTGCAGGCCTTTGCGGCTCGCCGGACGCTCCTCCTCTCGGCCGTCGAGGATGTGCCCGGTATCCATCCGCTGCCGCCGGACGGAGCCTTCTACCTGTGGATCGACGCGCGGGAGTGGTGCGCGGCGCTGGACGGCGACTCCGAGGCCCTCTGCTACGATCTGCTCGATCACGAGGGGCTGGCGCTCGTTCCCGGATCCGCGTTCGGCGTGGAGGGGTACGTGCGGCTCTCGTTCGCGGCCGCCGATTCCGTTCTGGAGGACGCGGTCGCCCGCCTGGCTTCGGCAGGGCGGCGCATCCTCGGGGGGAAACGATGAATGGCGCGCAGGCACTCGGCGTCAGCCGTACGGCCAGGCCGGACGGGATCGTCGTCCTCGACCTGACCGGCGAGCTGACAGTCCTCACGCGGAATCGACTCGACGGCGCCGACTCCGACGCGGCAAGTGTGGTGATCCTCGCCCACGGACTGACCCACATCGACACTCCCGGGCTCGCGACGCTGGTCCGCCTCGCGGGAAGCTGCACGGAGCGGGGAGGCCGCCTCGTGGTCGCGGGCCTCGATTCCGACATCCACGACATGCGCCATCATCTCTTCCTCGACCAGGCCATCCTCTTCGCCGACGACCTGGAGGACGCGGTCGCCCTCGTTTCGGCCGCGCCGTAGGAGCGCTGGCGCCCCGGCTCTCCCAGCACTTCCTTCACGATCGATCGGTAGCCGCCCGGATCGCCGACGCGGTGCAGGCCAGGGAGGGGGACCGAGTCGTGGAGATCGGCCCCGGGCGGGGCGCTCTCACGGGCCCGCTCCTCGAGCGGGGCTTCCGCGTCCTCGCGATCGAGCTCGACCGGGTGCTGGCAGCTGGGCTCCGCGAGCGCTGGGGATCCGAGGACGGCCTCGAGCTCGTCGAGGCCGACGCGCTGGAGGTCACGCTGCCGCCCGCCCGATCGGGTGAGCCGCTGTGGGTGGTCGGGAACATCCCGTACGCGATCACCTCTCCGCTCCTCTTCCACGTGCTCGACCAGGTCGAGTGGGCCGGGATCGCCGGGATGGTGTTCATGATTCAGCGCGAGGTCGCCGACCGGCTATTGGCCGAGCCCGGGATCAAGGCGTACGGGGCGCTGACCGTCGGAGTGCGGCTCGTCGCGGACGTGGAGCGGCTCTTCGACGTCGGCGCAGGGGCCTTCCGCCCGCCGCCCGCCGTCGTCTCGGCGGTCGTCCGGCTGACCCCGCACAACCGCTTCGGGCTGAGCGGTGCGCGCCGGGAGCGGCTGCGCCGGCTGGTCCAGGCTCTGTTCGGCCAGCGGAGGAAGCAGATCCAGAAGTCGCTGCGGACTCTGCAGGGGTTCTCGCTCTCCCCGGAGGCCGTAGCGGAGGTGGCTCGCCGCTCCGGCATCGATCTGGCCCGGAGGCCCGAGACCTTGTCGCCGGAGGAGTTTCTGGCCCTAGATGCGGCGTTGGAGGGGATCGGAACGTCCTGACCCTTTTCCACAACAACCGCGGCGGCGGCTCCACTGACGCCCCGGGACTAGTTTCCCTCAAGGAGCGGAAATTGTGACGGATATGAAGCTCTAATTCGTGCAAGATCTCCTGAAAGTGTCGCATCTAATGTGACTGCAATGCGATAGGGATAGACGAGAGTTGTAAGACATGTGACCGGGGATGACGCAGAATCTGGTCGGCGGACCTGCTCGTTCCGGCCGATCGCCTTTCCCAGCGTCCCGACTGGGTGTGGACAGGTGTGGAAAAGTCAGTCGAGCGGGACGAGGCCTCGCTCCGCCTCGCGCGCGGCTTCGCGGCCGGCCTCCACGTCGACGCGGGTCAGGATGATCGAACCCACGACGAAGAATCCGACAATGGAAGCAATCCCGAACCGCGAAGAGCCGCTGAGAGCAGCCGTCGTGGCGAACACGAAGGGACCGATCGCTACGCCCACCTTGTCCAGGACGCCGTAGAAGCCGAAGAACTCGCCGGTCCGGTGCCGCGGGACCATGCTGGTGAACAGGGAGCGACTCAGGGCTTGCGTTCCCCCCTGCACGGTGGAGACGACCAGCGACAGCGCGAAGAACTCCCATGCGGTGTCGAGGAAGAAGGCGTAGATCGTCACCAGCACATAGACCGCCAGACCCAGCAGGATCGCGCGCTTCGGCCCGATTCGCCCGGCCAGCCCGCCGAACACGAAGGCGAACGGAACTCCCACGACCTGGGCGAGGAGCACCGATCCCACGATCGCGGCGGTTCCGATGTCCAGATCCGCAGCATAAATCGTGGCCATGCGTATGATCGTGCCGATCCCGTCGTTGTAAATGAGGAAGGCCGCCAGCATCAAGAAAGCGTGTCGGTACGAGCGCAGGTCGCGGAACGTCTCTCCCAGGCGCACGAGCGCGATCCGCACAGGATTGAGTCCTGGACGCTCGTCGGGCTCGATTCGGCGCGGCGGCTCGGGGACGCGACGGAAGAGAGGGATCGAGAACGCGACCCACCAGACGGCCACCGAGAGGAAGGCCAGCCGCTGGGGCAGGGTGGATTCGGCAGGAGAAAGGTCCTCCCCGGAAGGCAAGCCGAACGAACCGGGGTAGAAGTACCAGGCCAGCTGGAGGGTGAGGAGGATCGCGCTCCCGAGATAGCCGGCCGCATACCCGGCGGTAGAGACCCGATCGATCTCGTCGGGGCGCGCGACGTGCCCCAACAGCGAGTCGTAGAAGACGAACGCCCCCTGAGCCCCGATGTTGGCGGCGCCGAAGAGGAGGGCGGCCATCAGCCAGTCGCCCTGTTGGACGAAGAAGAGGCACGCCGTGGCTGCCGCTCCCAGAGCGAGGAAGACGCCGAGCATGCGCTTTCGGATGCCGGCGAAATCCGCCAGTGCCCCGAGAACGGGTGCGGCCAGGCCGATTGTCAGGAGAGAGCCCGCCGATATCCAGCCGTAACGCTGCAGGGCCACACCCTGCTCGAATCCGCTGGCGACTACCTTCTCGAAGTAGATCGGGAAGATCGCCGTCGTGATCGTCAGGACCCAGGCCGAATTGGCCCAGTCGTACATCGCCCAGGCGCGCAGCTCGGGGCGGCCCAGGCCGAGGCGTTCGAATAGTCGGGACACGGCACCGTAGCATAGGGCCGCTGGGAGGCAAAGTCGACGCGGAACCGGGTGCTTGACCGCCGCAGGTGGCGGGCTATACTGGCAAAGGCTTGTGAAAACAATCACAAACTTCCACGCCGATGCCCGGATGAACCTGTGTCCGTCGGTCGCACGATGAGCTCCCGCCGAATCTCCGATTCCGCTCTCCGGCGTCTGAGCCACTACCTGCGCTTCCTGGAAGCGTTCGAGGCGGAGGGGCGGGCCACGATCTCGAGCGAGGACCTCGCGGAACGGGGCGGAACGACGTCCGCCCAGGTGCGAAAGGACCTGTCTCATTTCGGGTCGTTCGGCAAGCGCGGCCTCGGCTACCCGGTGCCTGAGCTGAGGGCGCGCCTGGGGGACATCCTGGGCGTCGGCCGGCGATGGGAGGTGGCCCTCGTCGGCGCCGGGAAGCTCGGCGCCGCGCTCTACGCGTATGACGGCTTCCGGCGGCGCGGCTTCCACGTCGTCGCGGTCTTCGACTCCGACCCGCGCAAGATCGGCCGGCGCTGGGGACAGCTGGAGGTCGAGGACGTGGCCGCGCTGGCGAGTTCGGTCCGTGCCAAGGGGATCGAGATCGGGATCGTGGTGACGCCGGCCGACGCGGCGCAGGAGGTGGCCGACGCGATGGTCGCCGCGGGAATCACCGCCATTCTGAACTTCGCGCCCCGCAAGCTCGTCCTGCCCGAGAGCGTGACCCTCAGGGACGTCAACCTCGCGATCGAGCTGGAGGCCCTCTGCTTCTCCCTCAGCCACCCGGATTGGATCGTCGGGCGCTGATCGCCGCTGGCCGGGACGGCGCGGCCGTCCCGGGGATGTAGATTCCGTCCCATGCGCATCGTCACCGTATCGGGAACGTGCTCGGAGGTTGGAAAGACGACGCTCGTCTGCGAGCTGCTGGCCAGGCTCCCCGGCTGGGCGGCGATCAAAGTGACGCGCGGCCACTACCGGAGCTGCGGCCGCGACCCCGACACCTGCTGCGTGAGCGGGCTGCTCGGCGACGAGCCGCGCGTGTTCTCCGATCGCGCAGATACCGACGTGGCGGCGAAGGACACGGGCCGCTACTGGGCGGCCGGGGCGGCGGACGTCCGCTGGGTGGTGGTCGCGCGCGGGCAGGAGGGGGAGGGGATCGCTCTGGCGCTCGCCGAGCTCGGCGACCATCCCGGAGTCGTGATCGAAGGCAATCGCGTCGTGGAATCGCTCGATCCCGACCTCGCGGTGATGGTGGCGCTCCCCGGCCAGAAGGAGATCAAGGTGTCGGCGCGGCGGATCGTCGGCCGGATGCATGGGCTCTACGTGCCGGAGTGGAACGGCGTCGCCGACAGGGATCCCGCATTCCTCGTCGGAGCGCCGGGCGCGTGGGAGCGGCCCGTCTGGGGACCGGACGACCTCGACCGGCTCGCCGCAGGACTCTGCCGTGACCCCGCTCCGGCATCGACCCAGGCTGGTGGCTGAGGGTCCGTCGGTGCGGGCGCAGATCGCCCTCTTCGTGGAGGGCGACCTGCTGTGCGTCCGCCATCGCAAGCGACGCGCGGACTACCTGGTCCTCCCCGGAGGGCATCTCGATTCCGGCGAGACGCTCTGGGAGGCGGCCGTGCGGGAGATGCGCGAGGAGACCGGCCTTACCGTCGAGGACGGCCGGCTCTGGGCGGTCAGCGAGTTCCACGGGGCCGGCCGGCAGGTGCTCGACTGCACGTTCTACGCGACCCGGTGGAGCGGGCGGCCGCACCTCGGCTCCGACCCCGAGGGCGAGGGCCACCCGGCCACGCTCGTGGGGATGGAATGGGTGGGCCGGGATTCGTTCGCCGATGCCCCCTTCCGACCTACGCTCCTCGGCCGCTGGTTGCGCGCCCACTGGGAGGATCCCGAGGCGCCGGCCGCGTATCTGGGGATGGAGTCGCCGTGACGCCGGCCTGGGATCCGCCCGCGCTGCCGCTCGTCGCGCTCGGGTTGATCGCCATCCTCGCCTGGCTCGTCCTGTCGCCCCCATCACGAAGCTCGCCTGTCTCCGCCCTGCTCCAGGGGCTCGCGGCGATCGTCCTCGCACTCCTGCTCGTCAACGCCGGATGGCGCGCGCGCGCCGGCGAGCGGCCGCGCCTCGCGGTGCTGGTGGACACCTCGGAGAGCATGTCCGAAGTGGGCGCCGGCGGCACGACGCGGCTCGAGGAATCGCGCGCGTGGCTCGAGGGCGAGAACTTCGCGCGTTTTTCCTCCGGCTGGCGGGTGGAGATCGATTCGTTCGGCGGGCGTACGACCGATCCCGCCGCGGCGATCGAGGCGGCGTCGGCCTCGCTTCCGGCGGCGATCCTCGTCGTGTCGGATGGGCGCTCGACGGGAGGTGCCTCGAGCGCCGCGGCTCCCGTCCCGGTATTCGCGCGGATGCCCGATCTCCTCGCCGTCCCCGATGCCGCCGTCCTCGACCTCGATGTCGAGGAGGACGAGGATGGGTCCAGGGTCGCCGTCGAGGTCGCGGCCGCGGGCGGGAGAGGCGTTCCCGCGCGATCGATCGCACTCCTCGTCGACGGCAGGGAAGTCGGTCGCGCGCGCGTCCCGGCGATGGCGGCGGGGGAGCGCCGGGAGATCCGTCTCGGCCTGCCCGAGTCGGGGAGGACCGAGGTCGTCATCGAGGCGCGGCTCGAGGAGCCCGCCGACGCCGTCCCCTCGAACGACTCCCGCTCGCGCGTCTGGCGCTCCTCCCCGGATTCCCGGACGCTCCTCGTGGGGCTCGCACCGGGCTGGGAGCTGGGCTTCGTCCACCGGGCGCTGGCGGAATCGTCGCCGGATCCGGCGGATGTCTACTGGGGAGCCACCGAAGGAACCCTGCGAAGCGTCGACGGAGGGGGGATGGCGTCCTGGGGCGGTCTCGATCCCGCGCGCTACGCGTCCCTGTGGCTGATCGGCGATCCCGCGCTCCTCGGCTCGGCCGGAAGGCGCTGGGTCGACCGGTTCGTGGCGACGGGCGGCCGAGGAATCTTCTGGGGTCCCGGTCGGAGCGGCGGCGAGCTCGCCGGCCTCCGCGCACCGCGCGCGGGGGACGCTCCTGCCGCCGCACCCGTCCTGACCGCCGCC
>DASRVB010000187.1:0-5391 GCA_035687725.1 Gemmatimonadota bacterium
TTCAGCCACCCTGACTTCGAGCAGCCCATGGCGTTCTTCGGCAGGTATATCGAAGTGACGCCCCACTCCCGCATCGTCTGGACGAATGAGGAAAGCGAGGATGGTCCCGTTTCCACGGTGACCTTCGAGGAAAAAGACGGCCAGACGCTATTGGTCCTGACCGAACTCTATCCTTCCAGGCAAGCCCTCGACGACGCGATCGCCTCCGGCAGCACGGGCACGAGCGGGGCGGCCGAGCAGTTCGAGCTGTTGGACGAGCTCCTCGTCACCTTGGTGAGACCATGAGAAAGCCCCGACCATTGCTGGTCCTCGTCGCCGCTGCCTTTGCCGTGCCGCGCGCACGACGACGGCGCATGGACAAGCCATGCGCACACCAGAATCGCGAGCCCGACGAGCCCGGGAATCTCGTTCTAGTGCGAAGGGCGGCCCCGCTCCTCGAGCCTGGCGACGGTGTACCTGGTATTGGTCCACGCTTCCAGTGCCAGGTACGCGAACCAATATTCGTATTTTTTATAATCGCCCGTGCCGAGAACCACCCGGTACCAATCGATCGCGTCCGAGATACGACCTTCACTTTCTGCCTTGAGCCCGACGTAATAGGCGATCTGCGCCTTTCTCTCGGGCGTCCGCGCCAGCTCCAGAAGCCGATCCTCGGTCTCCATCCCCAGCAGATAGCGACCCATGACGTCGAAATCGCTTTCCCGCGCGATGCGGTAGTGTTCAAGGAGCTCGCGATAATGCGGCTTCGTTTCCCTTCGGATTCCGGACGCCGCTCTCATCAACCAGAGCACCTCGGGATAGGCTGTGTCCTCAGGATGGGGGATGAGCTCCCAGAGGAGTTCATCGGCCCCCTCCGCATACATCACCCGGCTCACCTGGCTCAAGACTTCTGAAGGGATTCGGGGGCGGATCCAATCCAGGGCCTCGACCTCGCCCCTCCATGCCTTCAAGAACAGGTACGCGCGAATGGGATTCCGATAGCTCCCGATCGCGCTCGTCGCATCCAATTGGGACTGAAGGATGAAGGCGAGATCCGGTCGCCCTCTCTGACTCAACCCCTGCGGCAAGCCCTCCGAGATCCAGGAAGGCACCCCTCCGCGGACGATTTCCGCAAACGCCGCCTTCGCCTCATCGGGCGGAGCCTCCGCAAAAACGCGGAGGAATGCCTCGGCGACCTCCTCCCGCCAGGCCCAGACATCCAGCGGGAAGCGTGAATCGTTCAAGACCTCGGGAACCTCTCCGTAACGTCCTTGCCTCCAGAGAACCTCCGCCAGGACGACTCGAGAGAAGGGAAAATCGGAGTAACGCTCGACGCCGTGACGAGCGAGCTCGAGGGCTTCCCTCTCCTTGCCCACTGCCTGAAAAATGAGGGCGGCTCGTCCGATCGTACCTGCGTGGTTGAATCGGATCACGTTCTCGATATCGTTCTCAGCCCGGTGGAATTCTCCCTTCAGGTAGTACATTCGCGCCAGCGCGGTTTGAGCGGTCACATTCTCGAACCCATCCCGATCCGGATTGCCGAGTCGCCAGTCTCTGATCAGCTTGATCCCCTCGTCGTATGCTCCCGCGTCCTCCAGGTGCCCCAGAACCACTTCGAGAATCTCCCACCTGCTGGGATCCGATCCGATCATGCGCATCGCGATGTCGTCGATGTAGGCGTCGTCCACGAGACTGTCCGCCAGGAGGTATTCCAAGGCATCTACACGCCAGCGGACCGCTAGATCCTCGTCTTCCACTCTCGCCTTGAGCGTCATCGCATCGCCGCTTGCGCGCGCGAGCCAGGATCGTGTTCCTTCGTGCGTGGGACCCGCGAGATCGACCACGCTGCGATAGAGCCGGTCGCGGGTTCGGAGATCGAAGCGCGTGCCGGCAAGTCTGGCCAGGTAGAATTGATGTTCCGGCCGGGAATCCAGACGCCTCCCGAGCCCGTACGCTGCGTCGTGCAAGCGCGGGTCTGCATAGGGTAGCTGTTCCTCCAGCTCATCGAAGCTCCGCATCCAGGATCGAACACCCAGACAGCGCACGCGCCCGAGGTCGTCGGTCAGGTCCTCGACGTCGCCGCTGCCTCTCTCGGACTGAACCAGATGGCCATACCACCGCTCGATCTGATCGCCTACGGGAGGTGGGGCGTTCTCGAGATCCTTCAGGAGCGCTCCGGACCAGTCCACTGAGGCCAGGGTGTCCAGGTAATAGCGGGCGACGTGGGCGATGGACCCGTAGAGGTAGCCGGCATGGTGCGCACGAAGGAGGCGGACGTCCACGAAGGGTCCTGGGAAATCCTGCTCGACATCCTCGAGATCGTCCTCGAACCGTCGAATCAGGTCCACCGTTCTGCCACCCAGTTCGCTGTCGACGGCCTCGATCGCCGCGCCCAACTCGCGCTCGTACCGGCCGTCGAACGCACGGACGGCCTCCAGGTCGGGGCCTCTATCGGTCACCCTCCAGAACTCCAGGAGCGCCAGATATGGAAGAACCGGAGTGAGCGGTCGCGTGATCTCGTGTCGGCCCGCCAGGAACCCCGTCGACAGGATGGCTGTCGTGAGCTGGGGCTTCGGTACAAACTCCTCGATCCAGGCCCGCCAGGCGTCGGCATTCCTCTGTTCGGACAGACGGGAGAGATAGAGATATCGTGTCAGTGGAGCCGCATCCGCGGCTTCCGCCAGTTGCCGTAGCCTCTCGGTCTCGTTCGACAGATATGCCCGCACGGGATTGTCGGGAGGCAACGTTCCCGCCACGTCCACGGCATGGGACGAATAGCCGAGTCGATCCGCGAGGAGCGCTTCCTCCTCGCTCAGGTCGCCGTCGCCGATGGCCCGAGCCATCGCCAGGACCGCCAGAGCTCTGGCTTCGAGGCCGTCGGTGACCTCGATCTCGTGCAAACCCTGCACGTCGAGGAGGACGAGGCCGCGAGCGGCGAGAACCAGCTCGCGGGGATCCCGTCGCCCCTCCCTCCAGTGGGCGTCGATCTGTCGCAAGGCGCCGATGATCTCCTCGGGGCGGAGTCGATCGAGGCGAGCCTCGATTCGATCGATCTCGCGCTGTGGGACAACCGGCGCGAGCGGATCTCCCTTCGGGCCTTTCATGGCGCGGTTCTCCAGGAGCTGGAGGGCATCCGCGAAGCGGGGGATCTCCGCAAGTTTCCCGAGCGGGACATCGTCATGGCGCAAAAGCCAGCCGGATCCGTCCCAGCCGACCTGGATCTCCTCGACGCGTCGGCCCGTCATCAGCTCCCCGAGCTCCGCGGTCGCGAGGACGAAGCGCCGATCGGGGGCGAAGGGAGGTTGGTTGCGGACAACGCCCAGCATCTCGCGCCCGGACACCTCGAGCACGCTCCGAGTGGGAGGTGAGGCATAGGTCGCCTTCGCGAACCCGAGCGCACAATCCGTTCTAGGCTCGTCCATGAAACGACTGCAAGAGCAGGCGACCAGCGCGATCATTCCTATCAGAGTCGCCCCGTGCTTCATGGATCCGGTCCGATCTTCTCGATGATTCCCGCCTCGAACGCCTCGAGGAGCGGGGCCCTTTCTTCTGTCCCCCCGGGACAGCCGCTGATCTGGATCAATCGCACCTTCGCTCCCTTCGGTGCTTCCTCGATCCGTACAATCGCGGTAACGGCCCCGCACATCTCGGTCGGGACGCCGATATGGAGTTCCTCGGGCGCAAGGATTCCCATGGGACTCGACTCCCTACAGTAGAGGGCAGCCGCTATCAATCGACGACGAAGCTCGCCGCTCGGTATCGAGAAAGAGTAGGTACGGTTATATTCGTGCTCTTCAGGGGCCAAGGACGTGCCCGTAAAGGCCAGGAGGGAGATCGCAATCACGGCGCATCGCGTGATCGGCCGCCTGACGGTTTCGCGGATCCGCGACGCGTGGACGTGCGCCACGGGGACCATCGCGAGCGCGACGCAGTCGGAGAAATCGACCACTCGGCCGATCGGAAAGAGATTCAGCCCGTTCCAGGCTGCAATCAACGCATCGGAATAGGGCGATTTCCAATAGACGAAGGCGATCGCAACCGTGCCGCTCAGTAGCCACCGCCATCGGGGCAGCACGACGACTCCCAACCAGGTGACGGCAAACAGGCCGGCCAAGTCCGACAACTTGCCCGTCAACCCATTGTGCAGCGCAGACTTGAGCAGCCAGTCATTGGCCACGAGAAGCGTCAGCGCGCTCAGGTAAACGGGGGAGGTGAGCGGTCGACCCGTTTCGTTCATGTTCGCGATGCGTCTATTGACGCACGAACGGGGCCCGGCTCGGCAGCCGCCGCGCGGCTCAGGTCCGCGCGCGCGCCAGGAGCGCGATCCCGACCAGGCCGAAGATCCCGTTGGCGAGCCAGGCGGCGGCGACCGGCGGCAGACCGCCGCCGTAGCCGATCCCCTGACCCACCCTCAGGAAGCCCCAGAAGATTATCGTCAGGAAGAGCGCGAGCCCGAACCCGACGGTGCCGCTCTGCCGGCTCGCGTGGGAAGCGGACCCCACCAGCGCGATTCCGAAGATCAGGATGACGAAGTTCGCGAAGGGGTAGGCGATCTTCATGTGCAGGTCGACCATTTCCTGACGGGTGTCGGCCCCTAGACGCTCGCGGTCGTCGATGTAGCGCACGAGATCCTCGTAGCCCATCTCCTCGGGTTCCTTGCTCTCCACGAGGAGCTCCTGGGGGGAGTCGGAGAGACCCGGGGAGCGCAGGATCAGGAACGTGTACATGCGCTCGTCGATCGGTCGGGTGGTCGCGACCGCTCCGGCGGCCGAGGTGTCCGCGGGCGACGCTGCCGCCGCTGCAGGGACCGCGGCGGTCGAATCCGCGGCGGTCGAATCCGCCACCGCGGCCGCCTCCTCCCCTGGAAACACCCGCAGCTCGCCGTTCTGCAGCGCCCACAGCTTGCGCGCCGCGTCCCAGGTCATCTGGGGCGCATTGATCCGCACGAAGGTCCCATCCTCCATCTCGCGCTGGATCTCCACTTGGTCCGCCGAGCCGCCGCCGGAGTCGTTCACGAACATCGAGCGCACCAGGTACGTGTATCCTTCGGGATTCTGGTACACGAAGTTGCCTCGGAAGTCCTCGAAGTCGGCGGGCTGGTCCAGGATCTCCTCCTCGTACACCTCGTTGCTCTGCTCGTTGAGCCGCGGCACGATCGTCTCCCCGAGGAACAGCACGCCAAGCGTCAGCGCGAGACCGAACGCCATGAGCGGAAGCGTGATGCGATAGAGGCTGAGCCCGCTCGACTTCATCGCCGTCAACTCTCCGTGTCTGCCCATCTCGCCGATCGAGATGATGGTCGCGATCAGGACCGCCATGGGAAGCGTGAGGAGCGTGTTGTACGGCATCTGGAGCAGGTAGTACCGGCCGACCGTGGACCACGGCGTGTCGTGGTCGATGTACACGTCGACG
>DASRVB010000188.1:0-25662 GCA_035687725.1 Gemmatimonadota bacterium
CTCGTTTTCCGACGGCGGCGAGTTCCTGTCGCCGGACAGGGCGATCCGGCACGGGCTCGAGCTCGCCGCGGCGGGTGCCGATATCCTGGACGTGGGCGGCGAGTCGACCCGGCCCGGCGCCTCGCCGGTGAGCGTGACCGAGGAGCTGGATCGGGTGCTTCCCGTCATCGAGGGCCTCGCCGCGAGCTCCGACCTGCCACTCTCGATCGACACCACCAAGCTCGAGGTCGCGCGCGCCGCGCTGGAAGCGGGGGCCGCGATCGTCAACGACGTCAGCGCGCTGCGCTTCTCTCCCGGCATCGCAGAGCTGGCGGCCGATACGGGAGCGGGGCTGGTCCTCATGCACATGCGCGGCGAGCCGCGCACGATGCAACTCGACCCGCGCTACGACGATTTGCTCGCCGAGGTGGGCGGGCACCTGCGCGAGGCAGCGCGTCGGGCAGAGGCGGCCGGAGTGGACCGGGCGTCCATCGTCGTCGATCCCGGGATCGGTTTCGGCAAGACCGCGCGTGACAGCTGGCGGCTGCTGGCGGGGCTTTCCGAGCTGGCGCCCGAGTACCCGGTGCTCGTCGGCCACTCGCGGAAGTCGTTCCTCGATCCCGGCGGAAGCAGGCCACCGTCCGAGCGCCTGCCTCAGACCCTGGCCGCGGGCCTGCTGGCCGCACTGAACGGCGCGTCGATCCTCCGCGTCCACGACGTCGAGGCCCACAGGCGACTACTGGAAGCGTATCGGGGGTATGAGGAAGCCAGACGATGATCGAGCACTGGTCGCGCATGCGCTTCCTCCAGCCCTCGGTCAGCGACGTGATCGACATCGCGGTCGTGGCGTTCATCATCTACGGCCTGTTCACGCTCATAAGCGGCACGCGCGCGCTCCAGATGATGATGGGCTTCGTCATCCTGGTGATCGCCGCCTACCTGGCGCAGGCCCTCCAGCTGGAGGCGCTCAACGAGATCTTCCAGGCCGGTCAGCTGGTGTGGGTGATCGCCATCCTCATCGTGTTCCAGCCCGAGCTGCGATCTGCGCTGGCGCGGATCGGACGCACGCCGGTGCTCAAGTTCTTCGTGAAGGTGGAGGAGAGCCCGGTCGTGGCGGAAGTCGTCAAGGCGGCGGCGCAGCTGAGCAAGGACAAGCGAGGCGCGATCATCGCGATTCAGCGCGAGGTCGGCCTCATGGAGTACGTCGAAAGCGGGAAGCGGCTCCAGGCAGAGGTTTCCTCCGAGCTCCTCGCCACGATCTTCGCGCCCTACACGCCGCTCCACGACGGCGCGGTGATCATCGACGGGAACAACATCGTGGCGGCCGCCTGCATCCTGCCCTTGACCCAGTTCCCGGTCTACGACCCCACGATCGGGACGCGCCACCGCGCGGCCATCGGGCTCTCCGAGGAGACCGATGCGGTGGTCGTGGTCGTCAGCGAAGAGACGGGCAACATCTCGCTGGCCGTCGGCGGCCGGTTGGAGAAAAACCTCTCGGCCGAGCAGCTGACCGGACGACTCGAGACGCTGACGCAGGCAAGGGCGCCGGTATGACGGCTCCGGCGGCGACTCGGCTTGCCGCGCCCGGGGTCCGATCCTAGTTTTGCCGCCCGACCCGGTATCGAGGCCATCCCGGCCCGCTTCCCCAGGCACATCCGGAGGAGATCCGATACATGCGGACGCTTAGCCGCGACCGGCTGCTTTTCGCCGGCCTGACGTTCCTGATTGTGTTCGCCTCCTACGTGTCGACGATGGCGCCCACGCTGACCTTCTGGGACGCCGGGGAGTTCGTGGCGACGTCCTACAGCCTGGGCATCCCGCACCCGCCCGGCACACCGCTATTCGTCCTGCTCGGGCACGTCTTCGGGCTGCTCCCGCTGGGCATCGGCTTCGCCGCCAAGACCAACCTGATGAGCTCCCTGGCGTCGTCCGTCGGCGCGTTCTTCTATTTCCTCGTCCTGGCTCAGATCATCGGGCGGATCGACAGCAATCGGGCCTGGGAGCTGCCGCGATCCGTTATCCACGTCGCAGCCCTGGGCGCGGTCTGTCTGTCGGCCTGGGGGCTGACGCACTGGGTCAATTCCACCGAGACCGAGGTGTACACGGTCGCCCTCATGACGATCGCGCTCGTGACGTTCCTCGTCTTCTACTGGGCCGACCACCTGACCGAGGGCAAGGACTGGAATCTCATCCTTCTGATCATCTTCCTGATGGGCCTCTCGATCGGGAACCACCTGATGGCGCTACTCGTCATGCCGGCGGTGGTCGTCTACGTGGCGTGGGTGGCTTGGGACGGCTACCGGGGCTACGTGCTGAGCCTCCTGGTTGGCGCACTGGGCCTCTATATAGTCGTCATGAAGGGAATCTCCGTCGACGGCCTCATCGGCGGTGGCAGGATCGTCAATCCGGTGGCCATGCTGCTGGGGCTCGTGATCCTCGGCGCCGGGGCGTGGTGGATGCATCGCGAGGGCGCGCTTCCGTTCTTCCTCGCGGCGGTTGCCCTGTTCGTCGCCGGGGCTTCGGTCATCCTGTTCCTCAAGATCCGCGCCGGCCTCGATCCGGCGATCAACGAAGCCAACCCCGAGACCTGGCGCGAGCTGCTCGCAGTCCTGGCGCGCAAGCAGTACGACGTGCGTCCGATCTTCCCGCGCTCGGTCGACTTCCTGCGCTATCAGGTCCCGCTGTACTTCGATTACCTGTTCGGGCGCATAGGGCCGTTCGAGTCGATGGTGTCCTCTCAGTTCGGCCTGCCGGGACTCTCGATCCTCGTGTTCCTGCTGGCCATCGTGGGGTCCGTCTACCACTTCCTGTCGGATCGCCGCACATGGGCGTACTTCCTGCTCGTATGGGGCATGACCTCCCTGGGCCTCATCTTCTACCTGAATTTCCCGCTCGGGAACACGCAGGCGCTCGACGTGACCGGGATCGCTCGCGAAGTGCGAGAGCGCGACTACTTCTTCGTCGTGTCGTTCGCGTTCGTCGGGATGTGGGCGGGAGTCGGACTGTTCGCTGCGTTCGGCGAGCTGTGGCGGCGGGCCGGCAGCCCGGTGCTCCGGGGGGCCAGGATGGCGGCCGCGGGAACAGCGCTGCTCCTCGTTCCCGCGACGGTATTCGCGCTCAACCATCACGAGGCGGACCGGAGCGGCAACTGGATCCCGCGCGACTTCGCCTACAACGTGCTGCAATCGGTCGAGCCGTGGGGAATTCTGTTCACGAACGGCGACAACGACACGTTCCCGCTGTGGTATCTGCAGGAGGTGGAGGGAGTGCGCCGGGACGTTTCGATCGTGAACCTGGCGCTCCTCAACACCACCTGGTACCTGGAGCAGCTGAACGAGCGGACGTTCACCGCCTCCGATCCTCCGCTGGAGATGACGGTGGACTTGCCCCACGAGCTGGGGATCCCGCTGATCGATATCGGCGTCGAGGCCGGACCGAGACCCACGAGCACGATTCTCGACTACACCGGTACCGCAGACGACCCGCTTCAGCGAATCGGGATCGTGATCGACGAGCCCACGACGCTGGAAGTGGCGGGGCTCAGGATGGAGTTCCCGGCGAACAGCATCCTCCGGCGCCAGGACGTAGGCGTCCTCCAGGTCGTCCGCAAGAACCTCGGCCGGCGCCCGATCTACTTCTCGGTCACGGTGCCGGACGATGCCAAGGTGGGACTGAGCCCGTACATGGTGCGCCAGGGCATCGTAGACCGGTTGCTCGACCAGCCGATCGAGGAGCTCGCGCGCCAGGGCCTGCAGTTCATGCCCATGCAGGCGCCGGAGCAGGAGTGGATCGACGTCCCCCGAACGGAGATCCTGCTGAACTCGGTGTACGAGTACCGCGGGCTCGACGACGACTCCATCTACAAGGACGGAACCGCTCGCGCGCTGACCGGCAACTACGGCGCGACTCTCCTGCAGCTAGCCGCCGCCCAGGCTCGACAGGGCCGCACGGAGGATGCCATCGCGTCCATCGAGCGCGGAAACCGGATCCTGGGGCGCGAGCCGACGGACGATTCGTACGTGGCCAGCATGATCAACGTCTTCGCGGCGACCGGCTCGTACAGCAGCCTCGACTCCCTGATCCAGGCGCAGGCCGACCTGACTGGAGGGGAGGTCGACGATCGCCTGGTGAAGACGGCGGCCTACAACGCGGCCGTGGCCTGGCACTTCGACGTGTCCGAGCGCCTGCTCGACAAGTACTTCGGGGACCGGCCGCAGTCGGTCGAGCCGGAGCTCTGGATCGAGATCGGCGAGATGGCGATCGAGCGTGGGGACACCAACCAGGGGCTGACGTTCCTGGCCAAGGCGATCCGCTCCGACCCGGATAATCAGCGCGCGTTCCTGCGCCACATCAACCTGGCCCATCGAACCGGGAACGAGGTGATGGCCAAGACGTTCGTGTACCAGTGGGTCAAGACCCATCCGGGGGACACGACCACGGCGCGGCTGTACCAGGAGTACCTGGATTCCGGCGAATTTCCCGACGAGTTGGCGTGGGAGAACATCACCCGGCCCGCCCCGCCGGAATCGATCCCGGCAGGAGGTTCCTAGCCCGAGGCCTTGCTCGGCCCTTGACGGCCCGCTTCACCCCTTTGTATCGTGCTGCTGCCTGAGGACGGACCGCCGCACCGGGGCGATTGACACTCCCCGAGGCGGCGGGCTATAATGGGGAAGCGCTGCCCCAGCCTCAGCGTTCACAGGTAAGGCCACCCCCAACGCGAGGAGGGCGTTTCGTACCAGAATCGTCAGCCTTTCCCGCGCGCCACTCGCGCGCTCCCATTCCAGCCACTGTCGGGACTTCGGAGCGGCCCTTCCGCTCCCCGACGGATTCGTCCGTCCGCGTCCCGGTACGTCCTTGTTCCGCGCTTCATCGAACCCGAACGGAGGACACCGTATGCAGCAGCCTAGTGCGTTGCGTCTGACGTCAAGGGCAGCGGTCCTCGTCCTGGGGGTGTTCGCGCTTCTCGCCTTCGGCGGGAGCGCGGCCTTCGCCCAGGTCACCGGCAAGGTGATCGGCACGGTCACCGACAGCGACACCGGCCAGCCCCTGGTCGGCGCGCAGGTCGTGGTCGAGGGCACCAACCTCGGCAACGTGACGAACGAAGACGGCTACTACTTCATCAACAACGTCCCGGTCGGTCTGGAGCAGCTGACGGCCCAGTACCTGGGCTACCAGACGCAGACCAACGAGCAGCGGATCCTGGCCGGTCAGACGATGACGGTCGACTTCCAGCTGTCGAGCGAGGTCGTCCAGGCCGAGGGCATCGTGGCGCTGATCGAGCGTGAGCCGCTCGTCGTGCGCGACAACACGATCTCGAAGACCCGGTTCACGGCCGAAGAGACCCAGAACCTGCCGGTCGACGACATCGAGAGCGTGATCGACCTGAGCGCCGGCATCTACGAGGGCCAGGGCGGGTTCATCGTCCGCGGCGGCCGCGGCACCGAGTCGGCGACGTACGTCGACGGCGCCCTGATCACGGACTTCAACGACCAGCTGAACACGGTGGAGCTGTCCCGCTTCGCGGTCGAGGAGATCGACGTGATCACGGGTGGCTTCAATGCGGAGTGGGGCCACGCGCAGTCCGGCATCATCAACATCGTGACGCGCGAGGGCGGCCGGGAGTATCACGGCAACGTGCGCTTCACGACCGACGAGCTGTCCGACGCCATCGAGCAGAGCTACGGCTTCAACAACCTCCAGGCGTCGATCGGCGGCCCGATCATTCCCGACGTGCTGACCGTGTACGGCTCGCTGGAGGCCACCGGGGCCGAGGACTTCTTCCCTGCGGCCGCCGGTTTCAATCCGGTGTTGGGGGACCAGCTCGACGACTCGGGCTCGACCGAGGAAATCCTGCCGGGTAACCGCGGCGACCGGACCCTCGCCCAGGCGAAGCTGACCTCGTTCCTGCCGTGGCAGGCGAAGGCGACGGGGACCTACCTGTTCTCGCGCGACCAGTTCGAGAACTATCAGCACTCCCGTGGGCTGAATCAGTTCCTGACGACCACGGCGACCCGCGCGAAGACGCACGACTTCATCCTGGGGTACGACCAGCAGATCTTCCAGACGGGCGAGCGGAACCTGAACCTGCAGGTTCGAGGCCAGTATCACCTCTCGAAGTTCTTCCTCGGAACTCCGCTGTCGCCGCAGATGTCCGAGCTGCTGCAGGATCACTTCGGAGAGGGCATTTGCGGGGCCCGACCCGACGATGAGGGGGGGCCGCTGCCCTGCGAGAACCCCGACGTCGACGCATTCGAGGAGGACTTCCTCAACTACCGGATCGACGACGTCGAGTTCTTCTTCGAGGATCAGCAGACGAGCAGCGTGTTCAACTTCCCGACGACCGGTCTGACGAATCCGGATCCGGTCTTCGGCCAGCGGAACCTGTTCGCTACGCGCCCGGGCTTCACGTCGAACTTCGGCAAGGAGAACGAGCGCCGGTACGGGATCCGGGTGGACCTCGACTCGCAGCTCAACCGCGTGCACCGCGGAAAGGTCGGAGTGGAGTGGAACTGGATCAACCTGAACCACATCGGTCCGCACCTGGACGACAACGTGTTCGCGGACGTGTGGGACGTGGATCCGATGTTGGGCGCGGCCTACGTCCAGGATCGCCTCGACTACGGCGACCTGGTGATTGACCTGGGCCTCAGGTTGGACCATTGGGACCCCAACACGATGTTCCCGGCCCTTCCCGGCGTGGTCCACTGCGACCTCAGCCCGCTGGGCCCGGGCGAGTGTGACCAGAGCGGGGTAGCGGAAATCGTGGAAGCCGAGACCAAGAACGAGCTCGCGCCGCGTCTCGGCGTAGCGCATCCGATCACCGATGCCACGCAGGTCCGGCTCAGCTACGGGAAGTTCTACCAGCTGCCGCGGCTGCAGGACTTCTTCTCGAGCTTCGTGACGGACATCGCGGCCGCGGGCGGGAACAACAACATCACGTACGGGAACCCGAACCTCGACTTCGTCGAGACGACGGCGTTCGAGGCCGGCATCACGCACCTGATCAGCGACAACCTGGTGCTGGACGTGGTGGGGTACAACCGCGACCGTCGCGGTGCGATCCGGCTGGAGGTGTTCCAGACCGGCTCGATCGACCCGCGCGTGGACGAGCGGCGCGTGTTCATCAACGGCGACAACGGCAACGTCAAGGGCTTCGACCTCTCGCTGAACAAGCGGTTCTCGGATTACTGGTCGACGAACCTGGCGTGGTCGCTGCAGTGGGCCCGCGGCACGACGTCGTCCCCGACGGACTGGGCGGCGACGGGTGGGTTCGGCCGTCTGTTCGACCCGCAGGAAGGTGGCGGCGTGCTGCTGTCGCCGCCGACCCAGCTGCAGCCGGAGGACTTCGACCGTCTGCACAACATCAACTGGCAGTTCACGCTGCAGTTCCCGGACGACTTCCGCGAGGGCACCGCGCTCGGAACGGTGTTGAACAACTTCGGCGCGTTCCTGACCTACAACGCGCAGTCGGGAGTGCCGTTCACGCGGACCAGCGACGACGGGCAGGGGTTCCCGGTCGAGGACTTCGGCGCCAGCCGCCTGCCGTGGTTCCACTCGGGTGACATTCGGGTGAGCAAGGGCTTCGACATCGGCGACGCGCTGGACCTCAGCGTCTTCGGCCTGGTCACGAACTTCCTGAACCGCGAGAACGTGGTGGCGGTGTTCTCGATCACGGGCCTCCCGGACGTGGGCGGGACGGAGTTCGAGGACAGCCGCAACCCGCAGATCCCGGCGGCATCCGCGGGAGAAGTCTTCCTGGTGGAAGACGCGACACCTGGATTCCCGTTGTCCATCGACGACATCGTGCCCGAGTGGCAGGACGAGTTCTCGCGTCAGGATGTGAACGGCGATGGGACGATCACGCTGGAGGAGAGTCAGTTGACGTTCTTCCGCGGCAACAGGGCGCTCAACAACAGCCCGCTGAACTACGGCGAGCCGCGCCAGATCCGGTTCGGAGCGGAGATCCGGTTCTGAGCAGCGGGATCGATCAGGAGAAGGGGTGCCGGCGCAGTTGCGCCGGCCACCCCCGACCCTGGAACGCCAGAGTGAGTTGCGACTCACGAATTCCTCAGGAGGCTCTATGAATTTGGGATTCTCGTATGATGCCAGGAGGGTTCGCGGGCTAGCGGCCCTGGTCGGCGTCGTGCTCGTCTTCGGCCTGGCAGCCGGAGCGTCGGGCGACCTTCCGAAGGATCGACCGGCCAGGAACGGCGGCCGGGGCCTGGCCCCGTCGACCGTGGCCCTGCAGACGCGGATGAACGTGAACCGCGTGATCATGGCGCTGACGGACGCGGCGGAGATCGGCGCGATCCCGGGTTCGGTGGCGGGTGGCGGGTTCTGGAGGGCGCTGACCGACCAGTACATCTTCAGCTCGGGCGTGAACGTCGGGGCGACGGTGGCGAAACCGGGCGGTGGCCTGGACACGCTGTTCATGCTCGGCGGTCCCTTTTCCGAGTTGTCGCCCGGCAGCCTGGTGGACTTCCAGACGCGTGCCGGGACGACTCGTCCGGGGAGCGATCTGGGGCTCTTCTGGTTGAGCACGGACCCCCAGGACTTTGCGAACTTCCCGCTGCCGTGCACGGTGGACGATTTCCGTCTGGCCCTGTTCCCCTCGCTGGCTCCGTTCGAGGGCCTGCCGTTCCCGGGGTTCGCGGATCAGACGATCTGCATCGCGGGGAACGACGTGTCCGGAGCGCCGTGTTCGGCCTGCGGCGGTACGCGCCTGGGCGCGGAGACCATCAACACGTATTTCGCGTTCTCGGTTCCGGCGGTGCAGGACTACTTCTTTGCGATCCTGCGCGTGTTCAACCGCTCGGAGTTCGTCAATGCGACGAACTCGCCGGCGAACAGCGTGTTCGGTCCCTACGACTTCAACGACACGGTGGTGGCGATCGCGATCGATCCCGACCTCGGAGATGCGGGGGACGACCAGATCGGATTCCTGCCGGGGATCAACACGATGGTGTGGTGGGACTCCGACTTCGAGGAGCCGGACTTCCAGTTCCAGCCCCCGGGATTCGGCGGCGTGACCTACCTGAAGACGCCGGAAGTCGGCGGCGAAGAGGTCGGGCTGGCGAACTTCACGGTATTCACCAACGGCGGTGCGCGTCCGGACCCCAGCTCGCGCCAGGAGTGGTACCAGGCGCTGACGGGCGACCCGAACTTCGTGGTGGACGCCGTGAGTCCACAGGACGTGCGTGGCATGGCGAGCTCGGGGAAGTTCCCGCTGCCGGCGGGCGAGTTCGTGGAGATCTATGCGGCGTACTTCTTCGCGGAGGCGTTCGGTCCGACGCCGATCGAGCTGACCACGGACACGGCGATCATCGACGGCGAACCCGCGGTGGTGCTGTTCAACAACTTCGTGGCAGCGCAGACGGGGGTGCAGTCGGTGTTCGACGCGGGCTTCCTGGTGCCGACCGCGCCGCCCAGCCCCGCGGTGGAGCTGATCCCGGGCGACCATCAAGTGACGGTCGTATGGGATCCCGATCCGGCGACGGCGATCAACCCGTTCGCCTCGATCGCGTTGGATCCATTCCTGCGGGATGACCTGGGTAACCCGGATCCCGAAGCGCCGGGCCTGGGCGAGTTCCTGGAGGCGGACCAGATCGTCTTCGTTCCGGCGCTGAACGTGCCGGGGACGACGCAGGGGTTCGTGACGGCGGCCTCGCAGGGGCTGACGGGCCAGGAAGTGACCAACCCGTTCTTCCGTCCCGACTTCGTGATCCAGGACTTCCAGGGCTTCCGTGTGTACCGCTCAGAGACGGGGAACCTGGACGACGCGGAGCTGATCGCGCAGTTCGACCTGGCGGACGACATCGTGGAGGGCGACTTCTGCGTGGAGGGCACGACCGTGCCGTCGCCGCTGGGGCCTGACGACGAGCTGCTGGCGGTCGTCTGCACGGAGGTTCAAGAGTTCCCGCTGGGCACGAACACCGGTCTGGCGTTCGGCATCGTGGACCGGGGGGGCACGTTCCCCAACCCGGCCGACGGCCCAGGCCTGATCAACGGGATCCCGGTCTTCTATGCGGTGACGTCGTTCAGCGTCAACTGCGGCGACTTCACGGTGGCGAACCTCGGGCGGGAGTTCATCCCGCTGCTGGACGTGGCGCCGGCGTGCCTGACGCTGGAGAGCGGGAAGAACCTGCAGTCGGCGACGCCGCGCTCGAACGCATCCTCGTTCGTGGCGGCCGGAGCCCCGGGTCTGGACGCGTTGCAGGCCGACGGGTCGGTGTGCGACGTGAGCGAGCCGACGGCGACGATCGACCTGACGACGGGCGAGCACCTGGACTTCATGAACTGCTCGAACGCGGTGGTCGGCGCCAACCTGTCGCAGTTCCGGGACCAGTTCCAGGCGGAGGTGTTCTTCGTAATCGACTCGCTGCTGGACTCGCCGCTCAATCCGTACGACGGCGGGTATGCGCTGGCGGTGGGCCACCGTCGGGTGTGGTTCCACTGGGAGGACGCGAACGGGAACCTGTCGACGCAGATGTCGCCGAACATGGGGTTCTACGACGCGTGCTACGACTTCACCGTGTTCTGCGAAGACCAGGTGACCGCGGCCCTCGACACCGATCCTTCAGACGTGGGTCCGGACGCGTCGGTGGACGTGATCATCGCCACCGATTTCAGCGCCGGGGACGATCTGGTGGTGAACGGGCAGTCCCTGGCCCTGGGGCAACTGGGTGGGACGTACCTGGGTCCGGTGGATCATGCCGAGCAGGATTGCGGCGGAGTGTCGTGCGGCCGGGCGCTGCGGGTCGAGGGCTCATCGCTGGGTACGCGCGTGATCGTGGGCAACCCGCGCGGGCTGTCGAACTCGCGGGCCTACGCCGGTGCCGGTCCGTACGTGATGGCTGGCGAGACGTATGAGCTGACGTGGTCGGTGAGCGGTGGCAGCTTCAGCGGCACCCTCAGGAGCCTGATCACGGGGAACGTGATCCCCGAGGGCGGCCAGCCCAAGGGCCCGGCGAATCCGTCGACGCCGGAGGACTTCATCTGCGGGTACAACTGGGGCTTCATCGCCCCCGGCGACCCGGCGGCGGTGCGTGGGGCCATGTTCCCGACCTGCGGTCCGTTGACGAACTCGATCAACCTGTCGGCGGGTCAGACGTTCGCTTTGATGGTCCCTGGGCAGGGCGTCTTCGTGGAGGGGATCGCAGACCTTCCGGAAGACGGGGACGTGTGGCGGATCATCCCGGTGTCGGGCTGGGACCGCGGCGTGTTCTTCGACTTCGGGCGTTCGCCGAAGCACTTCCCGCATCCGGGGCCGTGGGAATACAACGACGTGAATACGGCCTTCGAGGAAGGCGCCGATCCGGGCCCGGTGGACATCTTCCGGGGCATCGTGAACGGCTATCCGGGCGCGAAGTGGCGTCTCTCCCTGGCCGGCGGCTCGAACGAGCTGGCGAATGCGGACCTGCAGCAGATCCTCGTGGTCCCGAACCCGTTCATCGCGGCCAACGAGATCACGCGCGGCCTCGGTCGTCAGCGGGTGCTGTTCACGAACCTCCCGCCACAGGCCACGATCCGGATCTACACCATCAGCGGGAACCTGGTGCGGATCCTGGAGCACGGCGACGGCAGCGGCACGGAGGAATGGGATGTCCGGACCCGCTTCGACCTGTTGGTGGCGAGCGGGAACTATTACTACCACGTGACGACACCGGACGGGCGGACGCATCTGGGCCGCTTCGCGGTGATCAACTGACGTGGCGAGGGAGGCGAGTCCTATGAGGAAGCTCTGGAAGCAGGCAGTTCCGGGGAGCTTCGCGGTGGCGCTTTTGCTCGCTGCGTTCTCTCCGGTACGGGGCCAGGATGCCGAGCAGCTTCAGCTGCTGGAAGGCCGGGTCGAGGGGTTCTCGTTCATCGGTAACGCCGGTGGCGAGTTCCTGACGATTCCGGTGGGCGCGCGAGGTGTGGCGATGGGCCAGGCGTTCACGGCGGTAGTGGACGACATCAGCGCGTTGTGGTGGAACCCCGCGGGGTTGGGGTTCCTGCGCAGTCCGGCGGCGTTGTTCACGAACGTGAACATGCCGCTCGATGCGCAGATCAACTTCGTGGGAGTGGGTGCCCCGGTGTTCGGCGGCAACGGCTCGGTGGGTGCGGCGATCACGGTCTTGTCGTTCGACAAGATGGAGGTCACGACCATCGAGGAGCCGCTTGGCAACGGCCAGCAGTTCGACACCTACTCGACGAGCGTGCAGGGGACGTACGCGCACAACATCTCGGACCGGTTCATGGCGGGCGCCAGCGTGAAGTGGGCGCACGAGAACATCTTCGGGGTGGTGGGCAACGCGTTCCAGTTCGACTTCGGGACAAACTACCACACGACGTTCGCGGGTCGCGGGATCCGGCTGGCGTTCGTGGTGCAGAACCTGGGGACGAACTTCAAGAGCGAGGGCAGCCGGCTGCAGACGGAAGGGCGTCCGCCGGACTTCCCGACGTTCCCGAGCGAGGGGAATCTGCCGCTGGAGTTCCGCACGCAGGATTTCCGGCCGCCGACGACGTTGAAGACGGCGCTGGCGTACTACCTGCTGGAGAGCGAGTCGAGCAACTTCATCGTGAACGCGGAGTTCGCCGCACCGCGGCAGCTGGAGACGACGTACTCGGTGGGCGGGGAGTGGCAGCAGACCTTGATCCCGGCCAACAACGGGGGCGTGGCCACCACGGTGGCGGCGCGCGCGGGGTACACGTACCAGCAGGATGAAGAAGACCTGGGCGACAGCCCCAACGACAACGACGTGTTCCGCGGTCTGGGCTTCGGCGCCGGGCTGCAGTTCGACTTCGGCGCCTTCGGCTCCGGGTTCGACTACGCGTACCGCGACTGGGGCCGCCTGGGCGGCACCAACAACTTCAGCGTCAGCATGCTGTTCTAGAACGACGCTGAAGCCGGGGGCCACGGCCCCGCGACATGACGAGAGGCGCCCGGAGATGGTCCGGGCGCCTCTTCGTTTTCCGTTCCCCGGCCAGGGCCGCTTGCGCCGGAATAGCGGAGGGATCAAGTTAAACCGGCATCTTTCCCACGCCCTTTATACGGCAGCATTCGCCCCCGTCCGATCGACGGGATTCGCCGTCCGTTCGTCGAACCAAGGAGTGAACATCTGATGGTCGTTCGTCGCCGTTTTCTCTGGCTCGTGCTGGCTCTGCCGGCGTTCCCCGCAACCGCCCTGGCCCAGGACGCTGGCCTGGCGCTGGAGACCAATCGCTTCTACTCCGAAGGGGGTAGGACGCTGGTGGAGGGCGCCGTCGAGATCCCGTACACGCTCATGACGTTCGCGCGGGAGGGCGAAACCCTGCAGGCGCGGGCGAACGTCGAGGTGATCGTGGAGAAGGCGGATGGGGAATCGGTATACAACACGTCCCACGAGATCACGGCGGAGGCGTTCAACGAGGCGATGGCCGGATCGAGTCGCGTGTCCACGATCGAGACCTTCGCGATCTACGCCCCTGCGGGCGAGTACACGACGAAGGCGCGCGTCACCGACATCGGCAGCGGCAAGTCCTTCGAAGTCTCTCGTCCACTCGTCGTGCCGGCGACTCCGCCCCTCATCAGCGACATGCTGATGGCAAATCAGGTGCGCAAGGACGTGCGGCTGCAGGAGGGGGCGTATCTGCCCTACCTGATCGGGACCACGATGTTCAATCCCAATCCACGCCGTGCCTTCCACCGCGATAGTCCGATGCTGTACTTCTACTACGAGGTGAATCCGGAAGCGTTGCCCGAGCCCCACGAGAGCGTAGCGCTCGACATGCGGGTCACGGATGCCGAAGGTACGGTGGTGAAGGACCTCGGAAAGCGCACGATCACGGTGACCGAGGATCGGAACTTCGACGTGGGGGCTTTCAGCATCGCCGGCCTGGCTCCCGGAAGCTATGCGCTCGAGGTGGTGTGCTCTGATTGTGGCTCCGGCCTGAGCGCCTCCAACGGCTTCGAAGTGCTGGCGCCCCAGACCGAGCGCCTGGCGTTCATGGAGTCGGAGGCCCCCACCGCCGAAGGAGCGACGCTGAAGTACTACGCCGACCTCAGCCCGGCGCAGGTCGACAGCGTGATCTCGGTCCTCGACATCTTCCTGACTCCCGCGCAGCAGGAGCTGCTCACCACCTTGAACGAGTCCGGCAAGAAGCAATTTCTCAACCGCTTCATGGACAGCGCGGATCCGGACCCCGAGTCTCCGGACAACGAGTTCAAGCAGGCCATCGAGCAACGCGTGGCGTACGCGAATCAGTTCTTCACGTCGAGCCAGAACCCGGGCTACAAGACGGACCGCGGGCGGATCTATCTGCTCTACGGGCCGCCCACCGAGACGATCGACAAGCCGGTCGAGGCCACCGTCGGCCCCTATGTGATCTGGACATACAGCGGCGCGGGGGAGACGTTCGCGTTCGGCGACTTCCGGAAGGACGGGTCGTATCAGATCATCTACTCGACCGACGAGCGCTTCCCCGGCGACCCCTCGATCCAGAACTTCGTCGACACCGACACCAGCACCTCGTCGCCGACGTTCCTTCGCACCGGTCGCGGATACGAGAACATCATCCTCGACATCCGTCAGCACCGGACCGGCACCGGGTACCAGCAGTAGCGAGCCCGTCACGGTTAGATTGAACCGTCGCTGACATCGATCGAAGAGGACGCCTCGCGGCGTCCTCTTCGCATGTCCCCTTTTCCCGAGCAATGGAGCCCTGGTGATCGCGCGCGACCGTCCGCTGCTGTGCTTCGTGCACTCGACGGGCCCGGAAGGCCGGGGGCAGGAGGGCCGTGCCGCCCGCCGGCTGGCGGAGGCCGGGGGCGAGGCCTGGACCGCGGTCGACCTCGTCCAGGTGCGGGGGAAGGACCTCCCGGCTGCCGATCTGGAAGCGCTGACGACCGTCTGGATCGAAGCGCTGGCGTCGTATCCGGCAACTCGGGTGCTGGTCAACGACCGCCTGGACGTCGCGCTCGCCACGGGGGCGGACGGGGTCCATGTGGGGCGGGACGATCTCTCGCCCGGCGATGTGCGCAGTCGAGCTCCCAGCGGCTTCCTGATCGGAGCCAGCGCACACGACCGGACCGAGCTCGAGCTCGCGCAGAGGGCAGAGGCGGACTATGCCGGCCTGGGCGCGTTCTACCCCAGCCGGACCAAGGCCGGGGCGGCCGCCCTCGACGCCCGCGATCCCGCCTGGCGCCAGCCCCTCGACGAGCTGACCATCCCCGTGGTAGCCATCGGAGGGATCACCGTGGAGCGGGTCCCGCAGGTGCTCGCGTTCCCCTTCGTCTCCGGAATCGCCGTCAGTGAGGCGATTCAGGGCGCCAGGAAGCCGGCAGAGGCCATTCGGGACCTGCGGGCGGTGGTGGACCGGGCATGGCAGGACCGGGCCCTACGGTCGCCCGAACGGTGAATTCCATGGGGCGGGGGAAGTGGTTCGCCGTGACGGTCTCGTACGTGGCGCTTTCCCTCGTCTTCGCCTGCGGGCAGCGGGAGGAGTCCGATTCCGCCACGGCGGTGGCGGATAGCGCCGGACAGCTCGCCCAGGTCCCCTTGATCGATCCCGCCAGCGTAACCGTCCGCGAGGCCTTCGTGCTCTCTGCCGCCGCTACCGACCGGGCAGGGCTCCGCCAGCCCCGGGATCTCGCGATCGATGGGGAGGGGAAGATCTACGTTCTCGACTTCGAGGCGCCCGACCACCGGCAGATCGCGGCCTTCGACTCGGCCGGAGGGTTCGCCTATGGGTTCGGCGAGCGCGACGACCGTGCCGATCGCGTGGGGCCGTCCGATCAGCTGACGGTGACGCCCTGGAACTATGTGATGTTCGTGGACAAGGGGGTCAACGCGCTGACGTCATTCCTGACGCTGGGCACGTACGTATCCACCGCGGAACTGCGTGGCGTAGGCATGTCCGTCCTGTCGATCCCGGAATACGGTCAGTACTACCTCAAGAAGTGGGACCCTGTGCGCCGTCGGGCCTACGTGGTCCACATGCAGCTTCCCGTGGACTCGGTGTCGATGGTGTACGAGGTCCGGATGCCACCGGGCCAGAGCGTGCGCAAGGACGCGCGCGACGTGTCGTTCCTGACCGCCAGCGACGGTGCCGGACGGCTGTACGTGGCCTTCGGGGACGTGTATCAGGTGCGCGTGCTGGATCGGACCGGCGCGACGGTGCGGGTGGTCCGGTCCTCCCGGACGGCGGTGCCGAAGAGCCCGCGCGAGATGGAAGAGGAGCGCCAGCGGATACGGGCCCGGGTCCAGGCGCAGGTGGAAGACGTGCCGGACTCCCTTCTCCAGGATGCCGCCCGGCCCGATTCGCTCCACCCCCTCGTCGAAGAGCTAATCGTGGACCCGGCCGGCCGGCTCTGGGTGCGGACCCATCGCCACGAGCGCACGTCGGGAACCGTCTACGACGTCTTCAACGAGCAGGGGCAGCTGATCTCGTGGGTGGCGGTGCCCGCGGCGGTCCGTAAGACCGCCTTCTCTCCCTCGGGTCGGCTCTACGTGATCGATGAGCGCGACCCGGCAAGGCCGGGAATCGTGGCGTACGAGGTGACGTTCGGAGCCGCCGTTCCCGCAGCGGACGGCGGCTGAGACCGGCATTCAGTTGGTCAGCGTCAGCGGCACCTCGCGCCGGCTCTTCTGACCCGAGGCGAGGTCCTCGACCTCCACGCTCAGCGTGTAGTTCCCCGCCTCGGACTCCGACACGTCGAGCGAAACGTATTCGAGCAGCGGGTCGGCCGGAGCCGGCTGGGCGCGGTCGAACGCGTAGGTGATCTCGCCGCGCTCCTCCTCGCCCGACAGCAGCTCGCCGATGGACGAGAAGAACTTGGCGACGACGTTGCGGTCGGGCTCGCGCGCGCTCAGAGTGTACGTCGTGCGGTAGCGCACTTCCCCGGCCGACGCGTCCAATCCGTACAGCTCGTAGTAGACGTAGATCGGCTGCTCCCGACGGAACATCCTCGACGGGAGCGCGAGCACCTTCGTCTGGCCCCACCGCACGAACGGGTTCGACGGATCCACGGCGGGCTCGACGCGGGTGGCCAGCACGACGCCGCTCATCGCCATGCCCGGTCCGTCCAGGGACGTCACGGAAATGCTGCCCTGGAGGATGCCGGACCGGCCCGAGTTCAGGTCCGTGACCTTGAGCCCGTAGTAGTACTGCCCGGGCTGGACGTCCACGCGCTCGATCCCGGGGAGCATCACGCCCGGTTCCTGGGGAATCGCCTGCGGGGTGGCGATCCGGACCTCCTCGTCGGCTCGACCGTGGATGTCGTCGGGGTCGTCGGTGGACGTCACGCGCAGCTGGTACCGGTAGTCCACCTCGCTGCCCGCGCCGCGGGGAAGGATCGTGACGGCGGTCGTCGGCAACGCGTAGTAGAAGGCCACCTCCGTCCCGCCGGAGGGGGACTTGAACGGAACCGCATAGACCGGATACAGAAGCGGGTCCGACGGCTCGGGCTCGTAGCTCTGGGTCCGGGTCGCGATCTGGATGTCCTGCGCGAGCCGCGCCTCCTCTTCCTGAAGGATCTGTGCATCCAGCCCCAGAGCCACGCGATCGTAGTCGGGGTCCAGGTGGCCGCGCGAGCGGTAGAGGTCCTGCAGTGCGACCCGCTGGGTGGCGAGAATGCGCGCATCGTAGGAGTCCACGATGACGCTGGCGCTGGCCGCGCTTTCGTCCAGGAGCGTCTGGCCGGCCATCGAGGTGTTGGTAGAGATCACCGCGTCACTCAGCCGCCGCACCAGCTTGTAGTCGCTGACGTCTTCGTTGCTGACGAAGTGGAACAGCATGGGCTCGGTGTCGGCCGCCTCGTACTTCCACGACAGGTTGCGCTCGAACTCGGGCCCCGAGAAGGTGGCCGTCTCGTCGGGGGGGCCGTGTCGGAGGTAGATCACGCCGCGGTCGTCGAAGCCCGTCTGCCAGGCCGGGACGTAGGCGTCGCTGGCCGAGTAATGGCGCCGCTCGGGAAGATCGAGTCGGAAGTTCGCCGTCACGTAGTGAAGGCGCCGGTAGTGTTCGGCCAGGCGCTCGTCGGAGTCGACGAAGGACTGGTCCGCCATGGTCTGCCAGTAGGAACGGATGTACTCCGGCTTCTGTTCCAGCGGCAGTCGCCGGAACTCTGCGTCCGCCTCGGTCGAGGCGACGGCCCGCAGGTCGTGCCAGTACAGGTTGGCGTCCTGATCGCTCTCGATCGCAAGGAGCCCCCGCCAGTACGCCTGCACGCCCTCCTGGACCATGTCCGAGGTGGCCTCTGGAGAGTTGATCAGGGAATAGGCGAGCAGGAGCTCCATCGCGGGCCGGCCGGCCAGCGTGCTGTCCGCCTGCTGGATCGCCGAGCGCATGGAAGCCAGGTCCCCCGCGTCCCGATACGTCAGGACGAGGAGCTCCATGACGTCCTCGTAGCCGGGATCCGCCTGAATCACTCCGAGGAACTGCTCGGCGGCCTTGCGGTAGTTGTCGGTCCCGCGGGCCTGGCGGTAGGCGAGTCCCAGGTTGTAGCGGGCGGGGAGGAAATCGGGATCGGCTTCCACCGCATCCTCGAAGAACCCGATCGCCATGGAGATGTGATCCCGGTTGAAGAGCTTCTTGAGACTCTCGAGGATGACCAGCCACTGCTCGTCCTTGGCGAGCTCGTAGATCCCCAGCCCGTTCAGCGCGTGCACCGAGCCACGCTCGAGCTCGAGCGCGCTCTCGAACGCGGCCTCGGCGGCGTCGAGATGCACGTCGTCGTCCGGCGCGGAGACCGCCGCGAGCTGCGCGTATCCCTCTTCGATCAGCGCCTGGACCTCCGGGGCGTACGTCCCCGCGGACGGGACGGCGGGGATCGGGGTGAAGTAGGCGTCGACGAACTGGGCGGAGGCGGGAGTCGCCGGCGCCAGGAGGGCCGGCGCGAGGAGAGCAGCTAGGAGCGGCAGACGATTCATATAGGCTCCGGGAATATGTCCGAGAGGGCGGCCTTCTTCCAGCAAAACCGGTCTTCCCGGGGAGGGGTTTAAGGGCGCGGACCCGGGGAGCTCGGCGATCGAGTCAGAGGGGCCGCTCCACCCCGCCATGCCGGTTTCGCGGTTTGTTGAACCTCGGCGGTCGGGGTAGATTCACTTGCTATTATGCTGCACGACGGCGTGACGGAGGGCCTCCGCCGGGTCGAGGACCGGATCGCCGATGTCTGCGCGGGGTGCGGGCGCGATCCGTCGGAGATCCGCATCGTAGCGATCACCAAGGGTCACCCGGCGAGCACGCTCATCGCGGCGCTGGAGGCAGGCCTCCGCCAGATCGGCGAGAACCGCGTCGGCGAGGCGGTGGAGAAGTTCTCCGCGGCGGCCGCGCCGCTCGAGCGTCATGGCGCCGAGCGTCACATGGTGGGCCACCTACAGCGCAACAAGGCCCGACTCGCCGTTCACGCGTTCGACTGGATCCAGTCCGTCGATTCGCTGCGGCTCGCGGAGGAGCTCTCCCGCCGGGTGGCGGGCCGGCCCGAGCGGATGCCCGTGCTGATCGAGGTGAACGCCGGCGCGGAGGAGCAGAAGCACGGCTTCGCTCCGGAACAGGCGATCGAGGAGGCCGGCCGGATCGCCGAGCTCCCCGGGCTCGCCGTCCGGGGGCTCATGACGATGGCGCCCTTCACGAGCGACGAGCGCGTCGTACGAGCCACCTTCCGCCGCGCCCGCACGCTGTTCGAGCGCCTGGCGGTGGCGGGGGGCGGCGAGGGCCCGGACACGCTGTCGATGGGGATGTCGGGAGATTTCGACGTGGCGATCGAGGAAGGCTCGACGATGCTGCGGCTGGGCACGGTTCTGTTCGGACCCCGGGAGAAAGGCTGAGCGTGTCTCTCACGCCACTGGAAGTGAAGAAGCAGGAGTTCGAGAAGGTCTTCCGCGGATACGATCCCGTAGCCGTGGACGCGTTCCTCGAGCTGGTCTCGGAGGAGATGGCGGCCCTCGTCCTCAGGATAAACGGCCTCGAGGAGCGGCTCGAGGCGGTTCAGTCGACGGTCGCGGACTATCGCCAGATGGAACAGGCGCTCAAGGAGACGATGGCCGGCGCCCAGCGCCAGGCGGAAGAAGCCAGGGAGGCGGCGACGCGGGAGGGGGAGCTCCTCAAGCGAGAGGCGAAGATGGAGTCGGATCGCATGGTGGCCGATGCCGAGCGCCGCCGGGCGTCGCTCGAGCAGCGGATCGAGGAGCTGCAGGCCGGCGAGCGGGCGTTCCTGAACCGCCTGAAGGCGTTCCTGGACGAGCACCGCCGGACCCTCGAGGCGCACCCGCTGCTCGCCGAGAGCGAACCCGGACAACGAAGGAAAGAAGGGGCCCGTGAGCGATAGTCTGATGGAGCGGATCGACGAGGCCACGGCGGTCATCCGCGGCCGGGCGGAACGCAGGCCGGAGGTTGGGGTCGTTCTCGGCACGGGACTCGGCGCCTTGATCCGGGACATCGATGTCGACGACACGATCGGGTACTCCGAGATCCCGCACTTCCCGGTCTCGACGGTGGAGAGCCACAGCGGCCGGCTGGTCGTGGGCCGGCTCGAGGGTCGCCAGGTCATGGCGATGCAGGGGAGGTTCCACTACTACGAGGGATACTCGATGGAGCAGGTGACCTTCCCGATCCGGGTCATGCAGCGGATGGGAGTGGACACCCTGATCGTCTCCAACGCCTGCGGCGGGATGCATCCCAGCTATCGCCGGGGGGATCTCATGCGGATCGACGATCACATCAACATGATCGGCGACAATCCGCTCCGCGGGCCGAACCTGGACGAGCTGGGACCGCGCTTCCCCGACATGAGCGAGCCGTACGACCGGGGACTGGGAGCCCTGGCCGATCGGGTGGCCCTGGAGGCGGGGATCCGGCTCCACGTGGGAGTATACGTGGCGGTCGCCGGTCCCAACCTCGAGACGCGGGCCGAATACCGGTTCCTGCGCATGATCGGCGCGGACGTGGTCGGGATGAGCACGGTGCCCGAGGTGATCGTCGCCCGCCACGGCGGCATGCGCGTGCTGGGCATCTCGATCGTCACCGACGAGTGCTTCCCCGACGCGCTCGAGGCCGTCGACGTGGAGACGATCATCCGCGTGGCCGGCGAGGCCGAGCCTCGCATGACGCGGATCATCCGCGAGACGATCGGGCGGCTGGACGAGGCGGAGCGACTGGCACCGGTGGAGGTGGGCTGAGTGTCCGACGCGACGCGCCAGCGGGACTACAAGGAGACCCTGAACCTGCCGCGCACGGCGTTCCCGATGCGCGCCAACCTGCCCCAGCGTGAGCCGGAGACGCTCGCGCGCTGGGTCGAGCGCGACCTGTACGGGGAGCTGCGCCGGCGGCGCGCCGATCGCGAGCGGTGGGTGCTCCACGACGGCCCGCCGTACGCCAACGGGCACATCCACCTCGGGCACGCCGTGGACAAGATCCAGAAGGACATGATCGTCCGCACCCGCTCGATGATGGGCTACGACGCGCCCTACGTGCCGGGCTGGGACTGCCACGGCATGCCGATAGAGATCAACGTCCAGCGGGAGTTCCAGGAGCGGGGCGAGCAGCCGGGGCTCCTGGAGCTGCGCGCGCGCTGCCGCGAGTACGCCGCCGAATGGGTGGACACCCAGCGGGCGGAATTCCGCCGCCTGGGGGGCTGGGGCGCGTGGGACGATCCGTATCTGACGATGTCCAACGAGTACGAGGCCGACATCGTCGAGGTGTTCGCCGATCTGGTCGAAGGCGGGTACGTGTACCGGGGCTTGAGGCCTATCCACTGGTGCACGGTGTGCCAGACCGCGCTGGCCGAGGCCGAGATCGAGTACGCGGACAAGAAGTCGCCCTCGATCACGGTGAAGTTCGACCTGCGCGCGGATCCGAATGGCGTGTTCGGCGCCGACGCCGAGTCCCCGGGAGTTCTGATCTGGACCACGACTCCCCGGACCCTGCCCGCCAACCGGGCGGTCGTCGTCCATCCCGACGTGGAGTACGCGGTCGTCGAAACCGATCGGGGCGCGCTCCTCTACGCCGCCGACCGGCACGACGATCTGTCGAAGCTCTTCTCGCGGGCCCGTGTCGTGCGCACCCTGACCGGCCGCGAGCTCGAGGGCCTGGTCTTCACCCATCCGCTCGAGGACCGCCCGAGCCCTCTCCACCTCGCCGCGCACGTCTCGACCGGCGAGGGTACGGGGGTCGTGCACACCGCGCCCGGCCACGGCGCCGAGGACTTCGCCGTCGGCCGCGCGGAGGGGATCGAGATCTACAACCCGGTCGGCCCGGACGGGGTCTACCTGGAGGGGACGCCGACCTACGCCGGAGTCCACATCTGGGAAGCCAACCCCCGCATCGTGGAGGACCTGGATTCCCGCGGGCTCCTCGTCGCGCACGACGAGGTCGTCCACTCCTATCCCCACTGCTGGCGCTGCAAGAACCCGGTGATCTTCCGCGCGACCGTGCAGTGGTTCCTGTCACTAGATCACAACGAGCTGCGCCGCCGCGCGCTCGAGGAGATCGCCAAGGTGCGGTGGATCCCGGAGTCCACCGTGAACCGCATCTCCACCATGGTCGAGCAGCGGCCCGACTGGTGCCTGTCGCGCCAGCGCGCGTGGGGGGTCGGGATTCCCGCGGTGTACTGCCGGAAGTGCGAGGAGCCGATCGTCGACGCGGGCCTGATCCGCCACGTGGCCGCGCTCGTTCGGGCGCGCGGGGCGGACGCGTGGTTCGCCGAGGGGGTCGATCAGATCGTCCCGCCGGGGACGCACTGTCCGCGCTGCGGGCCCGAGGCGACCTCGTTCCGGCGCGAGATCGAGATCCTCGACGTTTGGTTCGATTCCGGCTCCTCGCAGCGCGCGGTGCTCGAGGGGCGGGACGATCTCTCCTGGCCCGCCGACATGTACAAGGAAGGACCGGATCAGCATCGCGGCTGGTTCAACTCCTCGCTGATCCTCGCGGTCGCGGGGCGGGACGCGGCCCCCTACCGGACCGTCCTCACGCACGGCTGGATGGTCGATGCCCAGGGCCGCGCGATGCACAAGTCGCTCGGCAACGTGATCGACCCAGCCGAGGTGGTCGAGGCGCGGGGCGCCGACATCCTGCGGCTCTGGACCGCGGCCAACGACTTCACCCGGGACGGGCGCTTCAGCTGGGATGGGATCGACCAGGTCTCCGAAGCGTACCGCCGCATGCGCAACACGCTGCGGTTCCTGCTCGGAAACCTGTCGGACTTCGACCCCCAGTCGGACGCCGTGGCCATCGATTCGATGCTGCCCTTCGATCGCTGGGCGCTGGCCGAGCTGGAACGCACCGCCGAGGACGTGCTCCGCTCCTACGCCGAGTACGAGTTCCACGTGGCGTACCAGCGGCTGGTCAACTACTGCACGGTCGAGCTCTCGGGGATCTACCTCGACGGGATCAAGGTGCGGCTGTACACGCAGCCGGCCGGATCCCACGCGCGCCGGAGCGCCCAGACGGCACTCGGACTCATCCTGGACTCGCTCATCCGGCTGCTTGCGCCTATCCTCTCGTTCACCGCCGAGGAGGCGTGGGGGGCTCTGGGGAACGCGGCGGAGGAGAGCGTGCACCTGGCAGAGTTCGCGCCCGCTCGTCCGGAGCACCGGGACGGCGAGCTCGAGCGCGAGTGGGACGTGCTCCTGCGTGCACGGCAGGCGGTCACGGCGGAGCTCGAGAAGCTGAGGGAGAGGAAGGAGATCGGCTCGTCCCTGGACGCCCAGGCCGAGATCGCGGTTGCCAACGACGGCGAGCGCGAGATCCTGGAGCGCCGGCTCGAGGACCTCGAGGAAGTGTTCATCGTCTCACGGGTGACGATGCGCGAAACCGCGGACGGGGAAGGCGAGTTCCGGGTTTCGGCGTCTCCCGCAGAGGGGCGGAAGTGCCAGCGCTGCTGGAGATACCGCACGGACGTGGGAGCCGATGCCTCCCATCCGGATCTGTGCGAGGAATGCGCGGGGATCGTCGATTGACGCCTCCGGAGCGAGATTCGAACGAGTGACTGAAACCGAGATGAAGGGAACCGAAATGGACAAGAAGCGTGTGGAGCTGCTCGAGCGCCGGTTGCTGGAAGAGCGGGAGCAGGTGCTCAAGGAGCTCGGATTCTTCGACGAGAACTATCACGACACGACCCGCACCGCTTCGGGCGATCTGAGCGCGTACTCCTTCCACATGGCCGATCAGGGCACCGACGCCATGGAGCGGGAGAAGGCGTTCCTGTTCGCCTCGCAGGAGGGGCGCCAGCTGTACCAGATCGATAGCGCGCTGCGGCGCCTCTACAAGGAGCCCGACGGCTTCGGCAACTGCGAGATCTGCGGCGAGCGGATCGCATGGGAGCGCCTGGAGGCGTTGCCGTACGCGACCCTCTGCGTGACGTGTAAGGCGCGAGAGGAGAATGGAAGGGGCCTCTGAGACTCTGAGTCAGCCGCGCCGCATCTCGCTGACGTACGAAACGGTACTGCCGCTTGCCGTACTGTTCGTCGACCAGCTCACGAAGTCGTGGGTCCGCGCGAGCATGTCGCTGAACGAGACGATTCCCGTCATTGGGAACGTCGTGCGTCTCACGTACATCCACAACGAGGGCGCCGCGTTCGGACTCTCGATCGGGGATCACTCCTCGCGGATCTTCCTGGTCCTCGCAACCATCGCCTCCGCCCTCGTCCTCTATCTGCTCCTGACGTCTCCCCGACACGAACGGCTACAGCGGATAGCGCTGGCGCTGATCCTGGGCGGCGCGCTCGGGAACATCATCGACCGCGTCCGCTGGTCGATGGTCGTCGATTTCATCCAGGTCGGCGTCGCGGGCCATTTCTGGCCGATCTTCAACGTCGCCGACAGCGCCGTGACGATCGGCGCCGTCCTGCTCGCCTGGACGTACCTGTTCAGGGATTGAGCCCGCCGGAAGACGAAGTCGAAAAGACGCGGAGCGGGGCCGCGGCCGAGACGTATCGGGTACGCGCGCCCGCGACCCCCGGAGGCAGGATCGACAAGGTGCTGGCCGGGCTGGTGCCGCTATCCCGGATGCGGATCCGGAAGGCGATCGAGGCCGGCGGAGTGCGGGTCGACGGCAGGACGGTCCGCCGGGCGAGCGAGTCCGTCGGGGCGGGCTCCGAGATCGTGGTGGAGGTCGAGCCCAAGGCCGAGCCCGGGCTCGCGGCGGCCGACATCCCGCTCTCCGTCCTCTGGGAAGACGACGCGCTCCTGGTCGTCGACAAGCCGGCCGGACTCGTGGTCCATCCCGGCCCCGGCCATCCCGACGACACTCTGGTCAACGCGCTCCTCCACCACCGGCCCGAGATCGCCGGCGTGGGCGACGAGCGGAAGGCGGGGCTCGTGCACCGGCTGGACAAGGACACCTCGGGCTGCCTGCTGGTCGCGAAGAGCGACGAAGCGCACCGCGCGCTTTCCGTACAGTTCGCTGCGCGCACCGTCGACAAGACGTACTGGGCGTTCGCGTGGGGGCATCTGGGCGCGGCCGAGGGGGTGTTCGACGCGCCCATCGGCCGGTCGGTCCGCGACCGGCAGCGGATGTCGACCCGCACGCGTCGGAGCCGCGCGGCGGTCACCCGGTGGCGGGTGCTGGAGCGGTACGCGGTCGCTGAGTGGCTGGAGATCGGTCTCGAGACGGGTCGGACGCACCAGATCCGGGTCCACCTCGCCGAGGCGGGCCATCCGGTGCTGGGCGACACGCGGTACGGCGGCGGGCCGTCCCGTGCGCGCGGGTTCCACGGGCCGGGGTTG